>JBCDFF010000122.1:0-10427 GCA_039178415.1 Bacteroidota bacterium
ACAACGGGGACGGGAGCTTTGGGGTGGACCCGAACCGCAACTACGGGTATGAGTGGGGCTACGACAACGAGGGGTCGAGCCCGAACGGTTTCAGCGACACGTACCGGGGTCCGGGTCCGTTCTCGGAGCCGGAGACGGCGTCGCTGCGGGACTTCGTGGAGAGCCGGCGTTTCCGGACGACGCACAACTACCACAGCTTCTCGAACCTGCTCATCTACCCGTGGGGCTACGAGCGCGACCTCTACACGCCCGACTCGGCCCGCTTCGTGGACTTCGCCGCACTCATGACCGAGGCGAACAACTACCGCGCGGGGACCGGCAACCAGACCGTCGGCTACGTGGTCAATGGCGACTCCGACGACTGGTTCTATGGAGAGCAGACCACGAAGGACAAGATCTACGCGTTCACGCCCGAGGTCGGCACGTTCGACGACTTCTTCTGGCCGCTGCCGGACCGCATCGAGCCGCTGGCGCAGGAAAACCTCGATGCCAACCTACTGCTGGCGTGGGTGGCGGGGGGCTATCCCGAGATCCGCCTGACGGGCGTCGAGGAGACGGACTCCGCGTGTCTGTCGTGCGTCAACGGGTTCGTGGACCCCGGCGATGCGGCGGACTTGGTTGTGCGCGTGTCGAACGTCGGGCTGGACGACCTGGACGGGGCGACGCTACGCCTCACCAGCGCGTCGGACGACTTCCGGCCCCTCGGCGCCGTCGCCGTTGAGCCACTTGCCATGGACGGCAGCGTCGAGGTGAGGCTGCAAGTCGAGGTCGCGGCGTCAGCCCCACTCGGGCTCGCAGAAGGGCTGGCCATCGAGATCGATCTGGGCGGCGTGACACGCACAGTCCCGCTCGACGCCCTCACCATTGGGACCCCCACGGTCCGCTTCGAGGACCCAGCGACTACGTTGATGGCGTGGCGACCGCAGGGCGGATGGGGCCTCGAAGACGTCGACGGAGACCCCGCCTTCTCCGACTCGCCCGGCCGCGACTACCGCAACGGCGCCGACGCCCAACTGCAGCTCACGGTCCCTGTCGACCTCTCCGAGGCCGAGGCGGCGCTGCTCACCTTCCGCACCCAGTGGGACATTGAGGCGGGGTACGACTATGCGCAGGTACTCGCCTCGGCCGGCGACGGCGCGTTCGAGGTTCTCTCCGGTCGCTACACCAAGCCAGGCAGCGAGTTCACGCAGCCTGATGTGGCAGGGCTTCCGATCTACGACGGCGTCCAGGCGGGCTGGGTCGAGGAAACGATGGACCTCAGCGACTTCATCGGCGAGCCGGAGGTCACGCTCCAGTTCCTGCTCGTGTCCGACGGCTCCGTGACGGGCGACGGCTGGCTCGTCGATGACGTGGCGGTGGTCGAGCTTGTCGACGGAACGCAGGTGAGCACGGGTGCTGGGCCGGATGCCGCCGTGCTGTCGCTTGGCGCGCCGTATCCCAATCCGACCGCTGAGGGCCTCACCGTGCCGTTCACCCTGCCAGTGGCGACAGCGGTGCGCTTGGAGATCTATGATGTACTGGGGCGCCGCGTGGCCGTGCTTGCCGACGAGGTGCGCGCGGCAGGCCCCCACGCTGTGGCCTGGGACGGGCGCACCGTCGCCGGGGTACAGCTAGGCACCGGAGCCTACATCGTACGGCTGACTGCCGGTGGCCACGTCCAGACGCAGCGCTTCGTCCAGATCCGCTAGGCATCCCCACGTCTCGTCTCCATGTTGACCCACCCCGCGTTGTCTCGTCCCACATCGCCTCGTCCTGCGTTCTGGTCTCACCCTGCGCTCCGGCGGCTCGCCTGCACCGTGCTCGTGGCTCTGGGAGTTGCGGTGGGGAGTGCCGCTGCGCACGCACAGCCTACGGCCAGCGGACCGTACGCCGAGGTCTGCTTTACTCAGCCGACGGCGGCGCTCGTCCAAGACCTGGCCCAGGCCGGCCTCGCCCTCGACCACGCCCACACCCACAAGACGCCTGTGGGGGTCGAGACGTGCGCGGTGCTGAACGCGGAGGAGCAGGCCCGCCTCGGCCAGCGCGGCATAGCCCACCGCCTCGCCGTCCCCGACCTCGAAGCCGTCTACAACGCTCAGCTTCCGCGGCGTCAGGCTACGCTCGAAGCGATGCGCAGCCGGACCTTCGACCTCGACCGCTTCGAGTTCGGCTCCGTCGGCGGGTTCTACTCGTTTGACGAGGTCGTGGCCAAGCTCGACCAGCTGCGCGCCGACTTCCCGGACCTCATCACCGAGAAGGTGTCGCTGGGCCAGAGCTACGAGGGCCGCGAGCTCTGGATGGTGGAAGTGTCCGACAATCCCGGCGTGGATGAGGGGGAGCCGGAGGTGCTCTACACCGCGCTGCACCACGCCCGCGAGCCGCAGAGCATGGCCACCGTCGTCTACTTCCTCGTCTACCTCCTCGAACGCTACGGCACCGATCCCGAGGTGACCTACCTCGTCGACAACCGTCGGCTCGTGTTCGTCCCGGTGCTCAACCCCGACGGCTACGTCCACAACGAGGCGACCAACCCCTCTGGCGGCGGGCTGTGGCGCAAGAACCGCCGCCCGCTCCCGAGCGGCGACGTCGGCGTCGACCTGAACCGCAACTATGGCGTTGAGTGGGGCCGCGACAATCAGGGGTCGAGCCCGGAGACATTCAGCGAAACCTACCGGGGCCCGGCTCCCTTTTCGGAGCCGGAGACGGCGGCGCTCCGCGACTTTATCGAGCAGCGCCAGTTCCGGACCGCCTTCAACTACCACAGCCGTGGCAACCTGCTCATCTACCCCTGGGGCTACGAGCAGAACCTCTACACGCCCGACTCGGCGCGCTACGTCGACTTCGCCGCGGCCATGACGCTGGACAACGGCTATCGCGCAGGCACGGTGAACCAAGTGCTCGGCTACGTCGCCAACGGTTCCTCGGACGACTGGATGTACGGCGAGCAGGCTACCAAGCCAGCCATCTTCGCGTTTACGCCCGAGGTGAATGACCGGAGCCAGGACGGGTTCTGGACGCCCCCAGGCCGTATCGAGGCACGGGCCAAGGAAAACCTGGAAGCGAACCTGGTGCTGGCGTTCACAGCAGGCGGCTTTCCCGACGTGCGGTTCCGTAGCATCAGCGAGGTGCCCCAG
Source organism: Bacteroidota bacterium (assembly GCA_039178415.1). Classification (GTDB taxonomy): domain Bacteria; phylum Bacteroidota; class Rhodothermia; order Rhodothermales; family Rubricoccaceae; genus JBCBEX01. The sequence goes on from JBCDFF010000122.1 coordinate 3,114, forward strand.
GTGTGCGAGACGTGCGTCAACGGCTTCATCGATCCCGGGGAGCGCGCCCTCGTGAACGTCGACCTGCGCAACCTGGGGCTCGACCCGCTGGGCGCGACGGTGGTGCGCCTGGTGAGCACGACCTCGATCTTCGAGGGCGGTAGCGAGGTGATGGTGGACCCGCTCGCGCTGGACGCAAGCACCGAGGTAGCGCTGGCCGTAGACATCGCGGCGGATGCCCCGCTCGGGCAAGGCGATGGGCTCGTTGTGGAGGTGGACGTGGCAGGCATCACGCGCGCCTATCCGCTGCCGCCGGTGACCATCGGCACGGCAGACCCCCTCCTCGTCGATGCGGCGTTGGATCTGCGAGCCTGGACCACAACGGGCACCGCCGAGTGGGGGCTCGACGGCCCTGGCTCCGTCGGACCGACGGCGTTCGCCGACTCGCCCGGCCAGGACTATCTAGACGCCACCGAGGCGGTGCTCGAGTTGCGCGCGCCCGTAGACCTCTCCGACGCGGAGGCCGTCGTGCTCTCGTTCGATACGCGTTGGACAATCGAGGATCAGTACGATGCCGCCCAGGTCCTCGTGGCGACGGGAGACGACGACTTCGTGCCCGTCGCGGGGCGCTATACCAAGCCGGGCTCAGGGCTCGGGGTGCAGGCGGAGGATGCGCCTGTGTACGACGGCGTACAAGCGGACTGGGTGCGCGAGGAGATCGACCTGAGCGCCTTCGCCGGGGAGCCAGCGGTGACGATTGCCTTCCGGCTTACCTCGGATGGGTTGATCACCCGCGACGGCTGGTGGGTGGACGAGGTCACGGTGGTCACGCTCATCGACGGGAGCGCGGTCAGCAACGAGAACCAGCCGGCGGAGGCCGCGCTCGCGCTGGCGGCACCGTATCCCAATCCCAGCGCGGAGCGGCTCACCGTACCGCTCACGTTGCCGGCCACGATGGACGTGCGCGTGGAGGTGTTCGACGTACTGGGCCGCCGCGTCGCTGTCTTGGCCGACGAGTCGCGCGCGGCGGGCACGCACGCCCTCGTCTGGGACGGGCGTTCGGCGTCTGGGGCTAGGGTGGGCGCGGGCACTTACGTCGTCCGCCTCGTTGCGGACGGGCAGGTCCAGGCGCAGCGCTTCGCGTTCGTCCCGTAGGAGACGGGTCCGGCTGACCCCGACTGGGGGCAGCACGCACGCCTAGCTGCCTCGTGCCGCGTCGAAGGAGTCGGACGGAGCGGCTCGAACGTCCAACTACCACGCGATCCGGCGGTCGAGACGGTCACGAAACGCCTGGGCGGGCGGCGCGGGCGCGTCGAGGTCGTCGGCCCAGCCGCGAGGGCCCGCGTCGGCATGGGCTTCGGTGTCCACGGCTGGAGCCGACGCGCTGGCGACGGCTTCACGCAGGGCGTCGGCCTCGGTACCCTCAGCGGCGAGCGGTGGGCGCTCGGGCACGAGATCGGGCTGGGCTTCGGTGAGCCGTGTCCCCCGGAAGTAGAACGCCAGGATGTCTTCGTAGCGCCGCCCGGCAAGCGCCTGGCCGCGTGCGCCGTACTGGCTCATGCCGACGCCGTGTCCGAAGCCCTTGCCGACGAAGACGTACGAGCCGCCGCGGCGCTCGACCTCGAAGAAGGTGCTACGCACCGCCATCATACCGAACGCGCGCGACAGGGCGGAGCGGAAGGCAGAGCCGGACAGGGAGCCCCGGCGACTCCCCGAGAGCCGCACCTCGGTGATACGCCCCTCCGCACTGCGCTCCGCGATCTCGAAGCCGTTCACCGTGAACCCGGCCGCCCGGCTGAGTGCCCGGTGCACGTCGCTTGCAGACTTGGTGGTCTGCCAGCGCTCGTGCGGCGAGTTGCGGTCGTAGGGGTCAGGGCGGGCTCGGAGGTAGGGGACGGGCGCGCCGATCCAGGCCGTCTCGTTGGCGGAGATGTAGCCGCCGTTGGACGACGAATAGACGGTTTCGGCGAAGCGGCCGTTGTAGACGAGCACCTGCCCTGCTGTCGCGGCGGCGGCGGCGCGCGTAGTCTCCGTGGCACGGTCGACCCCCTGATAGACCTGATCGGCGGTGTGGTCTACGAGGTCGTAGGCTCCCCGCTTGCCTCGCGAGCGCAGCGCGTAGGTACGCGCGAGCACGGCCTGCGCTTTCACGCCCTCGATCTCCTGAAACGGGTACTCGCCTGCGGTGACGCTCGCCACATAGGCCTCCAAAGGGACCGTGTTGACGATCCGGAGACGCCCCCGGTCATCGTCGATGGCGAGGGTGCCCTCGTAGCGCCGCGCGGTGCGGCCAGCGGTGACGGCGACGGTGCCCACGCCAGGCTCCACGCGCATGCCCAGCACCGAGACGACTCGGCGGGGCAGATAGGCATACACCCGTCCATATTCCGACTTCAGGATCACGCGCGCGCCCGGCTCCAGCGTCGCCACGATGTTGGTCCCGTCCCGGTCGAGCAGCGTCAGGCCGAGGTCGCCCAGCAGCGTCACCTCGCTTGGCCGCTCGCGTTCGAGCACGCGCACCCGCACCGTCTCCGCGATAACCAGGTCGTCAGCGACGGACAGATCGGTCGCCATCGCCGGTCCGTTCGCAACGAGCAGCACCGTGGCTACGGCGAGGCGGCGAAGAAACGAACCGGGGTGGCGGTCGCGGGGCATAGGTCCCGGGTACTTAGAGGCGGTGATATGTCGAGGTGGCGAGGCGTGCTGAAACCATGCCAGGGACGAACGAGGCGCTACAAGCTCAGCCGGTCGCGGAGCGCCCGAGAGCGGCTGCGGCTCGCGAGCACCTCATGGCCGCCGGAGAGGAGCAGCTTGTAACGCCCGCTAAACCACGACACCATCTCGCGGATGTGGTCGAGGTTGACGAGCGCCGAGCGGTGGATGCGCATGTAGTGCGTCGGGTCGAGCCGCGCCTCGAGCGCGTCGAGCGGGTGCGTGACTACGTGGCGCGTCACCGACGGGGCCTCGCCTTCGTCGAGGATGTAGAGGCTCGTCAGCCCGTCTTGAACTTCCGCGGCGACGAGCCGGTGGACAGGCACAATGGTGAAGCGGTCGCGCCCCGGCAGCGAGAGCTGGCGCAGGTAGTCGGCGTCGTCCCCAGCAGGCGGTGAGGCCGTGGGGTGGGCGCGCTCCTCGAGCGTTTCGAGGAGGTCGGCGACACGGTCGAGGTAGGCGGTGCGGGCGTCGTCGGAGCTCCGGTCGGCGGCGCGCGCCTCCACGCGGGCGACCGTCTCGGCGAGCCGGTCCGCCTCGACGGGCTTCAGGAGGTAGTCCACAGCGCTCGCTTGGAAGGCCTCCACCGCGCGGTCATCGTGGGCCGTCACGAACACGACCTGCGGGCGCGGCGGCGCGAGCCGCTCCACCACGGCAAAGCCGTCGAGGCCGGGCATCTGGATGTCGAGGAAGAGCACGTCGACGGGCGTGCCCGCGTCTTGCGCTTCAGCCACGGCGTCGAGCGCATCCACGCCGTCCTCGGCCTCGCCCTCCAGCACGAGCCGCCCCGTCTCGACGAACGGGGCAAGCTGCCGGGTGAGCCGCTGCCGGGCGAGCGGCTCGTCGTCCACGAGGAGGGTGCGTAGGGGAGTCGGGGCGTCAGCCATGGGTCGGGATCGGGGCAGGAGTGGAGGAGAGGGGGAGGCGCAGCGTAGCCGTGGCACCCACGCCCGGCGCGCCGTCGACGTGGAGCAGGTCGTCGCGGTCGTAGAGCTGGCGAAGGCGGTCGCGGACGTTGCTTAGGCCCACGCCGTAGAACGCTGTCGGGTCGTCCGCATCGAGCGGTAGGGCGAGGCCGACGCCGGTGTCCGCGACCGTCACCACGAGGACATCCCGCACCTGGCCGTCGCCCTCGGCGAGCGCGCCGGGGGCCGCGTCCAGGCGGGCACGGAGCGTCACGCTGCCGCCGCCCCGCTGCTTCTCGATGCCGTGCTTGACGGCGTTCTCGGCGAGGGTCTGCACAGCGAACGCCGGGACGGGGTGGTCGAGCAGCGCGTCCGGCACCTCGACCTTGACCGTGAGGCGGTCCCCGAAGCGCGCCTGCTCCAGCGCGAAGTACTCGCCGACCAGCCGCACCTCGTCGCGGAGCGGGACGAACGCCTGCCCGCTCGTCGTGAGCACGTAGCGGAAGATGCGCGCCAGCCGCTCCACGTTGGCCTCGGCATCGACCGGCCGCTCGGCGATGAGCGCGGCGATGGTGTTGAGCGCGTTGAACAAGAAGTGCGGGTTGATCTGCGCCCGCAGCGCCGTGAGCTGGGCCTCGGCGCGCTGCCGGACGAGCGCCTTCTCCCGCGCCACGAGCCGGAGGCGTTCGAGTGCCAGCGCAAGCTGCGCGGCGAGCACCTTGAGCTGGTCCACATCGTCGAGGCTGTAGACCGTGCGTCGCGCACGCTTCGTGCCGAGCACGAGCATGCCCAGCGGCTCCACGTCCGAGGCGTCGGCGACGACGGGCACCGCGATGGCTAGGCCTAAACGGCGCAGCTCTGCGTCCGCTTCAGGGGGGAGCGGGCGCTCGTTGAGTTCGGTGTTGCGTGTCCACACGCACGCCGGGTCGCCGGGGCTGCGCAGCAGCACGTCGAGATGGCTGCGGTCGAAGTAGGGCGGGTGGCGCTGGAACGAGCCTTCGAGCCAGTCGTCGCTCGCGTCGGGGTCCTCGGCCTCCGCGTCGCGCAGGAAGACGGCGAGCGACGACACGCCGAGCGCCTCGCCAACCTCAAGGGCCGTCTCGTCGGCTAGGCGCTGGGGTTCGAGCAAGTGGCGGACCCGTTCGCTGAAGCGGTCGAGCCGCCGCCGCGCCCGCTGGCGCTCGGTGAGCAGCACCGCGCCGAGCCGGTCGCGGAACAGCCGGCCCAGCAGCCCGACGCCGAGCAGCAGCACCAGCAGCCAGAGGCCTACTACGAGCGAGGGCACAGGGGCCACATCGTAGAGCCGCCGCAGCCCTTCGAGGCCGCCCACGAACGCGAAGAAGAGCAGCCCCAGCCCCGCCGCCACGGTGAGGCCGCGCGGAAGTACGTCCGTCTTGCCGTAGCGCAGTGTCGCGGCGGTGACGAGGCCCACCGGCATCAGCGAGAGCACCTGCACGGCCACGACGAGCCACCCGGCGCGGAGGTCGGTGACGGCATCGGCGGTGGGGAGGCCCCGCAGGGCAAAGAACGCGCCCGCCGCCGCGACGAAGAAAACGAGGAGGCTGCCCACGCGGCTCCAGCCGAGCGACACCGCCGGGAGCGCGTCGCCCTCGTCGGCCCGCGCGTGGAGGAACGACAAGCCAGTCGCGACCGCCACGTAGCAGCACACGTAGAAGAGCGTCGGGGCGACGAGCGCCTCCATCGTCACCGGACCCACCTCGCCCACGAGCGCGTCGAGGAGCACGCCTACCATCAGCACGGCACCTGGCGCGAAGACGAGCCAGCGCAGCCGCCGCACCACCCGGTCGCGCACCGCGCCGAGCACGACGAAGAGCAGCACCGCCGGGAACGCGATCCAGCCCGCAAGCGAAACGACCGTGATGGTCCGGAAGACGAGCGTGTAGCCTGCCTGCAAAGGCGGGCCCACGACCGTGAGCAGCCCGAGGCGTAAGCCATGCCCGACGGCCCACACCGTCGCGGCCACGAGGAGCGCGACAGCCCCCCACGTCCGGCGCGAGCGCACGGTCAGCGGGGCGACGATGCCGAGCGCGAGCACCGTCAAGAATGCAGCGATGGCGAAGCCCCACAGCGACACCTGCCAGAGCGCTTCCGAGAGCGGGTAGAGAAACGTCGGGTAGCGCGTGATGGCCACCTCCAACCGCACCGGTACGCCGCTCCGCGTGACGCTATACGCCACCGTGGCACCGGGGGGAAGACCCGCCACGGCCCGCTCGACGTCATCGGCGTTGAAGAATTGCATCCCGTCGAGCGTGAAGAGCACGTCGCCGGGGCGGAGCCCGGCCGCATAGGCGGTGCCCCTCGGGTCCACGTAGGCAGCCACGATGTCACCGTCGCGGTCCGACCAGCGCGCCCAGTCGAAGCCGCGCGGCGGGGCCGCCTCCAGCGGAGCGCCAACCAGGCGCGACGCCTCCAGCCAGTCCATCACGAGCGTGCCGACCGGCAGCAGCGTCGCCAGCGGTAGCACTACCACGGCGAGGCGCAGCAGCCAGCGAGACGGCATGGCGAAAGACGAGGACATGGGCAGGCGAGGTGGCAGTACGCCGAGAAGGTACGCTTGCCTACGTCCGTTCTCGCATCACGACGCCGTCTCCAGCACGACGCCGTCGCGCCCGGCGAGGCGCTGCATGCCGCGCATGACCTCCGGCGTAGGGTCGATCACGGCGGTGCGGCTGCGCAGGCGGACAGGGCGGGGGACCGCGGGATGCGCTACCTCGAAGTAGAGCTTCTTCTCGCCGCGGTTCTGCTCGCACAGGTGCGCGAAGGCCTCCAACTCTTCGGCGTCGGTCGCCTCCGCATCGAGCCGGATCGTGATGGCCTTGACGAGCTCGTCGCGGACGCGCCACATCGGGAGCAGGTCGCGCGCGATCAGCTTCAGCCCGCCACGGTTCTCGGCCTTGCCGCGGATGAGCAGTACCTCGTCCACCTTCAGCAGGTGCTGGTGCTTCTCGAACGTGTTGGAGAAGAGCACCACCTCGCACGCGCCCTCCGTGTCTTCGACGGAGAGGAACGCCATCGGACGGCCTGACTTCGTCGTGCGCCGCGTGACCTCGGTGACGATTCCGCAGACGGCGGCGTCGCTGCCCTCCTGCACGTGCTCGGTGTCGCTGAGGTTGACCGACGAGAAGGTGCGTGCCTCGGCAGCGTAGTCGTCGAGCGGGTGGCCGGAGACGTAGAACCCGATCAGGTCGCGCTCCTCGCGCAGCTTCTGGCCGCGCCCCCACGGCTCCACCATCGGCAGCGCGGGCTCGAAGTCAGCCCCGCCGATGCCCGCCTCGCCGAAGAGCGAGTTCTGCCCGGCGGCCTCGTTGGCCTGCGCCTTCTGCGCGTACTGCCACGCGAGGTCGACGGCCTGCACGAGCTGCGCGCGGTGGCCTTCGAGGCTGTCGAGTGCCCCCGCCGCCGCGAGGGCCTCCACGGTGCGTTTACCAACGGCCCGTAGGTCGAGCGACTTGCACAGCGTGAAGATCGACGAGAAGCGCCCGCCTTCTTTCTCCCGCCCGGCTTCGATGGCTTCGACCGCGCCGTGCCCAACGCCCTTGATCGCGCCCAGGCCGAAGCGGATGCAGTGTTTGCCGTTAACCGTCTCGACGGTGAAATAGTCGCGCGAGGTGTTCACGTCCGGCGGCAGCAGGTCGATGCCCGCCGAGCGCGTCGCGTCGAGCGCGATGGCGAGCTTCTTCGAGTCGGCCATTTCCGT
>JBCDFF010000123.1:0-10420 GCA_039178415.1 Bacteroidota bacterium
CTGCCCCGGTTTCTACCGGGGGGAAGTCGCAGACCGTCCGCGACGTGCTCGTGCGCGGCCGTCGTCTTCCCCTCCACGAGCGCGCTGCGCTCTTTTCCACCTGGCTCACCGGCGTCAAAGAAGCAAGCATGGGCGGCGTCGGCTCCCGCGTCGTCTGCTCGCCCATCGACCGCGAGGTCCTCGTCGCTGACCGCTCCGGTGCCACGCAGCCGATGCTCATGTTCGGCTCGAACAGCTACCTTGGCCTCACCAACCACCCCTACGTACGCGAACGCGTGCGTGATGTCATCGACGCCTACGGGGTAGGCGTGGGTGGCCCTCCGTTGCTCAACGGCTACTCGACGCTGCACCGCGACGCGGAGGCGCGCCTCGCCGACTTCGAAGGCTGCGAGGACTGTGTGCTCTACGGTAGCGGCTACAGCGCCAACGTGGGCGTGATGAGCGCGCTGCCAACGCCGCAGGACCACATCATCTACGATGCCCTCAGCCATGCCTCGTTCATCGACGGCGTCCGGCTCGGCGGCACGTCGATGACGTCGTTTCCCCACAACGACCTCGACGAGTTGGACGCGCTCCTGACGGCCATGCAGGACCAGCCCGGCGACCGCTACGTGGGCATCGAGGGCGTCTACTCCATGGACGGCGACTTTGCCCCGCTCGTGGAGATTGTCGAGACGTGCGAGCGCCACGGCGCCATCAGCATTCTCGACGACGCGCACGGCACGGGCATCGCCGCGCCTGGCGGTCGCGGCACGGCCACCCGCTTCGGCGTGGAAGGACGCGTGGACGTCATCGTCGGCACCTTCTCGAAGGCCTTCGGCGTCTCCGGCGGCTTCGCGGCCACCACAAAGCCCATCGCGGACTATCTCCGGCTCGCCTCGCGCGCCTATGTCTTCTCGGCGTCGCTCCCGCCCACCACCATTGCGGCCGTGCTCGCGGGCCTCGACCTCCTAGAACGGGAGCCCGAGTTGCACACGCAGCTGATGGACAACGTGGCCTACCTCGCCCGCGGGCTCCGAGCCCTAGGGTTCGACGCGCATGGCCAGACCAGCATCATCCCGCTGCCGGTGCCCGTCGGTATGGACCTCCGAGGGGCGGCGCGTGCCTTCCACGAGCGCGGCCTGTTCCTCAACCACATCGAGTATCCAGCGGTGAAGGTGAGCCAACAGCGCTTCCGCATCAGCCTCATGGCTGCGCACACCAAAGCCGACCTCGACCGGCTCCTGGCCGCCATCGAAGCGGTGTGGGACGAGTTTGCCCCCGAGGGCATCGCTCCCAGCGACGTAGTCTTGGAGCCTGTTGCGGAGAGCTAGGAAGCCGTCCCAGGAACGAAACGCAGGGAGCACGCCCGTCGGATACCGTGCGAAGAATGTCGCGCGGGCGTGCTCCCTGGAACGTTTGGCAGCATGTGGGCTTGGACGGCACGCTCCTCACGGGGAGCCGCTGCCCGCACCCTTTCTCCCACTGCTTTCGCTCTCATGAACTCCTGGCACGCCGACGACCTAGGTGCTGACTTCGACGCCGAGTTTGACGCCGAGTTCGACGCGCTCCACGGCGACGGCCTCTCCGACCTGGCGGGTCACGCCGGCGACGGTGCCGTGTTCGGTACGGCGGAATTCTACGACGAAGCGACGCTGAATGCTGGGCCGACGGCCCCCTCAAGCGCTGGCTCCGACCGCATTGATGCACTCGTATCTGGAGCAACCGGCGTGCAGTTCGCCGCTCTCGTTGCGTTCACCCAGCCGCTTCTGGAACGCTACGGGTTTGCACAGCACGAGGCCTACGACCTCGCCGCTGCCCCGGAGGACGCCGACGACACCGTGGTCACGCTGTTGGAGACGGCGCGGCTGCTGTGGGCGTTCTTCAGTCTCGACCGCGCCGGGCGCGATGCGCAGCGCACCACGCTGCTGACGCACTGCTACGGCCCGGACGCGGACGCAGAAGCGTGGGAGGACTTCGCCGACCTGCTCTCGGTCATGGAGGACGCTTGGGAGTCGATGTCCGCCGCCACCCGTGAAGACGCGGAGGCCACGGACGCCGCCACGCTTTCCTTCGACACGCTCATCGACACGACAGCCGACTCCGCGTTCGACCCCGGCCGCGAGTGTGACGCGCGCGCGCTCTTTGCGCTGCCTCTGCTCGACGATCCTGCAGTACAGGCCGACCCCACGCGCTTCGAGGCCGCGCTGCACCGCGCCGATGCCTACTGGACGCTCGCGCAACAGACCGATCGTGCCGACCGCCTCGCTGCGCTGCTACCCACGTTGGCCTCGTCGCCTGCGGAGTTGCCCGCCCTCCACGCAGAGGCGCAGCAGATGCTAGCACGCTATGACGATCTGTTCAACGACTAGTGCTCCTTCAAAAGGTGTCTGACGGGTCTGCTCGAATGTGTTGTGTATTGCGTGTTGCGTATTGGCCTCGATCCGATACGGAATACGCAACACGTAACACCTGCTGTGACGCCCAACCCGCCAGAATTGTGATGAAGGAGCACTAGCGGCACGCCCGTTTCGGTTCTTTTCGCCCGGATGGCTGCACGTCGTCCGGGCGTTTTTATGTTCGCGTCGCCCGCTCTTCGTTCTGAGCTTTCGCCCCGGATGCCGCGTGCCTACTTTTTAGCACGTGTACCCGCCCCTACCTGTACCACCCATGGCCTACCCTGCCCTCGAAGCGATCACGGAAATCCCGTTCAACAGCTCCCCGCGACCGACTCTCGGCGTCGAGCTAGAGATTCAGATCGTTGATCCGACCACCTTCAATCTGACATCGGGCTCCACGCAGATTCTCGACCGCGTCGGCGATCATCCCAAGATCAAGCAGGAGCTGACCCAGTCCACCGTGGAGATCATTACCGGCATCTGCGACACCGTGGCCGACGCCCGCGCGGATCTCGCCGAGACGCTCCACACGCTCTATGAGATTGGCGACGACCTCGGGTTTACCTTCGCTTCTGCCGCGATGCACCCGTTCGCGCAGTGGCGCGAGCAGGACATCTTTCCCAACGAGCGCTACGAGCAGCTTGTCCAGCGCATCCAATGGCCTGCGCGGCGGCTGCTCATCTACGGCCTCCACGTCCACGTCGGCGTTGGCAGCGGCGAGAAAGCCATTGCCGTGATGAACGGCTTGACGACCTACCTCCCCCACCTGCTCGCCCTCTCGGCCTCCTCGCCGTTCGCGGACCACGAGGACACCGGTCTCGCCTCCACCCGCTCCAAGATTTTCGAGGGGATGCCCACCGCTGGGCTCCCGTATCGCCTGTCGAATTACAGCGAGTTCCAGCAATTCATGAACACGCTGATCCGGGCCGGTGCCATCCACACCGTGCGCGAGATCTGGTGGGACATCCGCCCGCATCCGGGCTTTGGGACACTCGAAATCCGCATCTGCGACGCGCCCAGCACCCTCACGGAGACGATGGCGCTGGTCGCGCTCGTGCAGAGCCTCGTCGTGTGGCTGTCGGAGTGCTACGACAAGGGCCACCCCATGACGATCCTTCGCCCCTGGATCGTCCGTGAGAACAAGTGGCGGGCCTGCCGCAACGGCCTCGACGCGGTCATCATCACGAGCAACACGGGGGACCAGCGTCCGCTCCGAGAGGCCATCCCCGCGCTCATCGCCGACCTAGAGAGCTACGCCCACGAGCTTGGCTGCTACGTGGAGCTCCAGGCGGTACGACGCATCCTGCAACGCGGCGCGTCCTACGAGCGCCAACGGGTGGCGCACGACGAAGCGACCGGCAGCGAACTGGAGCGGCTCGCGGCGATTGTGGCAAATCTGGCGAACGAATTGCGGGCGGATATGGTTTAGTCAGAGGGTACTGACAGCCTTCCGCTTCGAGGTACGCGTCGTGCGACCTGAAAGCGGGCTGCCCGACCACCTCTGCTCCAACCCTGAGCGCCTCAAGTAGACTGCCTACCTCGCTGTGATTCCCGTCACCTCCCACGCTGACGCGCGCACCAACGGACTGCCTGCGCCCCTGACTGACCGTGCCCTGTTTGAGCTGCTGCAGCCGCTCCGGCGGCATCTGCACCAGCATCCTGAAATTGGCTTCGCCTTGGATCACACGTCCCAGCACGTGCGGGCGTGGCTCGAAGCGCACGGATTTGCGGTCACCCATCCGATAGCCAAAACGGGCTTCTTTGTTGAGATCCACGGCGCGCACCCTGGGCCGATGCTCGGCTACCGCGCCGACATGGACGCGCTCCCGATTCAGGACGCCAAGGATGTCCCGTATGCCTCAACCATTCCTGGACGTGCGCACCTGTGTGGACACGACGCGCACACCGCAATCGCGTGCGGGGTGGCGCTGCTGCTGCGCGAGCACCGGGACGACCTGCACGGCGGCGTACGGGTGTTTTTCCAACCGAACGAGGAGTCTGCCCCGTCCGGCGCACCGGTCATGATTGAAGAGGGCGTACTGGACGGTCTATCGGCTGTGTTCGCCCTGCATGTCGACCCGGCCCTGTCCGCGGGGAAATTTGGCCTGCGTGTTGGCCCGCTCACGGCCGCCGCCACCATGTTCGAGGTGCGCGTAAAAAGCGGACTGGCGGGGCATTCGGCGCGCCCGCACGAAACGGTCGACACAATCTGGCTCGCCACGCAGATCCTGCAGCAATACTACCAACTTGCGGGCCGAGTTACCGACGCCCGCAAGACGTCCATTCTGACGGCGTGCCGCTTCGAAGGAGGCGACGCTTACAACGTTATCCCGCCGGAGGTGATGTTTGGAGGCACCCTCCGCACGGCGAGCAAAGGCACCCACCGCATGTTGCTTGAGAAGCTCCGCCGCGTGGCTGGTGCGCTTGGCGCACTCTACGGTGCCGATGTCGACGTCGAGTTTGGCGATACCCTCCCTCCTGTCGTCAACAACGCCGCCTGCATTGACACCGTGAGGAAGGCGGCAACGGCTCGGTATGGCCAAGAATCCGTGCGTGACCTCCGGCTCCCGAGCATGGGCGGCGAAGACTTCTCGTTCTACCTCGAGACGCTCCCCGGCGCGATGGTGCGCATCGGCTCGTCGTGCAGCCCGGAAACGCGCTACCCGCTCCACCACGCCCTCTTCGACCTCGACGAGACCGCCATGCCACTCGCTGCGCGGCTGATGTGCGACACGCTCCTCAGCTATGCGAGGACCAACGGACTATGATCGACATCGATCGTGGTTCGGCACTGCCGGTCAGCGAGCAGTTGGTGCAGCAGCTGCGCTATCTCATCGGGGCCGGGCGCTACCGCGCGGGCGAGTTGCTTCCCTCGACGCGCGCCCTGGGCGACCAACTGGGGCTGTCGTTTCACACGGTGCGGAAAGCGTACCAGGCGCTCGAAGCTGACGGGCTGGTGGAAGCCAAGCCCGGCAGCGGCTACTGGGTGGCCGAGCGAGCACCGCTGACCCCGTCGGAGCGGCGGGAGCGCGGCGCAGCGATCGTGGAGGAAGCGCTGCATGCACTCGTCGGCCTCGGCCTGTCCGACGACGAGATCGACCTCGTGATCCAGGAGCAGCTCGCCTACCGTGAGCCTGTGGCCCAGCGGCGCAAGGTGCTCTTTGTCGGCAGCTTTCTCGAAGAGGCCGAGGTAGGCGCTCGGCACCTCGAAGCCGTCCTGCAGGAGCCCGTCGAGGCCGTGACGCTCGCGGCCCTCGACGCGCACGCAGACGCCGACCTCATCGTGACCGTCCACAAACGGTTCGCCGAGGTACAGAGCCACGCCCCCCGCGCGCACCTGGCCAGCGTCCTGCTCTACCCGCCCCGCTCCGTGCTCGATGCGGTCGCTCGGCTGTCTCCGACAGCCACCGTGGGTCTGGCCGCGCGGCACTCCGATGCGTTCGCCCCGATCCGAGACGCGCTCCGCTACCACGCGGGGTTCACGGGACAAATCCTCACCCTCCCCACCGAGGCTCCCCGCGACACGCTGGCCCCGCTGATCGCACAGATCGACTTCCTGCTCTACACGGCTGGCGTGCGCCGACGCTTTCGTAGCCTGGCTGGCGATCTCCCGCATGCTGAGTACGCCCCGCTTGCGGAACGCGGAGCGCTCGACGCTATCCGTGACGGCTTCAGCCGCTGAGCACCAAGCGCGACGTCGAGCGCTCGACGTCACGAAAGGGGGGATTCGGGCGCTGGCCGCTCCTCCGAGGCTGGCGGCAAGGGCTGCGTCGGCGTCGGGTCACGCCGGGGCGGCGGTGGCGACACCGTAGCCCCATCTCCGGACGGTCCGTCCGTGCGCCCCGGCTGGGTCACCGCGCCCTCGTCCGGCCCCTCGTCGTCCCGTTGATCCGGATATTTCACCCGGAAGTGGTAGACGCCCGAGAGGATCGAGAGGAACGTCTCCTTGATCTTGGTGAGGTCGGCAAACGTCAGTTCTGTGTCAGCAAGCTGACCGTCTTCGGTGCGGGCGCGCATGATGCCATCGATGAGCGACTCCAGGCGCTTGGGTGTGGGTTTCTTCAGACTCCGACTCGCCGCTTCGACGGAGTCGGCAAGCATGACGATGCCCTGCTCCGTGGTCTGCGGCCGAGGACCGGGGTAGCGGAAATCGGCCTTCTCCACCTCCGGGTCGCCCTCGTCGCGCTGCTCTAGGGCGCGGTTGTAGAAGTACTCCATCATCGTCGTCCCATGGTGGGTCGGGATGAAGTCGCGCACCGTGTCCGGGAGGGCCCCGTATTCGCGATCACGGGCCAGTTCGGCTCCGTCTTTTACGTGGCTCGCGATGATGAGCGCGCTCATGTAGGGCGTAAGCGAGTCGTGCGGGTTCTCGCCAGGCTGCTGGTTCTCGATGTAGTACTCGGGCCGCAGCATCTTGCCGATGTCGTGGTAGAGCGCGCCCACACGCGCGCGGAGCGCGTTGGCTCCGACGGCGTCGGCGGCGGCCTCGGCGAGGTTGGCGACCTGCAGCGAGTGGTTGAACGTGCCCGGCGCTCGCAGCGACAGCTCCTTGAGGAGCTTCCGGTTGGTGTCCGAGAGTTCGAGAAGCGTGAGATCCGTGGTCACGTTGAACGTCCGCTCGAACACCCAGAGGAGCGGGTAGGTGAAGAGCAGCAGCAGGGCATTGATGCTGATCAAAAGCAGTTCGTCCCAGAGGCGGTCGAAGGGGTCCGCGCGGAGCAAGGTGGTCCCGCCCACAACCACGAGGTAAGCGACGAAGACCAGCGCCGCCGTGATGAAAATCTGACTCCGGTTCTTCACGTCGCGCACAGAGAAGACTGCGAAGGTGCCCGCGAAGACGGTGGCGAAGGCAAAGGCGAACTCGTAGCCGAAGATCAGCCCCCCCAGCATCGCGAGCGTCACGGTCCCCAGGAGGCCCACCCGCGAGTCAAAGATGACCGTGAGCAGAATCGGGACGATCGCCACGGGGATCGACAGCGCGAGATCGCTGGGCAGCCGCACCACCAAGGCAAACGCTAGCAGGGCAAGCGCGAAGAGCAAGGAGATGAGGACGACAAAGCGCGTCTCCATGTAGAGGTGGCGCCGCAGCAGGTACAGGTAGACGAAGAAGATGACCAGCGCCGCCGCACAGAGAAGCGCGCGCCCGATGAGGATGCGCCACCAGCTCGTGTCGCCCGCCCGCTCGGCGCTCTCAATGCCGAGGGACTCGAGCTGGGCCTTGATCTCGGGCGTAATGGCGTCCCCGCGCCGAACGATGACCACCCCTTTGCTCACCTGGCCCCGCAGCCCTGAGATGTCGCCCTCCGCCTCGGCGTAGGCCGCCTCGGTCGCCTGTGCCTGGAACTGGAGGTTGGGGACGAGCACGACCGAGAAGAGGCTCGTGCCGAGATCGACCAACCGCTGGTCTTGCGCGAAGAACTGCAAGAACGCGTTCCGCGCGTACGATTCGGCCTCGTCGACGCCTCGCACCTGATCCACGAGGAAGCGTCGCTCGCGAAACGAGCCGTCGTCGCGGGCAATGATCTCAGCAGCAACGACCGAATCTTTCGGCACGTCGAGGACGCCGGTGGGGAGAAGGTCGATCGCGAACACCTGGGCGTAGCGCAGCAAAACCTCGTCGGTACGTGGTCCACGTTGAGGCGTACGCGTCGTCGAGGAGAGCCCCGGCGTGCGCGCCGCATATTCGTCCGCGAACAGCGTCCACAGCTCAGGCTCGATGGGGACGCCGATGCTTCGTCGCAGCGTCAGATACCGCGTGGAGTCCGCATCGACCTCGTCGGCGGAGCCGCGATCAATGGCCCGCTGCCAGTCCCCGTAGGCCTCGAAGATGGACGCAAAGCGTTCGCGGAGCGTGTCGGCCGTTGCATTCATCCGGTCCTCCGCATCTGCCACGTCGCTGAAGATGGGGGGCACGGCGAAACGCAGCGAGTCCTGCCGGGCTTGGAGTTCCTCGGAGCTCAGCCGGATGGGGAACGTGAACGGAGCCACTACGTCGCGGCCCTGCCACGCGTCGCCTACGTTGACCGTCACGCTGAACGAGGCGCTCTGGGGATGCGCCAAGACGGCCAGTGCGACGAGGCCGAGAAAGAGACACACACGTACCCAGAGCCCTTGGCGCACGCGTGGGGACGCTCCGCCGAGCGGTCGGGGGCGGGTCGGTTCGAGCTTGGCCCCAGCGCGCCGCATGCGGCTGGCCGCTGGCCGCGATGCCAGGCCGATGCGTTCGAGAAAGCTCATAAGTGCAGGGGGTCTTGGGCGAGCGCCCCGCGAACGGGTGCTGAGCGACGCGACGCGTGCCGCGCCGACAAGTTTACGCGATCCAACGTCACAGCGTTGCTTGCCTACGGAGCCGCCCAAGCATCGATCCGATCGCCACGCACAGGCTCGCGCCCAGGACCGTGTAGAGCGGCCATGCGATCCCGCGCACGCCCAAGGCGGACCGCTCCTCAGGCGAGGGGCGGAACTCGATCAGCCAGCCTGCTTCTGGGCTGTACCACACCGCGAAGATGATCCACGTCATCGTGGCGACCGTGACGAGAAACGCGACGAGCGCGTCGCGCTGCCGGGCGCTCCGGCTCACCAGCGCCAGGAGAAAGGCACCGAGCAAGCCACCGTAGGTAAAGGACGCGATGCCGAGTCCCAATTCCACCACGGGGTTGTCCCGGCTCTCGAACAGCGTAGCGAACCCGATGAATATCACCCCCCAGGCAAGCGTCGCAAAGCGGCTGAGTCGGACCGTACGCGGATCGTCGGGCTTGCGGCCGAGCACGTCGAAGACCGTCGCCGACGCCAGCGCGTTGAGGCTCGACGAGAGCGTGCTCATCGCGGCGGCCACGATGCCAGCCAGCAGGAGCCCCGCAATGCCTACGGGCATTTCTTCCACGATGAACTTGGGGAAGACTTCGTCGCCCCGGCTCAAGCCCAACGCGGTCAGCGCAGCGCCCTCGTAGTGCATCCACAGGAGCAAGCCCACGCAGAGAAAGAGCGCAAACTGGACGACCACCCCCACCCCGCTGCCAATCAGAGCCCGGCGACCGTCGGCGAGCGTCCGGCACGCGAGCAGCCGCTGGACGATCAGGTGATCCGCCCCGTGCGAGGCCATCGTAAACACGGCTCCGCCGAGGACCGCCACGGGCAACGCATACGGGGAGGTGAGGAGCGCACTGAGCGGGGCGTTTTGGTGCACAAACGAGAGGTCGAGCCCCTGCGTCTTGCCGGCCGTCACGGCGGCCTGCCAGGCTCCCTCGGGCATCCCATGCGCGAGCAGCCCGATGGCCAGCAGCGCGCCCCCGATGTAGAGCATCATCTGGACCACATCGACCCACACGACGGCACGCAGCCCGCCGACGAACGTGTACGCGATCGTCACGACGCCGATTGCGGCGATGATGGCGGCGTAGCTCAGCGAGAAGCCCGCGGCATCCGCGACCACTTTGAGCGGGATGGCCGTCGCAAACAAGCGCACCCCGTCGGCGAGCAGCCTGGTGCCCATGAAGGTTACCGAAGCGGTCCGCTGCATGGTGCGTCCAAAGCGTCGACCGAGGAGCGCGTAGGCCGTCACAAGTCCCCCGTCGAAGTAGCGCGGGAGCAGCAGCACACTCACGACGATCCGCCCGAGGAGGAAGCCGAGGGTGAGTTGCATGAACGTGAGCGTGCCGCCATAGGCCACGGCCGGGATGCCGATCACCGTGAGCGTACTCGTCTCGGTGGCGATGACCGAGAAGCACACGGCCCACCACGGGAGGTCTCGCCCTCCGAGGAAGTAATCGGTGGCGGAGTCTTGCCGTCCGCGCACCGCCACGCCGAGGGCGGCAACGCCCAGCAGGTAGCCCACCAGCACTACGTAGTCGAGAGGAGCAAGCATACGGGTGCGGCGTCAGGCGTCGCGGAACGCGAGCACGGGCGGCGAGACGCTCGCCAGGTAGCGCTCCAGCGCCACAAGCGCGGCATCGAGGTCGGCGGTAGGCGCGAGCATGAAGTCGAAGAACGGCTCGGCGAGGGGGTCGTGGAAGCCGATTCGAAAGCGCGTGATCGCGCTCGAC
>JBCDFF010000124.1:0-10409 GCA_039178415.1 Bacteroidota bacterium
AGGACCTGCAGGTTGCCTCCCTGCGCATAGGCACACGTGAAGGGGGCTCCGCGCCCCAGCCCACGCAGCGGCCACCGCCGGCTGTTGCCCTGGCTCGACTGCTCGTAGAACCCGGTCGCGTTGAACACGCGGCTGCGGCCCTGGCGATCAGCGCTTGCCCAGTGAAACCAGTTGTTGTACTCGTGGTCCATCTCGGCCCAGACGCGCTCATCGCCCACTCGGACCGAGTGAGGCGACACCGTCCAGAACGCCTGGATGACCCGGAGGACGGGGTCCTCGTCGCGGCCTCCGGGGCGGCGTTTGGGCAGCGTGTCGAAGGCCAGCCGGGCGGCCCAGACACCGCGCCGGAACGCGAACCCCGAGGCGATCTGCTGCGCCTTGTGCGCCGCGTCGGCATCGCAACCGAGCGGCTCGCTGGGCACGCAGGCCCCACGCGGCCCCACCTCCGCGTCGGCTTCGGTGCGAAAGACGAGGACGCCTTCCGGCGCATCCGCAGCGGGTCTGAGCGAGACGCCAGGATGCGGATGGTCGCGCCCGTCCCACACGGCTCCGTAGTGCGCCAGGTGCTCCGACCACAACCAGCGGTACCAGGCTCGGCGCTCGACCTCGACGCTGTCGGCGACCCTCCATCGTGCCGGTCCAAACACAGACCCCTGCAGGGTGTCCGGGCGCGCGCGGTCGAATGCGGCGGTAGCGTAGACGAAATCGTCGAACAGGACGCCTTGGGGCAGAGACGAAGCACCGGCCTCTTGGGCCGAGACACCCTGTGCGGGCAGCACCGCAACCAGGAACGACATGGCTAGGACGGTGACGAGGGGCGTGCGCATACGATCTGGTTGAATTTGTAGCGGAGGGCCGAACCTGGAAAGGCGCGCCGTATATTAGGGGTCCTTTGCCGGACGCCGATATGCGGTCTTCCGGCGCAAAGAAGGGCTAGTCCCGTACGGCCAGCTCCCCTTGAACTCCGTCAGGGCCGGAAGGCAGCAGCGGTAGAGGGTCGTAGCGGCGCGATGCGGATCGCTAGCCCTTCTTTTTATGCCCTGTCGGTACGGTGAACTCAGAACCCGAGACGCAACCCGAGGCGCACCTGACGCGGGCGCCCGTAGTGGTAAGGTGTCTGAATAGCGGCCAGGTAGTGCGCTGAGAGCGCGTCCCGCTCCAGGTCCGTCGCTAGTCGATTCAACGTCTCCTGCCCGTCGGGGCTGGCCAGGAAGCCGTCATCGTCCGGCTCGCCTGTGGTGGTGTAGACCTCCAGCACATTGGCGCGACCGAGCACGTTTTCGATCCAGAGGTAGGCAGACGCCTCGACGCGCCCTACGCGGAACGCCTTCTCCAGCCACAGGTCAGCATTGATGAGGATCGGGGTGCGCTGAAGTGCCTCGTCGATGTCGGCGCCATCCGTGAGCGGGCGAAGGTATTCAGCACCACTCAACACGCGTGTGGCAAATGCTACACGGAGACCGCCGAGCCAGCGCTGCCCGAGCACGGTCTCGCCGGGGGTGCTCCGGTATTCGCTCAGCAGGTGCAGATTGTGGGGACGATCCTCGACCTGAAACGCGCCGAAAGCGCCCAGCGCCTCGGGGAAGAGGACCCCGCGCGTGGCGAGAATAGTGAGGGTGGTCGCGTCGATGTCCTCAACAGCCTGGTAGGTATAGTGGACGGCACCCCGGAAGCCGCCATGTGCGACCGATAGCACCGCCTCCAGCCCGGTCACGGAGGTTTCTCCTTCGCTCAAGAGCGTGATGTATTCGCTCGGGAATGCGGTCTCGATAGAGCGGACCACAGGGAGGTCGGCATAGCGCCGGTGGAACAGCGTCAGGTCGGCGCGCACCGCTGCGGTGCCGAGGTAGCCCTTGACGGTGGCACCCAGACCGAACGCTTCGGAGCGGAGCGGGTCAAGACGACCGAACGCGCTCGGTGATGTGTCGCTAGCGAGGAGTTGACGGATCTCAACGGCCGTGCCCTGTAGCACCGGGTCGGGTGCCTCGGCATAGCGGGCGTAGAACGCACGGGCCCCCACGTCGCGGGCGACCGTCAGCCGGGCTTCGATGCGAGGAGAGACCGCCGTCGTCACCTCCGTCTCGGTGAGCACGCTCGCTGGATTCGCGCGCGTATCGCGCACCATGCTGCCACCCAGGCCAAAGAGGAGGTCCTCGGGGTCGTTGACGCGTGTGCCTTGGACGTCGTAGAACGTGCCGCCGAGGTCGCGGTAGCCAACGACGGTACCGGTGTTGTCCGTGTACACGGCGAAGTCGGTGCCGATGTTGCCGGGAATCGCGTCGGGGGCACGGACTTGAAGGTTGCCGTTCTCGCTGAACACGTCACCGTCGCTGAGTGATACGGCGCGGATGATCGGTTCGAGCGCAAACCGGTCGACGAGCTGGTGGACGTTGGCGTCGAACGCGTCGAAGCGCACGCCGACGCGGAGGTGCAACGGCCCAAGCGTCGTCTCGTCTTCGGCGTAGAGGCCAAACCGGCTCGGCTGGAGCGGCGCTATGGCATAGGTGGGGTCCGTGCCCGCAAAGAGCGCGTCGAGGTCCTGCGCGTCCACCTCGTTGAGCCCGAGGAAGTCATAGCCGAAATACGTGTTTGCGAAGAGGACACCCGCCAGATCGTAGTCGATCTCCTCGTAGGCTGTGATGGCGTTCTCCGAGCCGCGCTCCACATTGCCGTCGTCGAAGAAGCGCGCGAGCTGGGTGGCGCTGTTCCACCGATAGCCTCGCAGTGTCGCCCACACGCCCTCCGCGCCGATTTCCACGCGGTGACGGTCCAGGTTGAGCGTGCCTGCCAGCCGGAACGTCTGCTGCTGCGCTTCGGCATGCTCGTAGGTCCGTGTCGTCGCGCCCGGCCCGAGGAAGTCGCGCCCAGATCCGAAGCCGGTGCGCCCCGGCGAGATCGCCCCGTCGCTGAAGCGCTGGACGTACGGGTCGGCAATCAGGGAGACATACCGGGCGCCGACGGCATTGCGCGGATCGTCGATATCGCCATAGGCAAGCGCCTCGCGGATGTCGTCGCCGAAGCGGGGGTCGTAGGTAGTCGCGGCAAAGCGCTCGGTGGCGAACGCGGCGTGGAGCCGGAACCGGTCGCCGACCTGCTGGTCGAGGCTGGCGTGGAGCCGCCACGTGTCCGTGTCCTGCTGCTGGATACTGGCCCCATTGTAGAGTGTGCTGAGGTAGTCCGCGGAGCGGCATTCGTCGCGGGTGAGTTGGCCGCGGAGCCGGATCGTGGTCATCGGCGTCGGGCGGGCGTGGAGGCCGCCGCTGAGCCACAGCGCCTCGGCAGTGCCGAACGGGTTGGCGTCGACGCGTTCGGCGTCGTCGCCCGTGACGGTTCGCCACGCTTGCAAGGGCCTCCCACTCACGGTACCGAGTTGGGCTGCCACCATGTCGGCGTTCTGGCCAGCGAGGCCGTCGGGGAAGTAGACAGGTTGGCCTGTCGGATCGAAATTGTGCTGCACGGCCCCGTTGAGCCGCTGCTGCGCCGCGTCGGTGAGTCGGACGAACGAGCCAGCACGTGGATCGCCGTCGTCAAAGCGGCGCAGTTCGGCGGCCAGCGTCAGGGCGAGGCGTGGCTGCCCGTCCCGGTCGCGGAGCAGCGGACTCCCTGCCGAGAGAGCGGCTAGCGTGTGGCCGTAGGCGTCGAGGCCGTGCGACGTGAACGCTTCGCCGACCGCAAAGGGAGCGGTGACCAGCGTGGGCGTAGTCGTCTCCAGCAGCCCCGCCGTCGCCCCGCCATAGCGTGCTGGGGCGACATCTGTGTAGACCCGCACACCGTCGAGGTGCGCCTGCGATAGCGTGGGGATGCTGCGCACAGGGAGCCCGTCGAGGTAGAACGTCGTAAGCCGCCGTCCGCGCACGAGGAGGACCTCTGTGTTCTGAGGCGAAAAGGCAGGCGCACGAGGATCGGGCGGGCCCGTATCAGGGACGCGGGAGGCCGGCGGTTCAGAGGCAAGGAGGCGAGCTACGCCTGGCTGCCAGCCCGCCTGCCCTGCCACGGTCCGCGCCGTGAGCGGGCGCAGCGAGGCGGGCTCTGTGCCGTCTCCAGAGGTGCTGTCAGGAACCGCGACCGGCTGGGCGCCAACAGGCGTCACGAGCGCGGCCAGTAGGCCGAGCGCTAGGAGCGGGCGCGCAACGGTCCTGAGGCACATAGAAACGGAGGGTAGGTGAGCAAACGGCAGCATGATACGTCCCCCGCCCGACACGCGGCGAGGGCCTAGGCAGTCTATCTTCGCTCACCTCCTCTCCCCTGTTTTCTGGCTCTGCTTCTCCATGCCTGCCTCGTCGGTCCCCGAACTCGTCATCATCGCGGCGCTCGCCGAGCACGACCGGCTCATCGGCGACGGGCTGGACCTGCCGTGGCACCTCCCCGCTGACCTGAAGCGCTTCAAGCGGCTCACCGTCGGACACCCACTCGTGATGGGACGGCGGACGTTCGAGTCGCTGGTGCATCAGTTTGGCGGGCCGCTGCCCAAGCGCGCGAACGTGGTCCTGACGCGCAACGCCGCGAAGGCCGCCGCTCTCAAGGCCGCCCACCCGGAGATCGTGGTGTTCGGCAGCCTGGAGGCGGCGCTGGCGCACTTCGCCGACGAGACGCGCGTGTTCATCGGGGGCGGCGCGGCCGTCTATGAGGCGGCCCTGCCCATTGCTGACCGCCTCGAACTCACCCTCGTCGAAGGCTCGCACTCGGGCGACACCTACTTCCCGGTCTACGCGCACCTGATCGGACCGGTCTTTGCTGAGGTGGCCTCGGACCACCACGATGGGTTCCGGTTCGTCACCTACGAGCGCCAGCCCCGGCTTTCCCCTAGCGGCCAGCCGGAGTGAACGCGGGGCGTGCCGGAAAATTCTCGCTCGCACGCCTTACGATTTCTCTCCGCTCTGTCCACCGCCCGCCCTCATACCGCACCCGCTCCCGAGGCATCGTCTACGGCCCTGCCCAGCGACCGCCAGCGTCTGAAGATGCTGCGTCAGGCCTTCCGGCTGCTGTGCATCGTAGGGGCCGTTCTGGTGGTCGGCTTCAAGGTGTTCACGGACGGGCTGGGGCTGATCCCGAACGATCCCATGAGCTCGCGCATCGGGGTGGTTCTGGTGCTCATTGGCTCTCTCGGGCTGTCCTTTCGACGAGGCAAGGACATCCGCTGGATCGTGGGCCTGCTCAGCGTGGTCGTTGGGACGCTCGGTGGCTGGCTAGCTGCGCTGCTGACCCTCAACCCGGGCAACCCGGCGTTGCTGCTTTCCTTTCTGTGCGTCTACATCATCGCGTCGAGCGCCTACGAGGTGGCTGGGCTGCGCGCCCGGTCGCTCGTCACCTACCACGGAGCCGTGCTGGGCGTCGCGACCCTCTCGGCCTTGGCGTCTGGGATCCCGTCGGCCATCTCGGTCTTCTTCTTGGCGCTCGTCACGGTCATGGCAGCCACCTCGATGCTGATCTGGCAAGCGGTGACCCGCATCCGGGAGGTGCTCATCCTGCGCGAGCAGGAGCTGGAGCGCGCCCAGCGACTCGCTGAGCTGGGTAGCTGGACCTACAACCTAGCCACGCAGCGGCTGCATTTCTCGCGGGGCCTCTTCGACCAGGGCAACCGCACGCTAATTATTAACGCACCTAGAACCATCTTCCTTCGAGAGCGACCTGCCAATACGATCTGTATTCGCGGGTACCAACTTCGAGAAGCGTCTAGATCTTTTAGCGTGCGGTCGCCCTGCCTCTTCGACCTGCTGGGCTTCGACCCGGCTAGCACCCGGCCGAGCATGGAGTTGGTACTGGCGCTCATCCACCCGGACGACATGGCCACCTATCTGGAGTACACCAACACGCTCCAGCGCCTGGAACCTGCAGACGACGTCGTGCTACGCGGCCAGACCCCGCGTGGCGAACGCTGGCTCCGCTTCCACACCCACATCGAGCATGGAGGGCGCGACCGTCCCATCGCGCTCAGCGGCATCGTGAAGGACGTGACGGCCCAGCGCGAGCGCGAGAAGGTGCTCGTCGAGGCCCGCGAACTGGCCGAGCAAGGCCGCGTCCGCGCTGAGGAGGCCAGCCGTCTCAAGAGCACCATCCTGGCCAACGTGAGCCACGAGGTGCGCACCCCGCTCAACGCCATCCTCGGCTTCGCCGACGTGCTGGCCGAGGAGGTGCGGCCCGACCTACAGGAGTTTGTCCAGCCGGTTCGCGAGAATGGGCGGCGGCTCCTCGACACGCTCAACGCGATGCTGGACCTGGCCCGGCTGCGCGCCGGCACGTCGATCCTGCACCCCGAGTCCTTCGACCTCGCCGACGAGGTGCGCGCCACTGTCGAGGCGCTCAACGACCGGCTTCGGCCGGACGAGGTCGCGCTCACCTTCGCCTCGGAGCCGCCCGTGCTGCGGGGGAAGACCGATCGGAGCGCGCTCACGGCGATCGTCACCAACCTGGTCACCAACGCCCTCACGTTTACCGATCAGGGCATGGTGGACGTGCGCCTAGAACGGGACGGTCCCAGGGCGGTCCTCTCCGTGGCCGACACTGGGCGCGGCATCGGCGAGGGCTTTCTGCCGCACCTTTTCGAGGCGTTCCGGCAAGAGTCCGACGGGCTTACCCTCAGCAACGAAGGCAACGGCCTCGGGCTGGCCATCACCAAGCAGCTCGTGGACCTGCTCGGCGGCGAGATCGCCGTGCGCAGCGAGGTTGGCACCGGGACGGCCTTCGAGGTGCGCCTCCCGCTCGCCGCTCCCTCCTCCGTCGGCGACGGCGTGCGGCACCCGCGCGGCCTCGGGACGGGGCGCCTCGATGTGCCGGCCGGCGACGTGGAGGCCCGGCTCAGCACACCGTCGTCCGTCGCGAGACGAACAGATTCTAACGGCAAATTGGCCACCGCACTGGTTGCTCCGTCGGAGCCCGGCGAGTAAGTTGCACGACGCGTCTGGTCCGTGCTTTGGGGACCCGCGCGCCCGCTCTCCCGCACCTCCCGACCGCCCTGGATATGGCCGACGCCGCCTCCGGCTCCTCGGGCCGCTACCTCGTCACGGCCCGCAAGTACCGCCCGCAGACCTTCGCCGACCTCGTCGCGCAGGAGCACGTCGCGCAGACACTCCAGAACGCGATCCTGCACGACCGCCTCGCGCAGGCCTACCTCTTCAGCGGCCCGCGCGGCGTGGGCAAGACGACCGCCGCGCGCCTCGTGGCGAAGGCCATCAACTGCACCACCCCGCTCGCCCAGCGCACGGGCGCGGAGCCGTGCCGGGCGTGCGCCTCGTGCCAAGCGTTTGAGGAGGGCCGCTCGCTCAACATCATCGAGGTGGACGCGGCGTCGAACAACCGCGTGGACGACATCCGCGACCTCCGCGAGAAGGTCCGCATCCCGCCGCAGGGCGCGCGCAAGAAGATCTACATCCTCGACGAGGTGCACATGCTGTCGCAGGGCGCGTTCAACGCGCTCCTGAAGACGCTCGAAGAGCCGCCGCCGCACGTCCTGTTCATCTTCGCCACCACGGAGCCGCACAAGGTCCTCCCGACGATCCTGAGCCGCACACAGCGCTTCGACTTCCGGCGCATCGCGGTGCCGGAGATCGTCAGCCGCCTCCAGCACATCGCGCACGAGGAGGGGATCACGGCCGACGCCGAGGCGCTGATGCTGCTCGCGCGCAAGGGCGACGGCGCGCTCCGCGACGCGCTCTCGATCTTCGACCAGGCCGTTTCGCTCTGCGGCACCGACCTCCGCTACGACGCGCTCGCCGACGCGCTCGGGGTGGTCGACACGGACCTCTTCTTCGAGACGACCGCACTCGCGCTCGCGCAGGACCGCGCCGGGATGCTGCGCCTCGTGGACCGGCTCATGGCGCGCGGCTACGACCTCACCGAATACCTCGTCGGGCTCGCCGAGCACCTCCGCGACCTCCTCGCCGTGAAGACGACCGGCGACGGCACGCTCATCGAGGCGACGGACGCTGTACAGGCGCGCTACGTCCAGGCCGCCGGGCCGTTCGGCGAGCCGGACCTGCTGCGGATGCTGATGATCGCCGACGAGACGGAGCAGGCGCTCAAGCTCGCCCCGCAGCCGCGTCTGAAGCTCGAACTGGCGCTGCTCAAGCTCGCATCGCTCACCAAGGCGACGGACCTCACGGCGGTGCTGGGCAAGCTGGAACGCCTCGAAGCTGCCCTGGCGAGTGGCCAACTCGATGGCGCCGCAGTAGCTGTGCCGGGCGATTCGGCAACCGCGCCAGCTACACCGACCGGTGCGGTGGGAAACGCGCTGGGGGACGCTAGCACGTCCCCCGTTCCAGCCGCCGCGTCTGCCCATGCCGCACCAGCTACGGCTGCACCGGCTACAGCCGAGACGGTCGCTCCAGCAGCGAGCACGCCCACCGTCGAGATCTCACCGCGCCCGGCACCCGCATTGCCCACGTCTGTGCAGCCCGCGCCTGTGCAGCCCGCCGTGCCGTCGCCGACGGTCAGCGAACCTGCGACCCCCGCGCCTGGCGCTACACCGACAGCCTCGGTCCCGCCTGCGAGTGCGACCCAGGAGACGACCCCGCCCGGTTCACCCGACCAGGTCGCCGCGATTTCGGAGCATACCACGCTAGAAGCGGAGGTGTCACAGCGTGAGGCGTTCCAGCACGAGACGTCGCAACGCGAAGCCGCAGAGGGCCAGGTCGATGAGCCCACCGCATCGACTCCGCCGGTAGCCGTGCAGGACGAGGCACCTGCAGCACCTCCGCCCGTTGCACCGCGCCCTGCTGTGGCGCAACCTGCTACCCCGGCAGAGCCTCCCGCCCCGCCCCCGTTCGAAGACGGCCTCGGCGCCCTGCCGCCCATCGACGCCTACGACGATCTCGGCGGCGACGAGGACGACTACAGCGCCTCCGAGCCCCTCGAACCGCCCCACGCGTTGCCCTCACCTGCGCTGCCGCCCCCGGCCCCCAAGCCCGTCGTAGCGAGCAAGCCGGATGACGCGGACGTAGACCCCGACGGGGAACACCGCCCGCCGGTTGGCAGCGACGCGGCTCCGCTCTTTCCAGGCCTGTTCGACCCGCCTGCGCTGAAGCGCTCCTCCTCCAGCCTGGGCGGTGACGGCTCAGCCACGAGGGGGGACGGGGCCGATCTCGCCATCGCCGTGCCTGCCGACCTTCCGGGGGCTGATGACTTCGGCGTATCGCTCGGACGTGTGACGGCCGCCTGGTCGGGGCTGCATGCCCGCGTCAAGGCTGAGCGCGTCCACATCGCAGCGCTCCTCACCAACGCGCAGCCGCAGCGCGTGCACCGCGGAGCCGTCGAGGTGGTGGTCGCCGACCCCTTCACGCGCGACCTGCTCACGAGCGAGACCGACCGGCTTGCCACGCACCTCGCCGCCGAGCTGGGCACCGAGGCTGACGACACACCCGCGCTCCGGTTCGTGGTCGCCGCGCCCGAGGCGCTGCCCGAAACCGCCGCCGCCGCCGACCCGTTCGAGGCGTTCAAGCACCTACGCCAGACACACCCCGTCGTGCGCCTCCTCTTCGAACGCTTCGGCGCGGAAATCGTGTACTGATGGGTGCGGCTGTGTCGCGGTGAAGCGGTGAGCTTCCCCCACGGCCACACCGCAACACCGCCTCACTGCAACACTCTATACCATGAACGGCAACCTCAACATGGCCGACCTGTTCGGCAAGATGCAGGAGATGCAGCAGAAGATGGCCGACAGCCAGGCAGCCCTCAAGGAGAAGACCGTCACCGCCGAGGCGGGCGGCGGCATGGTCACTGTGACTGCCGACGGCGCCGGGGCCATCCGCGCCATCAAGCTCGAACCGGCCGTCATCAACCCCGACGACGCCGAGTTGCTCGAAGACCTGCTCATCGCGGGCATCAACAAGGCCCTCGACGAGGCGGCGGCGCTGCGGGAGCGCGAGATGCGCGGCGCGGCCGGCGCCTTCCTCCCCCCCGGCATGGGCCTCGACCAGATGGGCTTTTAGTTCCTGGTTTCTTGTCCCTCGTCATTCGTTCTTGGTCCCTCGGAGGTGCTCCACGCCGCATCCCATCGGTGCATGTCGCTGACGCACGTTTGTCAGCGCCCAGTGTGACCTTGTCCCCTCCACGAAGGACCAAGGACTAAGGACAAACGAACCAGATGCATCTCACCTCGGAGTCGGTCGAAGCGCTCGTGGAGCAGTTCGCCAAGCTGCCCACCGTCGGACGCAAGACCGCGCAGCGGCTCGCGGCCTACGTGCTCAAGATGCCGCGCGAGGAGGTGGTGGAGCTTGCCAAAGCGCTCGTGGCCGTGAAGGACCGCGTGAAGACGTGCGGCATCTGCTGCAACATCACCGACGTGGACCCCTGCCCCATCTGCGCCTCGCCGAAGCGCGACCGCAGCCTGGTCTGCGTCGTCGAGGAGCCGAACGACGTGCTCGCGCTCGAACGCACGGGCGAGTTTCGCGGCCTCTACCACGTGCTCGGCGGCG
>JBCDFF010000125.1:0-10352 GCA_039178415.1 Bacteroidota bacterium
GCTTCGGCGGGGGCGGACCGCACATTGTCCCAACCCACGACAACTGAGAACACATCATGGCCCGATATCGCGGACCAAAGCAGAAGCTCGCCCGGCGTTTCCGGGAGCCGATCTTCGGCCCCTCGAAGGCGCTCGAGCGCAAACCATATCCGCCCGGACAGCACGGCCAGAGCCGTCGCCGCAAGGAGAGCGAGTACTCCGTACAGCTCAAAGAGAAGCAGAAGGCGAAGTACACCTACGGCCTCCTGGAGCGCCAATTCCGCAATCTCTTTGAGAAAGCGTCCCGCAAGAAGGGCATCACCGGCGAGAACCTGCTCCAGTTCCTGGAGGCGCGCCTCGACAACGTGGTCTTCCGCCTTGGCTTCGCGCGCACGCGCCGCCAGGCTCGCCAACTCGTCAACCACGGGCACGTGATGGTCAACGACCGCGTGTCAAACATCCCGAGCCACCAGCTGCGCCCGGGTGACATCGTGGAGGTCCGGCCGAAGAGCAAGAACCTCGACGTGATCCAGGATGCCGTGGCGCGCAACCGCCGCAACTTCCCGCACCTCGAAGTCGACCGCGACCGCCTCACCGGCAAGTTCCTCGACTACCCGCAGCGCGAGGACATCCCGGAGCAAATTCGCGAGCAGCTCATCGTCGAGCTGTACTCGAAGTAGCGCTGCCTACCCCCCGCCCCTGCCCGACAGTGGGCGCGGGCGGGTCCCTCGCCATCCTGCCCCACAAGCACCCGCAACCACCGATGAGCAACCCCCTGCTCCAGATGCCCGAGGGCGTCCAGGTCGAGGAGATGACCGCCACCTTCGGCCGCTTCGTCGTGCAGCCGCTCGAGCGCGGCTTCGGCGTCACGATCGGCAACGCCTTCCGGCGCGTGCTGCTCTCCTCGCTGCGTGGCACCGCCATCACCGCCCTCAAGATCGACGGCGTCCAGCACGAGTTCTCGACCATCCCCGGCGTGACCGAGGACGTCGCTGACATCATCCTCAACCTCAAGGGCCTCCGCTTCAAGGCGCAGGACGAGGAGGACGAGGAAGGCGTCATCTCGTTCGAGCTCAAAGGCCCCGGCACCTGGTCCGGCCAGGACGTCGCCGACGCCACCGCCGAGTTCGAAATCCTGAACCCCGAGCACCACATCGCCACGCTCGGCGACGAGGCCAGTCTGCTCGTGGACCTGCGCCTCGGCCAGGGCCACGGCTACGTCGCCTCGGACGACAACAAGCGCGCGGACGACCCCATCGGCGTCATCGCCATCGACTCGATCTTCACGCCCATTCGCAACGTCCGCTACAACGTCACGCCCACGCGTGTCGGCCAGCGGATCGACTACGAGCGGCTCACCGTCGAGATTGAAACCGACGGCTCGATCACGCCCGAGGACGCCCTGACCAGCGCCGCCGCCATCCTCCGCGACCACATCGGGCTCTTCGTCCAGGTCGAGCAGGAGCCGGAGCCGACCAAGCAGGAGACCGAAGTCGACGCCGAGGTGCAGCGCATCCGCACGATGCTCAACCAGTCGGTCGACGACCTCGAGCTGTCCGTGCGCGCGCAGAACTGCCTCAAGGCGGCCCAGATCAAGTCCATCGGCGACCTCGTGCGCCGCGAAGAGAGCGAGATGCTCAAGTTCCGCAACTTCGGGCGCAAGAGCCTGATGGAACTCGTGCAGGTGCTCGAAGAGCGCGGCCTCCGCTTCGGCATGGACGTCAACAAGTATCTCGAACCGGAGGCAGCGTAGTCGCTGCGTCCTAGGTCGCAGGTCCAACGTCGCAGGTCTAGATGACCTTTGACCCCCGACCTTCGACTTTCGACCCAAGAATCATGAGACACGGAGTCAAAATCAAAAAGATGGGGCGCACGGCAGCGCATCGCAAGGCCACGTTGGCCTCGATGTCGTCGGCGCTCATCGAGCACAAGCGCATCAAGACCACCGCCGCCAAGGCGAAGGCGCTGCGCACGTTCGTCGAGCCCATCATCAACCGCGCCAAGGAAGACACGACGCATAACCGGCGTCAGGCCTTCCGCTACCTCCGCAACAAGCACGCGGTCAAGGAACTCTTCGGCGACATCGCCTCGAAGATCGGCGACCGCCCCGGCGGCTACACGCGCATCGTGAAGCTCGGCTCGCGCGCCGGTGACGCCACCGAGATGGCGATCATCGAGCTCGTCGACTACAACGACGTGCGCCCTGACGGTGCATCGAGCGGCAAGAAGAAGCGCACACGCCGCAGCGGCGGCCGTCGCCGCAAGAAGAGCAGCGACGCCGCACCGGCCCCGCAGGCCGAGGCCGCTGCACCCGCCGCCGACGACCTCACGAAGGTCTACGGCATCGGCAAGGTGTTCTCGGGCGCGCTCGCCGCGAACGGCATCACGACGTTCCAGCAACTCGCCGACGCCGACCTCGACACGCTCCGCGGCGTCATCGCCTCCGACAGCGACACGAGCGACGAGGCCGCCAACGAGGAGACCTGGGCCGAGCAGGCCGCCTTCCTCGCGCAGGGCGACACCGACGGCCTTGCCGCCTACATCGAAGCGATGAAGGCCGCCAAGGCTGAAGGTGCGGACGACGCCCCTGAAGCGGCCGATGCCCCGGAAGCGGCGGACGACGCCGACGAAAAGGCCGACGACGCGGCCTAGCCGGCGACGCGGCCTAGCACCGCGCCGACTCTCACTCCGAAGCGCCCCGCTGGCTCGATGCTGGCGGGGCGCTTTCCGTTCATGCACGGGCGGCAAAGCACGTCGTAGGTTGCGCCGTCAAAACGTTCATAGCCGGGACGTTCACACGTCCATACCTGCACACGTCCACACGCCCCGCCGATGCTCCTCGCTCCCTCCATCCTCGGCGCCGACCTCGGCGCCCTCCGCGCCCACGCCCGCGAAGCCATTGAGGCAGGCTGCGAGTGGCTGCACGTCGATGTGATGGACGGGCACTTCGTCCCGAACATCTCGTTCGGCGTGCCGGTGATGCAGAGCCTCCGCGCGCTCGCCGAAGAGACGGAAACGCTGCTCGACGTGCACCTGATGATCGAGGAGCCGGATCGCTACCTCCGCGACTTCGCAGACGCCGGAGCCGGATTGCTCACGGTCCACGCCGAGGCGTGCCCGCACCTGCATCGCACCGTGCAGCACATCAAGGAGCTCGGCTGCCAGGCTGGCGTCGCGCTCAACCCGGCCACGCCACTCACCGCGCTCGACCACATCCTGCCCGACCTCGACCTCGTGCTCGTGATGTCGGTCAACCCAGGCTTCGCCGGGCAAGCCTACATCCCTGCCACGAAGGCAAAGATCGGCCATGTCGCGCGTCGCGCGGCGCAGGCGAAGCCCGACCTGCTCATCCAGGTGGATGGTGGCGTGACGCCCGAGAACGCGGCGCAGAATGTCCAGGCTGGGGCGAACGTACTCGTCGCCGCCAGTGCCATCTTCAAGGGCAACGGCACCATCGCTGAGAACGTGCGGGCGTTCCGTGACGCCGTGAGCAGCTAGGTCTCGTCAGCAGTCGAGTCGGCAGGTGCGGCTGGCGGCAGTACAAAGCCGACCGGCGGGCGGTCGAAGCGCCAGTTCCGATAGCGCTCGGCGACCTCCATCGTGCCCGTGGGGAACGGCACGGTCTGCGTTCGCTCGACCGGGTGACCTGTCGCCGTATCGAGCCAGAGCGCGGCGGAACCGGACGGCTGCTCTTCCACCTGGATCGCGAAGGTGAGGGGCTTGAGCGTGCGCCCGCTGCGTTCCTCCGGCAAGCCCCAGGCGAGGTCGTGCGCGGTCACCCAAGCTGCCGCAGCGCCGTCGGCATGGTCGGGCAACTCGTCCGCCGTGAGCCGCGCCAGGTTGTGCAGGATGCCCATACCGAAGAAGCCGACCACGAGCGCCTCGTTGAGCGCGGACGGTGCGGCGACCGGGGCGTCGAAGTCAGTCATCCGGTCGCGCCCATAGACTAGTTGAGCGCCGTCGGAGAGCAGGCTCGGTGACACGGGTTGGCCTGCAAACGTGCCGGATGCGCGGAGCCAGGCGCGGTTCTGCGGGCCGAGCCAGAGCGCCCCCGAGAGGCTGGCCGTCCGTCCCGAGTCGGCCTCAACGCTGACATCAACGCGCACAAACCGTTGGTCGAGCAAGCCCTGGCGCAGCGTCTCGAAGGCCTCCGCCGGGGCCATGTCGAGCACCGCTGCGGCCGCGTTCGGGTTCGGTGCCGCAGGGCGGGCCTCCTGCTTGCATCCTACGCTCAGAAGAAGAGCAAGCAGCCCGCATGTGGAAAGGCTACGGCTCGACATACGGCCCCGCTACGGCGCTCGAGTCTGCATAGGAGAGCGTGATGCCAATCTCCATAGCGACGTCCACGGCTTGGCCGTCCATTCGACCGGGATCAAACCTAGTCTGACCGATGACACGTAGTGCTTCCTCATCGGTACCTCCGCCGATACCTCGGACTACGCACAGAGACCGAAATTCACAGCCCCGAACGAGAGCCCCCTGTGCGTCGATGACGACGGCGACAATGACGGTGCCCTCGAGACGTGCGCGGTAGGCCATCTCGGTGTACTGGTACTCCGTGGCGATCGCATCCCAGCCTCCGAGAGGTTCGGGCTTGACGTCCACCTGCTCGTAGGTGAAGGGCACGGCCACGATACCTTCAGGCGACTCCGTCAGCGGTTCGTCTGAGCAGCCAGTCCCCACAAAGAGTAGAGCGACAGCGAAGCCGAGTAGCCACCGCATCTCAGTTCCCGTAGGCCTTCAAGAAACGGATGCCCGCCTCGATGCCCTGGTGGAAGCGGTCGAGGCCGAAATGCTCGTCCGGCGAGTGGATCGCGTCGGTGTCGAGGCCGAAGCCGAGCAGCACCGAGTCCAACCCGAGCAGCCGCTTGAAGTCAGCAACGACGGGGATCGAGCCGCCCTCGCGGGTGAAGAACGGGTCCTGGCCGAACACCTCGCGCATCGCCTGCTTGGCCGCCTGCATCGCCGGCGCGGTGATGTCGACGATGGCCCCGTGCCCGCCGTGGAGGTCGGTGAAGGTGAGCTGCATCGTGTCGGGGACGTGCGCCTCGAAGTGGCGGCGCAGCTTCTCGGTGATCTCGCCGGGCGTTTGGTCAGGGACGAGGCGGCACGAGATCTTGGCCGTCGCCTTCGAGGGCAGTACCGTCTTGGCTCCCTGACCGATGTAGCCGCCCCACATGCCGTTCACGTCGAGCGTGGGGCGGGCGGAGACGCCTTCGAGCGCGGTGAAGCCGCCCTCGGTCTTGGTCGTCGTGACGCCGACCTCGCCCGCCCACTCCTTCGCATCGAAGGGCAGCGCGGCGAATTGCTCGCGCTCGGCGTCGGAGAGCGGGCGCACGTGGTCGTAGAAGCCCTCGACGGTGATGCGGTGGTCGCTGTCGTGCAGGTCGGCGATCATCCGCGCCAGCGCGTTGACCGGGTTCTCGATGGCCCCCCCGTACATCCCCGAGTGGAGGTCGCGGTTGGGACCCTGCAGCGTCACCTCGACGTAGGCGAGCCCACGCAGCCCGTACGTGATCGACGGCACGCCTGGCCCGAAGAGCCCCGTGTCCGAGATCAGCACCACGTCGGCGGTGAGCAGGTCCGCGTTCGCCTCGATGAACGGCGCGAGGTGGACGGAGCCGCTCTCCTCCTCGCCCTCGATCAGAAACTTGAGGTTGACGGGCAGGTCGGTGCCGCTCTGGAGGTACGCTTCGAGCGCCTTGACGTGCATGAACGCCTGGCCCTTGTCATCGCAGGCCCCGCGGGCGTAGAGCGTGCCGGTCCGCGCATCGCCGTCTTTGATGATCGGCTCGAAGGGCGGGCTCGTCCACAGGTCAAGCGGGTCGGGCGGCTGCACGTCGTAGTGGCCGTAGACGAGGACGGTTGGCTTGCCGTCGCCCGCGCGGTGCTCGGCGTAGACGATGGGGTGACCGCCCGTCTCCATCAGCCGCGCCTCTTGCACGCCGACGCGGACGAGCTCGTCGCGGAGCCAGGTCGCGGCGCGTCTCGTCTCGTCGTTGTAGGCGGGGTCCGTCGAAATCGAGGGGATGCGCAGCCAGTCCTGAAGCTGGTCGACGAACGTGTCGGCGTGGTCGTGCGCGTAGGCGAGGGCGTCGGTCATTCGTCTCTGGTCACTGGTCATTGGTAGGAAAAGCAGGGCCTGGCCTCGTCACCCATCCGACTCCTTCTCTAATGACAGCGCCTCTAGTGACAACGCCAATGACAAAGGACGAGCGACCAGGGACTACCCCCGTGCGTGCAAAATAAGACGGGGGCTGTCGGGCGTGTGCGCGTCGCCGTCGTAGGTGCCGTAGGTGTGGAGAAGCGTCAGGCCAGCGGCGTCGTAGAGCGCGGCGATGTCGTCGCGCGTGAGGAGGCGGACGGACTCGGTAAAGACGTGCTGCTCTTCGTCAAGGCCCTCTTCGCGGTCGCGGTCGAAGCAGCAGAGCGTGATGCGCTTCTCCACGCGCGGGCCGCCGGGCGCGTCCTCGGCGATCCAGCGCTCCTGCGTCACGTCAATGCCGTCCACCGTGCGCACGTCGCGCGGGACGAGGTGCTGGCGGACGTACGATGCGTTGAGGAAGTCCTGGACGAGGAAGCCGCCGGGCTTAAGCGCCTGCGCCATTGCGCTCACGGCGCGGGCGTGGTCGGCCTCGTCGGCGAAGTAGCCGAACGACGTGAACAGGTTGACGACGCCGTCGAAGCGGGCTTGGAAGTGCGGCAGCCGCATGTCGCCGACCATGAACCGGACGCGCTCGCTCAGGCCCTCTTGCTTCGCCCGCTTGCGCGCCGTGGCGATGGCGTTCTCGGAGAGGTCGAGGCCCGCGACCTCGTAGCCGCGTTGGGCGAGCAGCCGCGCGTGGCGGCCCCGCCCACAGGCCACGTCGAGGAGTTGCGCGTCGGGGGCCGGGGCCGCCACGCGCTCGATCAGGTCGAGCAGCCGCCGGGCGTCGGCGAGGTTGCGGTTCTGGTAGACGACCTCGTAGGCGTCGGAGTCGAACCAGGCTTCATACCAAGACATGCGGATACGGGACGAGCGGAGGCACCGGGGTGCGTAGAGGGGACAGAGATTGGACGCACAACCTACTACCGCGCCGGGGCGCGAGGTTCTGCCTCGGCATAGCGTTTGTTTGAGCCGTTTGGTGCTCCGAGAGGAAGCCTTTCCGCTACGAAAGTGCCGCCTCGTCTGGAATACCTACCCGCAGCGTGCCCTCACCCCCACCCACAGCACCATGGGCCAGCAACAACTCCTCCTGCTCGTGCTCGGCATCGTCATCGTCGGCCTGGCGGTCGCCTCGGGCATCCAGACGTTCGAAGAGAACCGCTTCCGCATGGAGCAGGATGCCATGGCTGAAATGGCCACGCGCGTCTTCGGCGACATCATGGCCTGGAAGGAGAAACCCGAAGCGTTGGGCGGCGGGCAAGATGTCGATGGCCTCGATGGGATGACGCTGATGCAACTCGGCTACGACGAGACCTCGCTGCTCAGCCACGGCCAGTATGCTGTCCGGCACCCCGGCATCGACTACATGACGATCAACAACGTCGGCACGACCGAGCCCTTCCTGTTCATTCGCGGCGTGTCGAACTCCAGCTTCTCGCGCAACGTGATCGGGCGCTTCTATTTCTTCGGGCCCGACCCCGCGTGCATGGGCGTCCGCAAGGGCTTCGTCGTGAGCGCTGGCGCTGGCAGCGCGCAGTGGTACTGGCAAGACGCCAAGCCCGAGCGCCCGGATGGGTGTAGCTGGTAGGGGTGTATCGCCGTGCTCAGTGTTGCCGTGCATCCGTGTACGAGCCCTCCCACGGCAACACGGCAATACAGTCAAACGGCATCACTCGCTACTCAAACGGAAACAGGTCGCCGGACTTGAGCGGCGGC
Source organism: Bacteroidota bacterium (assembly GCA_039178415.1). Classification (GTDB taxonomy): domain Bacteria; phylum Bacteroidota; class Rhodothermia; order Rhodothermales; family Rubricoccaceae; genus JBCBEX01. The sequence goes on from JBCDFF010000125.1 coordinate 7,841, forward strand.
TGGTAGTCGAAGTGGTCGTAGGCGCGGCGGGCGGCGACGCGGCCGCGCGGGGTACGCGCCATGAAGCCCTCCTGGATGAGGTAGGGCTCGTAGACCTCCTCGATGGTGCCGGGGTCCTCGCCGACGGCCACGGCGAGCGTCGAGACGCCCACGGGGCCGCCTTCGAACTTCTCCAGGAGCGCGAGCAGGATGCGCGTGTCCATGTCGTCCAGCCCGGCCTCGTCCACGTCGAGCGCGTTGAGGGCGCGGTCGGCGAGCGCGATCGTGATGACGCCGTCGCCGTCCACCTCGGCGAAGTCGCGGGCGCGGCGCAGGAGTCGGTTGGCGATGCGCGGTGTGCCCCGGCTGCGGCGGGCGATCTCGTGCGCGCCCTGCTCGTCGATCTCCACGCCGAGCACGTCGGCGGAGCGGAGGACGATGCGGCGGAGCACGTCGGCGGTGTAGTAGTCGTAGCGGAAGTCGATGCCGAAGCGGGCGCGCAGCGGAGCAGTGAGGAGGCCCTTGCGCGTCGTCGCGCCGACGAGCGTGAAGGGCGGCAGCGCCAGCCGCACGCTCCGCGCGGACGGCCCGGAGTCGATCAGGATGTCGATGGCCCCGTCCTCCATCGCCGAGTAGAGGTACTCCTCGATGACGGGGCTGAGCCGGTGGATCTCATCGATGAAGAGCACGTCGCCCTCTTCGAGATTCGTGAGCAGCCCCGCGATGGAGGCGGGCTTGTCGAGCGCTGGGCCCGACGTCGTCTTGACGGCCGCGCCCATCTCCTCGGCAATGATGATGGCGAGGGTCGTCTTCCCCAACCCCGGCGGCCCGGAGAGCAGCACGTGGTCGAGCGTCTCGCCGCGTTGGAGGGCGGCGGTCATGAAGACGCGCAGATTGCTCTTGATCTTGTCCTGCCCGATGAACTCGTCGAGCGAGCGGGGGCGGAGCTGCCGTTCGAGGTCGGCGTCGCGGGTGTCGGGCTGGGCGGCGAGCGGGCCGCGGGCGGGCGTCGGCATGGCGGGGTCGCTGAACGTCAGGGCGCGGGGCGTCGATGCGCGGGTTTGGAGGCGCGGGTAGAACCCGGAGGAGGCGGGCGAACGCTACAAGCTACGCGCGGCCGGTGCCAGCCTCGTGTCACGGGTCTCCACATGGATCGGAGGCATTTTGTCCACAAGGTTTGACGAAAAAATCTGTCGATTTTGCGCGCCATTCAAGGCTTGTGGCGAAAAGTCCGACGCAAAACCAAGAGGTTGTTGACACCGGATCGTGAACCGTCTAGGTTATGGGTACGATGTTTGCTGTAGACCACGTACTCGTGTCTGACGCGGTGCTCGACGCGCCCTTCGCCTGCCACCTCGGCCGCTGCCTCGGCGGCTGCTGCGTCCACGGCGACCGGGGTGCGCCGCTCGACCCGGACGAACGCCAGGAGCTCGAACGCGCGCTCCCCGTCGTCCGGGACCGCCTTCGCCCCGAGGCCCTCGCCGTCATCGACCGCGACGGGGTCTGGGAGGAGGACGAGCCGGGGCACTACGCCACGACCACCGTCAACGACCGCGAGTGCGTCTTCGTCGTCTACGACCGCGCCATCGCCAAGTGCGCCCTGCAACAGGCGTACCACGCCGGCCGCCTCGCCTTCGAGAAACCGATCTCCTGTCACCTCTTCCCGATCCGCATCGCGACCTACCCGACGGATGAAGGCCCTGACACGGACGTGCTCAACTACGAACAGATCGACCTCTGCCGCCCTGCGGTCAAACATGGCACCCGCACGAACACCCAGCTTGCCGACTTTCTCGAAACGCCGCTGACGCGCAAGTACGGCGCAGACTGGTACCAGCGCTTCCGGACCGCCGTCCGCGACCGCGTCGCCACGCTCAACGACGCTATGCGCCGATGAAGAACCCGCCCATGAGTAACGCGACCCTGACAGCCCCGACCGAACTACGTGTTGCGTATTGCGTGCTCGGCACCTCAACACACAACACGCAACGCGCGACAAACTGGTCGTGATGCCACGCTCGGTGGTCCGAACTACGAGAGACGCGACACCGAGCCTTCCTGCTTTCCCTCCCTCCATCGTCACCCCGGCGGTCTAGCCGCACCCTCCGCCATGCTCAACCTCCAACAGAAGCAGAGCCTCCAGCAGAAGCTGTCGCCGCAGCAGATCCAGTACATCAAGCTGCTGCAACTGCCCACGCTCGCGCTCGAACAGCGCATCAAGGCTGAGCTGGAGAGCAATCCCGTCCTCGAAGAGGGCATGGAGGAAGAGGACGAGATCATCCAGACCGAGGCCGACGAGTCGCCGACGGCGGACGCGGTGGACGACCGCCCCGACGCCGACCAGCGCGACACGGAGGCCAACTCGGAGGACGACTTCGACTGGGACGAGTACCTCAACAACGGCGACGACCTCTACGGCTACAAGGCGCAGGTCGACCACTCGGCGCTCGAAGAGGACCGCGAGATCCCGATGCCCGCGCGCACGACGCTTGCCGAGAACCTCCTCGACCAGATCGGCCTGCTGAGCCTCAAC
>JBCDFF010000126.1:0-10212 GCA_039178415.1 Bacteroidota bacterium
CCGAAGAGCCGTTCCATGTGCGGGCGGAAGAGGCGCGGGAAGTGCGGGAGGAAGAAGCCGCGCACCGACGCCGACTTCGCGAGCAGGCGGTGGTAGACGCGCACGTCGGTCACGCGCTCGGGGCCGTCCACGTACTCCCCGATGAACCCAATCGAGATGAGCCGCCCGTGCACCGCGAGCGCCCGCAGCGCTGTGTCGAACATGCGCCCGCCGACGCTCTCGTAGACGACGTCGAGGCCCTTCGGTGCTTCCTTCTTGAGGACGGCTTTCAGGTTCTCCGTTTTGTAGTTGATCGGCCGGTCGCAGCCGAGCGAGCGCAGGAGGTCGGCCTTGGCGTCGGTGCTGCACGTTCCGAGGACGCGGCAGCCGGCGCGCTTGGCAAGTTGGACAGCGTACTGCCCCGTGCCGCCCGCTGCGGCGGTAACGAGGACCGTCTCGCCCGCCTTCAGGTCGCCCTGCGTCTCCAGCGCAATGCTCGCCGTGAGGCCGCTGACGAGGATCGAGAGCACCTCGGGCGTCGCGGCTGGGACGGGAATGGCGAGCTTCGCCTTCACGCGTTGGTGCGTGCGAAAGCCCCCGCCGAGCAGCGAGGTCGCGGCGAAGTCGCCCACCGCGAGATGCGCGACGCCCTCGCCGACCGCGACCACCTCCCCCGCTGCTTCGAAGCCGAGGTCGACGGGCGGCTCCGCACCGGGCGTGTAGCGGCCCGCGGCCACGTTGACGTCGCTCGCGTTGATGCCCGCGACGACGTTGCGGATCAGCACCTCGCCCGGTCCGGGCTCCGGCAACGGCTCTTCGACGAGCGCGGCGGCCTCGCGGAACTGAGGCGTGAGCGTGGTGGCGACGAGTTTGCGGAGGGTCGGCATCGGAGGCGTTGGTAAGGGTCGTGGACGGTGCGTGCTCTATCCGGCGGCGCGTATCGTAGGGCGAAGGCCCGGTTCAAGATCGCGCCGTTGCTCGCCGTTCGTCCCTGGGTGCCTCTCCGCGTCCCGCGATGCTCAACGAATCTCGCCTCTCGCTCGCCTCCTTCCTGGCCGTGCTGCTCGCCATCGCGGCGGTCGGCGCGGCGGTCGTGCCTGCGATCCTGGGCTACGCGAAGCAGACCTACTACACGCTCCAGACCGACGTCAACGCGCGGCAGGCTGCCGCCATGGCGCGCTTCGTAACCAACCGGCTAGAGGCCGGCGAGCCGCTGGAGGTCATCATCGACGAGTTCCAGGCGGCCATCTCCGGGACCGACACGGACCGTGGCTACGTCTGCCTCATCGACCAGCGCAGCGCGCTCTACCTCGGCCACCCCGACCTCGACGTCTTGGGGATGCAGGCCAAACCCGAAGCACTCTTCGACGAGGGCTTCGACGGCGAGCAGATCGTGCGCTGGCAGGACCCGCTCATGGACGGCGCGAGCGCGGGCGGGCTCCTCATCTACGGCGAGGACATGCCCACGGAGGTCATCTACTTCAACGCCGTGCCCGGCACCGAGTGGACGGTGTCGTCGCACGAAAACGCGGACCGCATCGAGGCGGAGATCGCAGCGCTGCGGACGCGGCTGCTCGTCGGGGCCATCGCGCTGGCGCTGCTGCTCGCCGTGCCTGCGTCGCTGGCGGGACGCGTCGTGGCCCGGCGCCACGAGCGCCAGGTAGCGCGCCAGAACGAGCTCGAACGGGACCTCCTCGAAGCCGAGAACGCGCGCAAGTCGGAAGAACTCGAACGCGCGCGCGCCCTCCAGCTCTCGATGCTGCCAGACCGCGTTCCCAAGCACCCGTACCTCGCGCTGGCCGCCCACATGCAGACCGCCACCGAGGTCGGCGGCGACTACTACGACTTCGACTACGACGCGGACGGATCGGGGGCGCTCACGATCGCCATCGGCGACGCGACCGGCCACGGCATGACGGCAGGCACGATGGTCACGGCGACGAAGAGCCTGTGGCACGCCTTCGCGCGGGAGCCCGACCTCGCTGCCATCCTGCGGCACGCGAACGCGGCGCTCCGCCAGATGCACCTGGCGAAGCTGTTCATGGCGTTTGCGCTGGCTCGCATCGACGGGCACACGCTCACGGTGGCCGGGGCCGGGATGCCACCGGCCCTCCTCTACCGGGCGGCGACGGGTGCCGTGGAGCCGCTGCCCCTCAAAGGCCTTCCGCTCGGCAGCCCGGCGCGGCCTCCCTACGGCGTCGCCCAGGTGCCACTCCGCCAGGGCGACACGCTGCTGCTCATGAGCGACGGCTTCCCCGAACTCTTTGACGTGGAGCGCACCATGCTCGGCTACGACCGCGCTGCCGAGATCTTCGCCGAGGTGGCCGATCAGTCGCCGGACGCCATCCTTGCGCACCTGCGCGCTACCGTCGCGTCCTGGACCGACGGCCGTCCGCCCGACGACGACATCACGTTCGTGGTCGTGACCGTGACGGCCTAGCCGGGCAGGTCCTGGGGGCCTGCCTTCGCTCGTGCCAACCACGAGGAACCGGCGTGCATGACGTCGATGCGCCCCGCTCAATCATCCCCGCGTCGGCAGGCATGACTACAAGGGCGGGATGCATCTGTGCTTCACGTAGTCGGTATCAGAGCGAGGCTAGCGCGGCCTCAGCTTGCGCGGCGCGGGGGTCTTGCCGGTTGCGCAGGCCGCGTGCGTAGCGTTCGAGGTGGTCGCGCGCCGCGGCGGTCTGCCCGGCCGAGGCCAGCGCGTCCCCGAGGGCGCCGTGGGCCTCGATCACGGCGGGGTGCGCCTCACCTCGAACGGCCTGCTGCGCGCTGAGCCCCTGCTCGGCGAGGGTGAGTGCCTCGCTGGCATCACCCTGGGCTAGCGCAAGGCGGCTGGCCTGCGTGCGGCGGCTCGCCTCAAACAGGTTACCCTCTGCATAGGTGGCGGCGAAGACCGCTGCAGCGCTATCCAGCAGCGCGCCGGCCTCTCCGTAGCGCCCCTGCTCGCGCAGCGCCGTCGCCAGCGACACCTGCCCACTTGCATACTGTGACCCTTCGGTTCCGTAGCTCTTCCGCAAGTAGTCAATGGCCGCACGATACTCCTGTTCGGTGTCGGCCCAGCGGCTCATCGCCGCGTAGGTGTAGCCGGTCTCGATGTGAGCTTGGGCGTACGCCGGGTGGCCCTCTGGGTACCGTTGGGCATAGGCGTCACGCATTTGCTCGTGGACAGCCAACGCCTCGTCATAGCGCCCCTGCCCACGCAGCGCCTCGCCGAGCGCCCGGAATGACACGCGTGCGGTGTTCGACTGCATCGCTCCCATTGCTTGAAGACGAGCGAGCAGCGCTCTGGCGCCAGCTTCTCCTTCGGTCCACCGCGCCGCCTGGTTGAGGGCAAGCACCCGGATGCGCTCGCGGTAGAGGGTGTTGGGGTGATCCTCGCCGTAGACCCGCGTCATCATCGCCACCGCCGAATCCTGGAGGGCGAGGCACTCCGCGTAGCGCCCGCGCTCCTTGAGCGTCAGTCCTAGGTTCGAGAGCGCTGCGGCCAAGTTGGGATGATCGCCGGGGTAGAGACGGCGCTCGTGCGCGAGCATGGTCCGGTATAGCTCCTCCGATTCTTCGAGCAGCAGCATACCCCGATAGAGCCCCGCGAGATTGTGCCGCATCGTAGCCACGTATGGGTGCCCCTCCCCCTCGGCCGCGACCATCATGTCGACCGCCTGGCGGTACAGGGGAGCCGCTTCGAGACGGCGACCCTGCTCGTGGTAGGAGAGCGCGAGGTTGTTGTAGTAGATAGCCAGGTCGAGGCTCGGGTCGAGGCCAACGCGGCGCGCCATCGCGATGGCTTCCTGTTCGAGCGAGTCGGCGGCGGCGAAGCGTTCGCGCTCGCGGAGGATACCGGCGTGGAGGTCGAGCAGTTCGGCGATGCGCTGGTGGTCACCACGGTGGACCTGACGAGCCGAAACCAGCGCTTGCTGCGCCAACGAGTCGGCCGTGGCAATGGAACCCGAGCTAGCGTGCCAGCGCGCCACCTGGTCTTGCGCCTCGGCCCGCGCGAGCGGATCGCCGGCGAAGACCGAGTCGGCCAACGATAGCCCACGCTCGAGCAAGTCGCGGGCGCGGTCCATGTCGCCGAGGGAACGATAGACCTCGCCGGTGGTGAGGTAGAGCCTGGCCTGGACGCCGGGCTGGTCGGTGAGGTCTGTGCCGATGCGCTCTACCCCCGCGTCGAGGACCTGGCGGACGGTGACGGTGTCGCCCTGCGCCGCCCGCGGGTCTTCGGCTTCGAGGAGGCGCACGAAGAAGTCGGTGACCTGCTGCGAGGTCTCGGCTTCGAGCTGCGCGCGGTCGCGCTCGGCGGCGGCCACACGCGCCTGCCAGAGGGCGGCCCCCAGCCCCACCACGAGCGCAAGGACGACGGCCCCCACCGCCCCGACGCCGACGCGGTTGCGCCGCACGAACTTGCGCGCGCGGTAGCCGAGCGTGTCCGGCTGGGCCGCCACGGGCAGCCCGTCGAGGTGGCGGCGCACGTCCTCGGCGAGGTCGGTCGCGGAGCCGTAGCGGCGGTCGGGCTCCTTGCGGAGCGCCATCAGGCAGATGCGGTCGAGGTCGCCTGCGAGGCGGCGGCGCAGACGGCCCGCCTCGGTGGCGCGCGCCTCGCTGACCGTAGCCGGGCCGCGCGTCTCGGTACCCGCCGCCGTCGCGCGCGTCTCGACCTCCGTGATGGCCGTGCTCGGGCGCACGGGGTCGTCCTCCAGGATCACGCGCTCGACCTCGTGGGGAAGCCGCTCGGCGAGGCGGTATGGCCGGTGCCCGGTGAGCAGCTCGTAGAGCAGCACGCCCAGGGCGTAGACGTCGGTGGCCGTCGTGATGGCATCGCCGCGCACCTGCTCGGGAGCGGCGTACTCGGGCGTCATCAGCCGCAGCCCTGTCTGCGTCTCCAGCACCGACACGTCGGGCGCCACGTCGAGCAGCTTGGCGATGCCGAAGTCGAGCAGCTTCACGACGGGCTGGCCTGCCTCGTCCTCCGCCACGAGGATGTTCGACGGCTTGAGGTCGCGGTGGACGACGAGCCGCCGGTGGGCGTGCTGGACGGCCGCGCAGACGGTGCGGAAGAGGGCGAGCCGCGCGTCGATGCCGAGGCGGTGGCGGTCGCAGTAGGCCGTGATCGGGAGGCCGCGCACGAACTCCATCGCGAAATAGGGCCGCCCCTCGCCGGAGAGCCCACCGTCGAGCAGGCGCGCGATGTGCGGGTGGTCGAGGCCCGCGAGGATCTGACGCTCCGCCTCGAAGCGGCGCAGGACGGCCGCGCTGCCCGAGCGGGGCACGAGCTTGAGCGCGACGGTCTGATCGAAGGCACCGTCGCCGCGCCGCGCCTCGTAGACCTCGCCCATGCCGCCGCGCCCGACGAGCCGGACGATCTCGTAGGGGCCGACGGGCGTACCCGGCGGGAGCCCCCCCGCCTGCTGGAAGGCCGGGTGCACCACTTCGTCGGCAAGGCGGCCGAAGAAGCCCGTCGCCTTGCCGTGCGCGGCGATCAGGCTGTCGACCTCGCGACGGAGGTCCGCGTCCTCGGCGCACGCGGTGGCGAGGTAGGCCTCGCGCTCGGCGTCGGCGCGCTCCAGGGCCTGTTCGAAGACCGCCTCGATGCGCTGCCAGCGGGGGTCGGCCGTGGCCCCATCGGACGTGGGCTCTTCGTGGTGGGGGTCTTCAGACATGAGCGGTCTGGGCTAGTCGGGTCTGTGGTGTTACCCTGCTCACGCAATCGTGACGGGGTGGCGGATCAGCGCCGCCGCAGGAAACGCCGCCGCTCGCACGGCGCGACCGCACCCCGAGGCGTCTCCACTCTGCGTGCCGCCGCTCACCCCTGCATCTCGCGGTAGAGCCAGGCTTGCGCCATGCGCCAGCTCCGCTTCACCGTCGGCGTCGAGACGCCCACCGCAGCGGCCGTCTCCTCGATGGTCATGTCGGCGAAGAACCGGCACTCCACGATCTGCGCCGCGCGGGCGTCCTGCTCGGCGAGCCGGTCGAGGGCCGTGTCGAGCGCCAAGAGGTCCGTGAGCGCGGGGCCGCCGGGGTTGGCGATCGAGAGGCCGGGCGCGTCGAGGTCTACCCGGTGCTGGTCGCCCCCGCGCTTCTGTGCGCCCTGTCGGCGGGCGTAGTCCACGAGGATGTGCCGCATGGCCTTCGCAGCCACGCCGAGGAAGTGCGCGCGGCTCTCGAAGCCGCTCCCCTGGGCACCGTCCTGGAGGCGGATGTAGGCCTCGTGGACGAGCGCCGTCGTGTTGAGCGTGCGCTGACCGCTCCAGCCGCCACGCTGCCGATGGGCGAGGGCGCGCAGTTCGTCGTAGACGAGAGGAAAGAGACGGTCGAGGGCCTGCGGGTCGCCCGCCTGCGCGGCGTGGAGCAAGCGTGTGACCTCGGCGGGCGAAGGGGTATCCGGCATGACGGGTCCGTCGAGTCGCGGTGGGAGAGCGCGAAAATAGCACGCTGCCCCCCTCGTTTCCAGCTTGCCCGCACAGCCCGGAGCATTCCGTTGGGGCGGGTGCCCCCGATCCACCCCGCCCCCTGGGCCGGAATCTGGATCAGAGCCTGGGGGTGCACGCGTTAGCTTTCGGACGTATCAGCGGCCGCGTAGCGACGCAGGGTAGCCAGGTCGACTACCTCCAGCGCCTTCGCGTGCGTCGCGGCCAGGACGACGGGCGGTGCCACGCCAGCCACGCGCGCCTCTTCCCAGCGAAGCACGCACAGACACCACCGATCACCTGCCTTGAGTCCCGGAAAGCCGTAGGCCGGGATCGGCGTCGAGAGGTCGTTGCCGCGGCTGCGGGTGAAGCGCAGGAACGGCTCGGTCATCTCGGCACAGACGACGTGGGTGCCTCGGTCCAGCGGGCCGGTCTGGCAGTCGCCCGTCCGGAAGAAGCCCGTGAGCGGGTCCAGGCTGCACGGCTGGAGCGGCTCGCCGAGGACATTGAGCGGTGTGTCTGCGTTGGGCTGCATATGCTGCACTAGCGGGCTACGACCAGGCGCTGCGTTGCCTGCTGCGCGCCGTGCCGGAGGCGGACGAGGTAGGTCCCTGCCGCCATCGCCTCGGCGTCGAGCACGGCCGTGTGCGGCCCGAGGGCAAGCGGTCCGTCGAGTAGCGTTTGCACGCGGCGGCCCAGCAGGTCGTACACCTCCACCTGCACCGTCTCCTCGGCCGAGCCGTCGAGGGTAAAGGCTAGCTGCACCCGGTTGGTGGCCGGGTTGGGATAGGGCGCGGCGAGGCCGAAGCTGGGGGCAGGTGCCTCGCCCTCGGCATCGACGGGGTTGAGGAAGCGGAGCACCCGCGCCTCGTGGCCGCCTAGTTCGATGTTGGCGATGGCGTTGCCCGAGGTGATCGTGACGAACGGTTCCTCCGCCTCGGGGACAAGCAGGTCCGTGACGACCCATTCGCCGGGGGCGAGCGTACCGGGCGGGAGCGTCACCGTGACGTTGCGCTGGGGGGCCTCGTTTGCGTTGATGAGCACCAGCACCGTCTCCTCGTCGGTCTCCCGCACGAAGGCCATCACGCTGCCCGACGACGCGGGCGCGCCGAAGTAGGCTCCCCGGCGGAGCGCCGGGCTGGCGTTGCGCGCGTGGATCAGGCGGCGGTAGTGGCTCAGGAGCGAGGTCGGGTCGTCGGTCTGCTGCGCGACGTTCCAGTCGGGGTAGTTGCTGTTGAGCGGGTGCCAGGGCGTCCGCGTCGAAAAGCCTCCGTAGGGGTCGGCGCTCCACTGCATGGGGCGGCGGATGTCGGGGTCCGGCTTGGTGCCGAGCATGGCGACCTCCTCGCCGTAGTAGACGAACGGCACGCCCGGCAGCGTGAGGTAGAACGACGACGCCACGCGTGCCTTCGACGGGTCGCGGCTGACCTGATCCATGACGCGGTTCTGGTCGTGGTTGGTCAAGAACGTGGCGACCTGGAGGTGCGGGTAGGCGTCGTAGACGGTCTGCATCTGCCGGATGGCGCCGGTGGCGTCGCCGGTGCGGGCGGCGTGCAGGATTTGCCCCGCGAGGTCGAAGTCGAAGCAGGTCGAGAGGCCGCCCTCGGTGATGTAGGGCACCACGTAGGGGGTGCCCGACCAGGCCTCGCAGACGGTGAAGGCCTCGGGGTCCGTCTCGGTGATGTGGGCGCTGAACTCGTTCCAGACCGCAAACGTCCCGGGCGCGTCCTCGGCGACGCCGTCCTCCTCGACGAGGTACTTCACCGCGTCTAGCCGGAAGCCGTCCACGCCAACCTCCTCCAGCCAGAAGTCGGCGGCGGCGTACATGCTGTCGCGGACCGCCTGCGCCTCGAAGTTGAGGTCGGGCATGCCGCTCCAAAAGACGCCGTAGTAGTAGCCCCGTGCGGCGCGGTGCCAAGGGTCGCCGAGCGGCCCGTTCGAGCCGGGGTCGGTGGCCGACCACCGGTAGAAGTCCGCGTAAGCCGGGACGCTCTGCGAGGACGCTCGGAACCACGGATGTTGCGTCGAGGAGTGGTTCATCACGTAGTCGATCACGACGCGGATGCCGCGCGCCTGGGCCGCGTCGAGGAAGGCGCGGACGTCGTCCATCGTGCCGTAGTCGGGGTGCACCGAGCGGTAGTCGACGACGTCGTAGCCGTGGTAGCTCGGCGAGTCGTGGATGGGCATGAGCCAGAGGCCGGTCACGCCGAGGTCGTCGGTGGTCGTCGGGTCGCCGTCGTTGAGGTAGTCCAGCTTCTCGGTGAGGCCGCGGAAGTCGCCGATGCCGTCGCCGTCGCTGTCGTAGAAGGAGCGGACGAAGACCTCGTAGAACACGGTATCGTTCCACCAGCGGAGCTGACTCAGGTCGCGCGCGCGCACCTCAACGTAGTCCTCGATCACGAGCGTGTCGTCGCCCTCGGGGCCGGTGACGGTGAGCGCCACGTCGTAGGTGCCGGGCTCCGCATAGCGCACGACGGGCTCAGCGTCGGTCGAGGACGTGGGCGTGCCCCCCTCAAACGTCCAGGCGCGTGCGCTGACGGCCCCGGTCGAGCGGTCGCGGAACGCGGCGAGGCCGCCCTCGGAGAGGACGCGGGGCCCGGTGAAGACGGCCGTCGGCGGCCCCGTGGCGGGCGCCTCGTCATTGTACCACACCGTGATGACGTTGTCGGCGGGCAGCACGGTGTAGCGCCGGTTGTTGCCCACGCCGGGGAATTCCTCCGTGCCGTCCCAGGTGCCGTTGTAGCGAAACTTGTATTCGAGGGCCTGCCCGGGCGTGAAGCCGCCGAGCGTGACCTCGTAGGTGAGATCGCCGTCGGGGTCCGCGAGCGGCGTGACGGGGCTACCCCAGTCGTTGAAGCTCCCAGCGATGTCCACGCTGTCGAACGCCGGGTCGAACGCGCCGCGCTCGGCCTGCACGTCCATCTGTACGCGGAACGTGATGGGCACTTGGGCACCCGCATCGGGGACGAGCGCGACAAGCGGGAAGGCGAGGAGCAGCGCGAGAAGCCGGCGCATGGGCACGAGGCAGGGTGGAGGAAAACCTGAGGACGCTCAACATAGTCAAGACGGCTCGCGGTGTTGCAACCCGTCGCTCCTCTTCCCGCCTTTGTCACCCGGACGGCCACCCCTACGCCGCGAGCGCTTCCTCCGAGAGCACCTCGTCGAAGCGCACACCCACGAGCTTGCTCACGCCCGCCTCCTGCATCGTGATGCCATACATCCGGTCGGCAGCCTCCATCGTGAGCTTGTTGTGCGTCACGAGGATGAACTGCGTCGAGTCGGCGAACGAGCGGAGCAGGCTCATGAACCGCCCGATGTTGGCGTCGTCGAGCGGCGCGTCGACCTCGTCGAGGATGCAGAAGGGCGACGGCTTGACGAGGTAGATCGCGAAGAGCAGCGCGATGGCGGTGAGCGTCTTCTCGCCGCCGGAGAGCTGGGCGAGGACGCTCGGCTTCTTGCCGCGCGGGCGCGCCGTGATCTCGATGGCTGCTTCGAGGGGGTCATCGCCGACGAGGGCGAGCGAGGCCTTGGCGTCGCCGCCGAAGAGGTCGTTGAAGAGGCGCTGGAACTGCGTCTGCACAGCGTCGAACGTCTCGGCGAAGCGCGCCGACGCGGTGGCGTTGATCTCCTCGATGGTCGAGAGCAGCGTCGCCTCGGCGGCTTCGAGGTCGTCGCGCTGCTGCACCATGCGTTCGAGGCGCGCCTCCTCCTCCTCGTATTCCTCCAGCGCCAGGGCGTTGACCGCCCCGAGGCTGCGGATCCGGTCGCGTAGCGTCGGGATCTCGGTGCGCGCGGCGTTGGCGTCGAAGCCGGCTGGCGCGCC
>JBCDFF010000127.1:0-10203 GCA_039178415.1 Bacteroidota bacterium
CGCGTGAGCGTGAGCAGATGGACGGCGTGGCCCTCGCGCGCCTGCCGCGCCATGGCGGGGCCGGGGCAGAACGACTCGTCGTCAGGGTGCGGGAAGACGTAGAGGAGGGTCACAACGGAGACGGCGAGCCGGGGTAGGGGCGAGACGGGGAGGAGGTCACCCGAAGCAGCTAAACACTTGTTGTAACGAATGAGTCGCTCAAACCGTTTCCCCCGTGCCGGAATCGCATGGGTCAGTGCGTCTCGCCGTTCCCCCGATTCGCCGTTTCCCCGATTCGTCGTTTCTCTGCCCTACCCCTTGACGGGCTGCTCCTCGCGGATGATTTCGTGGAAGACGGTCTCGCCGGTCTGGAGCATGCGGCGGGTGTAGGGGTGGCACAGCTTGCATTTCTGGCCAAACGTGACGTGCGCCTGGAGCGCCGCCACCGAGTCAGCCCCGGTGGCGGCAGCGGTCTCCTTCAGGCAGGCGAAGGTCTGCTGGAAACAGTAGCAGCGGTCGATGCGGAGGGACACGGCGGCTAGCGGGTGAGGGTGAGCGGGAGCGTCTGCACGGTGGGGCCCGTCACGAGGCGAGCGACGTAGCGCCCGGCGGGCAGCCCGCGACCGTCGAACTGGAACGTCTGCGTCCCGGCTGCCACCGGACCGTCAGCGAGGCGGGCGACGGCCCGGCCGAGCATGTCGTAGACCGTGAGCTGCACCGAGGTGGCCTCGTCGAGGGTGAGCGCGACCGTGGCTGCGTTCGCGAACGGGTTCGGGTAGGCCGCCATCGTCAGCGGCGAAGCTGGCTGGGTGCTCTCGTTCGACACCGACGTCACGACGTAAGCCGCGGCGTAGGTCGGGTAGATGCCGCTCGGGTAGCTCGCCACCTGCTGCCCGTCGACGGTGTGGACGGTGACCGTGCCGGCCGCGCTGAACGGGTTGTCGATGTCGGGCCGTCCGGCGTAGACCACCTCACCCACAGGGTCGAGCGCCACAGCCGAGATCGCCGCGTCGCCGGTGATCACGGCCGAGCCGCTCAGCACGTTGCGCTCCGTGTCGAAGATGAGCACCCCGCCCCCAACGACACCAAGGAGCGTGTTTGTGAGCGGCTCGTAGGTCGCCTCCTGCGCGAAGCCCACCGCGATAGGCTGCGGCGCGGCGATGCGCTCGACCTCGCTCCCGTCGGCCGCCGCAAGGACGACGACCTCGTCGGCGCAGACCGCCCAGATCTCGTCCTCGTTGTCGGCGAAGACGAGCCGCGCTGGGCAGCCGATGTCGAGGTACTCCACGAGCGCGTCCGTGGCGATGTCGATCACGGCGAGGGAATCGCGCTCGCCGAAGCCGCCGAGCGCCACGTAGGCGCGTCCGGCCGCCGCGGCGACGCCTTCGGGCTGGCGGTCGATCGTGATGCTGCCCGTGATCGTGTTCGTGGCGAGGTCGAGGATGCTCACGAAGGCGGGGTCCGTCGTCGAGAAGGCATACGTCTGGTTGGTGACGTAGGCCTTGCCGGGCGCCACCTCGGCGAGGTAGCGCGGGTTGCGGAGCTCGGCGAGGCTGCCCGTCACCTGGGCGACCTGGGTGTTCGTCGTGAGGTCGATCACGTCCACCCGGCTGGCGGCTTCGTTGCCTGCGGTGAGGTAGAGCCGGTCGCCGATGATCTGGGCCCCTTGCGTGTAGACGCGGTCGGTGAGGATCTCAGACGCGCTCTCCATGCCGGGGTCGACGAGGGTGAGCGAGGCGTTGTCGGCACCGAAGGCCCCCTGGCTGGGGACGTAGATGCCGCGTGTCTCCGAGGTCTGGGCAAAGGCGGGCGCGGCGACGAGGAGGAGTGTGAGTAGCGAAAAGAAGCGCATAGGACGTGGGGTTAAGGCGTGAGTGGGGCGTCGCAGCAGCGCGACGCGTTGGCGGTGAAGAGGGGCGGAGGGGGAGAAGGGCTAGCGGATGTCGAGGGCGAGGCGGAGGGTGAGGTGGCGCGGAGGCATCGGGAAGCGGCGGACGATCGCGTAGCGGAGGTCGGCGGCGTTGTCCAGGCGAAGCGCGAGCGTGGCGGCGACGTGCTGCGAGAGCACGACGCGGCTGCGTGCCTGCACGTCGAGCACGGTGAGTGGCGCGAGCGACTGCGAGCCGTCCGACGTGTGGTAGCGCCGCCCGGTGTGCCGCACGTCCACGTCGACATAGAGCAGATCGGTGCCGCCGCCGAGGCCCGCCTTCACCTGGGTGTCGGGGACGTAGAGGAGCGGCTGGTCGTAGCTGCTCGACTCCGGATCGGAGCGGTCGCGGGCCTTGGTGAGCGTGACGAGGCCCCGCGCCTCCACCGTGCGCCCGGCGCGGGCATAGCGGACCATCCCCGACAACTCCCACCCACGCGTGACCACCTGGCCGACGTTGCCGGGCCGCCACACGAAGTCGCTGCCGGGCCGCCAGGCGATCTGGTCGCGGATGCGGCTGGCAAACCACGATGCCTCCGCGTCGAGATGCAGCGCTGCGTCGCGCGCAATCGGGCGTCGGAGCGCGAGCGCGGCTCCGGCGTCGAGGCTCGCGCCGCGCTCGGGGCGCAGCGCCGGGTCGCCGACGGAGCCCCAGAAGCGGTCGTTGAAGGTGGGGGCGCGGAAGGCGCGGCGGGCGCTCGCCTTGAGGAAGAGTGGGACGCGCGCGAGCGGCTGGACGTTGAGGCCGAGCGCGGGGCTGAGCGCCGTCAGCGTGGCGCTCGAGTCCGCGTCGGCGGCGCGCACCGCGTCGTAGCGGAGCGCGGGGAAGAGCCGCACGCGCCCGTAGTCGCCGACGGCGCTGAGGTAGGCGGCGAGGCTTCGGTCGGCGGCGTCCTCGCGCAGCTGCGGGTGCGAGGCCTGGCCGAACGTCGCCTGGCTCCCGGCGGTCACCGTCCAGACGCCCTCGACGGGGAGGCGCACGACGAACGGGTGCTGGAGGCTCGCGTTCGCCGAGAGGGTCCGCGTCGCGCCCGTGTCGTCCACGCCGCCCCCGAGGAAGCGGAGGCGGCCTTCCTGGACGAGCGTGCCCACGCGCAGCTCCGTCGTGCCAAAGCGGCGCGCGTGGTCGGCCCAGACGCGGAGGTGGGTGTCCCACTGCCGCTCGCCGCGGGTGCCGCCGAAGGCGAAGAGGCCACGTTCGCTGTCGCTGTGCCACACGCCGAGGCTGGAGCGCGTCCGCTCCGTGTCGAGGTGGAGGCGCGCGAGGAGGTTGCGGCGCTGCTCGTCGGTGTCCTCGCGGCGGAGCCACAGCCCGGAGGCACCGGTGTCGTTGTTGAAGCGCGTCGGGTCGAAGTAGGCGTAGTCGCCCTGCTGCGCGGTCACGTCGGCGACGGCCAGCACGCCGAAGCGGGCGTTGCTCCCGACGGCGCCGCCGAGCGTGGTGGCGGGTAGCGCCACCTCGTCGCGGACGAGCAGCCCGGCGGTGCGTGCGCCCCAGGCGCCCGCCTCCCCGTAGGTGCGGACTTGGCGACCCGAAGTGCCCGTGCGGAGGTTGATCACGCCGCCGAGCCCGTCGGTGCCGTGGAGCGCGCTGCCCGGCCCATGCGCCACCTCGACCTGTTCGAAGAGGACCGCAGGCAGCAGCGAGAGGTCAAGCTGGCCGAGCTGCGGGTCGGCGATCCGGTGGCCGTCGAGGAGGATGAGCGTCTGCGATGCGCCGGTACCACGCAGTGAGATGCTGGCGAGGCCGCCGGGGCCGTAGCGTCGCAGGAACGCCCCGCTGCGGGCGTCGAGGAGGTCGGCCACGCTGGCGCTGCCCGTGGCGGCGACATCGGTGCGGGTGAGCACCGTCACGCGGCCGGGGGCTTCGGCTGCCGCGGTCGGTGCACGCGTGGCGGTGACGGTGACCACGTCGAGCGAGTCGCGCAGCAGCGAGTCGCGCACTGCCTCCTGGGCCGCTCCCGAGACAGGGAGGGCGAGCAGGAGGAATAGGGCGAGCGTGCGGCGCACGGGCACAACAAAAAACCCGGCCTCGGGAGTGAGGTCGGGTCGCATGGGCCAGGTGTACCGCCGCGCGGGCAGGGTACGCCACACCAGGACGTGCCGCAAGCGCATGGGGGTGCGCGCACGAGAGAGCAGAGCCGGTGGGGCCGATGACGCCAGACACCTCTGGTCCCGGAGGTCGTGGGGGCGTGGGCGCACGGGCAGGTCTCCTGGCTCGCGGCCGTGGGGCTGGTCCGCCTCGGCATCGTCCTTCCCACCCGCAGGGGGCAGTGGACGACGCGTCCGCAGCGGCAGCCGACCGCTTACAGTTGCGGGCACAGCTCCGGCTTGGAACGGCCGCCGCGCGGGTCTCCCGAGGGGAGAGGCCTCACGCCGCCTGCGCGTTCGCACCGGATTCCCTTTTCATCCCGAGGCCGACCGAGTCGGTCCCCGCGGACACCCGCGCGCGTATGTGAGAGAACGAGACGGCCGGCCTACGCGGCACAAACCGACAGCTGCAACGCAGCCACCGTCAATATAGGCGGAGGACCGACACGCGCTCCCGTGCGCGGTGATTTTCACGAAAGCGCCCCGGTCTGACGTCAGGGTAACGCAGACACCCTCGGTCCAGGCGTGCGATTATGGTATACTTGCAGCGTCCACGGGCGTCGCGGGAAGCGCGTGGGCCTGCCGTGCGTGGTTCATGCGCACGCCCTGTTGCTCCCGCGCCACTGGCTCCGACCGGGTCCCTCCGCACCGCCCATATCGCCGCCATGAACGTTCTGTCCCGTCGCTGGGTGCCCCGCTGCTTGGGGGCCGTGTTGTGCCTCGGCCTCGTCGCAGGCTGTGACACGGCGTCCGAGGGCGAGCCGCCGCCCGAGACGCTCGCCGAGGATGTCGCGCTGTCCGTCGCAAACGCCCTCGCGCTGCACACCAACGGCGTGCTCGACATCGCCGCCGACCTGGCACTCGCGCGGGTGCAGGCCATCTCGCCCGCCTCGGCGCCGCTGACCTACACCGCCGATGCCGTCACGCGGACCTACCGCTACGACGCACCCGCCGTCACCTGGCGCGTTGCCGCCGACGGCACCCGCGGCACCCGCGGCACCGACTTCTTCGCCGACATCCGTCGCACGTACACGCTCAGCTTCCTCACCGCCGACGGGCGCCCCGTCTCGTCGTTCGACGCGCCCAACGACCGGGCTGCGACGCTCCAGGTGGCCATCACCGGCGGCACCAGCGACCGCGACCTCCCTCGCAGCAGCAGCCGCCTCACCACCATGCAGGGTAGCCTCACCGTCACCGACCTCGACGCGGCCACGCTCACCGTCAACGGCACCCTCACGCTCACCGGCCTCGACCGCATTGCGCGCGAAGACAACGTGTTTGCGGGCACCAACTACACGCTCGCGCTCACAGTCGACAACGTGCGGGGGCCGAACGACGGCCGCGACGGCTGGGCCGCCCAGGTGACTGGTCGGCTCACCGGCACCTATCAGGCGACCTACTCCCGCGAGGTCAGCGGCGTTGCCTCCGCCCAGCAATCCGTCGAGCGGACCGTCGAGATTGACCTGGAGAGCGGGGCGGGGCGGCAAGCGCTGCGGCTGCTCCTCGACACGCAGGTCTTCCGCGCCAACGTCGAAACGGGGCAGTTGACCACGCTGGCTCCGTGAGCCAGGCTCAGCCTGCCAGGTCGAGGGAGCCCGCCACGCGCTCGCCAGCGTTGACCTCGAACGGCAGCAGGTTTTCGGCGGGAGGCAACGGGCAGACATACTGCGGGTTGAAGGCGCAGTAGGGCGTCGTGGCAAAGTTGAAGTCGAGCACGTAGCGGCCGTCGGACCGAGGCTGGAGTTCGAGATAGCGACCGGCCCCGTAGGTGGTGCGGCCGCTCGTGGCGTCGCGGAACGGGATGAAGAGCGTGGGGGGCCCGAGGACCGGCTCGAAGGCCGTGAGTTGGAACGGGCGGCCATCGTAGGTGAACGAGAGCAGGCCCGCGTGTGTGAACGGCTGCGCCGTGCCCGTGGAGGTCGTCAGCAGAAGCGTGTCCGCGACGAACGTCGGTGCGAGGCGGGGCCGAAACGCAAACGTCGAGTCGTAGGGGAAGTGCGGGAGCCCGTCGAAGGCGGCTGTGTCGGCGGGAAGCAGCGGCGAGGCGGCCGAGCGGAAGAGGCTGTCCTTGCGTACGACGGTGGCGTCCCACTCGGCGCGCAGCGCATCGAGCGGCAGGGGCTCCGGCGGCGGGGGCTCCGCGCAGCCGCTGAGCGCCCCGAAACAGAGCAGGAGGGGCACCACCAAAGCAAGAGAAAAAGACGCGGGCATGGGCCTGGGCATGGACGAACGGTGGCGCGTAGAACCCACAGCCCGTCGAGACGTTCAGCCCGCCCCCCGATTCCGTCTTTCCGGCTTCCGTCCCTAGGTCTCGCTCCCTTCGCCATGCGCTCCTTGCTCCGCACCCTGTCGGTCTTCGCCCTCCTCGCTCTCGTCGTACCGGCCGTGCTCGTGCCGCAGGCGCGCGCGCAAGACCCGTACCTCACGCAAGAGGTGTTCACCGCCGCCACGTTCGGGTTCGCCGTCGACCTCCAGCACGACAACGACGACCCGGACCGCCTCTACCTCGTCGAGCAGGAGGGGCGCATCATGGCGTTCAGCCGCTCGGGCGACGGCAGCGACGCCGCGCCCTTCCTCGACATCCGCAGCCGTGTCCTCGCCGGCGGCGAGCTTGGGCTGCTCGGCCTCGCCTTCCACCCAGACTACGCCACCAACGGCCGCTTCTTCGTCTACTACACGACGCCGTCGCCCATCCGCACCATCGTCGCGGAGTACACCCGCTCGTCCAGCAACCCCACCGTGGCGGACCCGTCCAGCGAGCGCGTCCTGCTCTCGATCTCGCAGCCCTTCCAGAACCACAACGCGGGGCAGATCGCCTTCGGACCAGACGGCCTCTTCTACATCGCGCTCGGCGACGGCGGCGCAGCAGGCGACCCCGAAGAGAACGGCGAGGACGCGACGACCCTCCTCGGCTCCATCCTCCGCATCGACGTGGACAACGTGCCTGCGGGGGCCCCCTACGGCATTCCCGAGGACAACCCGTTCGCCCCGACCGACGGCCCCGAGCGCGACGAGATCTATGCCTACGGGCTGCGCAACCCCTGGCGCTTCTCGTTCGACCCGGCGACGGGCTACCTCTGGACGGCCGACGTGGGCCAGAACGCCTTCGAGGAGGTCAACCGCATCGTCAACGGCGGCAACTACGGCTGGGACCGCAAGGAGGGCTTCGCCTGCTACGAGCCCTCCGTGGGCTGCGAGGCGTCCGACCAACTCGACCCCGTCTTTGTCTACGCGCACGGCGACAACACGGGCTTTTCCGTCACCGGGGGCTATGTCTACCGGGGCCCCTCGAACGGCGGGCTCACCGGCCGCTACATCTACGGCGACTACGTGACGGGCAACCTCTGGGCGCTCGACGTGCGCGACCTCGGCAACGTGACCAACACGCGCATCGGCTCGGTGGCCAACCCCACCTCGTTCGGCGTCGACGCCGACAACGAACTCTATGTGCTCAGCGGGCCGTTCGGCTCGCCGCGCGGGCGGGTGTTCCAACTCGTCCGCAACCCGCTGGCGACGGAGGACGATGGCCTCGCCGGGCGTGCGGTGTCGCTCTCCATTCAGGGCCCCAACCCCTTCCAGACCGAGACGCTCCTCCAGGTCGAGACCGCCAACGCGGGGCGCGCCACGCTGCGTGTCTACGACCTCCTCGGCCGCACCGTCGCCACGCTCCTCGATGCCACGCCGGTGCAGCCCGGGCAGGTCGTCGAGGCGCGCTTCGACGCGGCGGGGCTGCCCGCCGGGCTCTACATCGCCCGCCTCGACGTGGGCGGCGAGACGGCCACGCGGCGGCTCGTGGTAGCCGACTAAGCCCCGTCCGCTTCGCGACCGCTTGACTCCGCTTGTCCGACTGACTCCGCTTGTCCGACCTCGACCGCTTGCCTGGCTTTGCCGATGCAGCCGCCCCCGTTCGTCCCGACCTACAACAAGCCCGACACGCCGGGCATCCACCTCGGCTTCGACAACACGGTCGCCCTCTACCACGTCGTGGCCGAGGACGACACCTTCGAAGTGGCTGCTCAGGAGGCCTTTGCCCTGATGGCGACCGCGCAGGAGCGCTTCCCCGGCTGGCCGCGCGTCTACTACCTCGATGTGCTCGGCCATGAGGGCGAGGCGAAGGGCTTCGACCCCGACTTCTTTGAGTTCCAGCAGGAGTTTCTCGTCGGTGCGCTCGGACCGTTTCTGACGGCGCTCGTGTTGCCGCTCACAGGCGGGCTGGTCAACCCTGAGGTCCAGCGCAACGATCTGCCAGACCGGCTCCACATCAGCGAGGACGGGGCGTAGCAGGGGCTCCGCACGAGCGTGGAGTGCGTGAGGGGACGGTACGCTTCTTGCCGCCGTACGAGGGACCTAGGCGGGAGCACCAGCGGACACCGTAGGGCCGTGTAGCGCGGCCTGATGTGGTGGTCTTCCCGCGGTCTGTTCACTTTCGACCCCGACCGTCGGTCATTTCGCCATGCCGCTGCTCGCGCTCGACTCCCATGACGCCCCGGACATGGCCCCGGTGCCTGCGCCCGTGCAGGCCCTCCGCGACACCGCGCGCCTGGAACTACGACGCACCGCGCGGCTGGCCGCGCGCTACGCGCAGGTGCCCTGCGTCCAGGTCGTCTTCTTCGACGCGAAGCGTGGCATCTGGAACCTCGTTGAGGGGAGCCTCGACGGCGTCAAGCCGGACGCGCGCACGCTCTACGCGGACGGCCACATCACCGACGGCATCGAGATCCAGAGCGACCTGCACGCGCACGACCGGTGGCTGAAAATCGTGCCGCCCACGGCGCGCTTCTTTGCAGGCTTCGTGTGCCATCTGGCCGCCGATCCCGCGAAGCCAGGAGTTGCAGCGCCGATGGCGGCCCTCTGCCTCTGGGACGCCCAGCCGCGTGTGCTGCGGCCCGAGCAGGTCGCCTTCCTTTCCGAGTTCGCGGGCAGCCTCGCCAGTCCGGTGGTGCGCTTCGAGAGCGAGGTCAGCCGCTCCCGCACCGAGGCACGCCTGAGCCGCATCGCCGAGTCAACGCCGGACGCGGTGATCCTCGCCGCCCCAGACCGCCGCATCGTGGCAGTCAACCCCGCCTTCGAGCGGCTGTTTGGCTACGCGCAGAGCGACGTCCTGGGCGACACCACGGAGCGCCTCTACGCCAACCCCGACGACTACGCGCTGCAGGGGCGGCTCCGCTACCACCCCGACGCGGACGACCGCGAGGCTCCCTACCGGGTGACCTACCGCCGAGCGGACGGCACCACCTTCCTGGGAGAGACCGTCGGGGTCAAGATCGATGACGGGGCGGACGGCTACTTCGGGCTCATTCGAGACGTGACGCTCCAGCAAGAGGCCGAGGACACGCTGCGCGTCGCCCGAGACGACGCGGAGGCCGCAGCGCGGTTGATCCGCGCCTTCCTCGCCAACATCAACCACGAGCTGCGGACGCCGCTGACGGGCCTGCTCGGCTGCGCGGAATGGCTGCGCCACGAGGCTTCGCCCGACCTCCAGCAGCCGCTCAACTTGATCCACCAGAGCAGCCGCCGACTCAAGACGACCCTCGACTCGGTCCTCGACCTCGCGCGCATCGAGGCGGGCGAGATGCCCATGCAGCCCGAGCACTTCGTCCCGGTGCATCTCCTCCAGGCGGTGATGGACGAGCTCGGCGGCATGGCGCGGGAACGAGCCCTAGCGCTCCGGTTCGAGGCCCACACCGAGGCCCGGGTCGCCGAAGGGTCGGCGTCCGTGCTGAGTCGCATTGCCACGCACCTCGTCACCAACGCGATCAAGTTCACGGACGAGGGCGAGGTGACGGTGACGCTGGAGCCCCGCGCGGACGGGCTGCGCCTGCGCGTGGCGGACACCGGCTGCGGCATTGCCCCCGACTTTCTCCCGCACGTCTTCTCCGCCTTCGAGCAGGAATCAGACGGGTGGACGCGCAGCCACGACGGCGTGGGCATCGGGCTCACGATCGCGCAGCGGCTCACGACGCTCGTCGGAGGCACCATCGAGGCGGAGAGCACGGTCGGCGCGGGAAGTACGTTCACAGTGACCCTACCGTGCACCTGGCTCCCGGATGCCGAGGTGCCGAGCCCGCTTCCTGCTGGTGCCGAGGTCTTCTTGTTGACCGACAACGCCCTGAGTGCGGGAGATGGAATACCGGAAGCACGAGACGAGGTGCCGCGCGTGGTCGCGAAGCCGTCGGTGCCGAGTGGGCCGTCAGCGCCGGGCGAGC
>JBCDFF010000128.1:0-10176 GCA_039178415.1 Bacteroidota bacterium
GGACGAGCGGCGCGAAGCCGACGTAGCGCACCTCCAGCGCGAGCGTCCCAACCGGCACGGCGGTGATGACGTAGCGCCCCTCGGCGTCGGTGGCGGCTCCGAGCGTGGTGCCCTGCACGACGACGTTGACGCCGGGCAGCGCTTCGAGCGTGGCCGCGTCGCGGACCGTGCCGGTGATGGAGCCCGCCGACTGCGCCAAGACGGGCGAAGCCAGGAGGACCAGGGTGAGGGCGATGAGCGGCCAGAACGACCGGGAGAAGAGCAGATAGGCAGACATGGCAGCGGGGTGCTGAGGTGGAATGGAATGCTCCCAACCTCCCCACTTTGCGTCACCACGCCGCGCGTTTGCCGACAGGTGGCCCTGAATCCCGACGAGCGGTTGCCCTCGTGTGACGAACGGTAGGCAGACTCTGTGTGCCTAAACATGCGCTTCTGCTTTGCGCCACAGTAGCCCTGCGTTAGCTTTACGCTTTGTCCCACTTGGGTCCCGGTTTGCCTCATGCCTGTTCGTACCTCCTCGCGCGTCAACGCTCGCCGTCGTCTTGCATGGCTCCGTCGCTCTGCGGCTGCCGGGACGCTCACGCTCGCGATACTGCACAGTGCTCCTGAGGCTCAGGCGCAAACTCCGGTGGCTGTCGGTGACGAGTTCTAGGTCAACGCCTTCACAACGGGGTCTCAATATTTCCCCTCGGTAGGGATGAGCCCTCACGGCGACTTTGTCATCGCCTGGATGAGCGAACGCCAGGACGGCGACGGATACGGTGTCTACGCGCGATGCTATGGTGCCGACGGTACCCCTCTGAGTACCGAGTTCCAGGTCAATTCCTTCACTACAAACTCCCAGGAGTTTCCCTCGGTGGGAGTGGACGCTGACGGAGACTTTGTCATTGCGTGGCGAAGCATAGGCCAGGATGGCGACGCCTACGGTGTCTTTGGGCAGCGATTCTCCGCTGATGGTACCCCCGAGGGGGGGCGAGTTCCAGGTCAATTCTTCCACCGAGGGACGCCAATCAACCCCCTCTGTGGGAGTGAATGCCGCCGGAGACTTCGTCATCGCATGGACCGGCAGTCGCCAGGGCGATAACGGCGTCGATTCTGAAGTATATGCGCAGCGCTACGCTGCAGACGGTACCCCGCAGGGTGCAGAGTTCCAGGTCAACTCGTCTACAGAAGGTTTTCAAGGCTTTCCTTCGGTAGGAATCGACGCCGATGGGGACTTTATCATCGCATGGAATAACTACGGTCTGGAGGGCTTTTACGAGTCTGACGTCTACGCGCAGCGATACGCTGCCAATGGTACCCCGCAAGGTGCCGAGTTTCAGATCAGCTCCTTCGCCACAGACGATCGCCAACGCTATCCTTCAGTGGCTGTGGATGCAGACGGAGACTTCGTTATTGCGTTGGAGAGCTTCGGCCAGAAGGGGTCAGGCTTCGAATATGGCTATGCCGTCTATGCGCAGCGCTATGTCGCCGATGGTACCCTACAAGGAGCCGAGTTTCAGGTCAACTCCTTCACAACCGGTCGGCAGCGCGGGCCCTCGGTAGGGATGAACGCTGACGGAGACTTCGTCGTCGCATGGAGCAGCTATGCACAGGATGGCAATAAGGACGGGATCTACGCGCAGCGCTATGCAGCCAATGGGACTGCATTGGGTACCGAGTTTCAAGTCAACTCCTTTACCGTAGGCCTTCAGAGACTTCCCTCAGTAGGAATGGACGGCGATGGAGATTTCGTCATCGCGTGGCTCAGCGGCGAGTTTGATGGGGAGGGCCAAGACGGCTCCCGGTACGGCATCTTCGCGCAGCGCTTCGCCGCCTCGTCCGTCGCTAACGAGGACGACACGCCGCTGCCTACCACGCTCGCACTCGACGCCGTCTTCCCCAATCCCGTTCGCGACGCCGCCACGCTGCGCTACGCCCTGCCGACGACCGCCGCCGTGCGCCTCACCGTGACCGACGTGCTCGGGCGCACCGTGCTCACGCGCGTCGAGGGCGTGCGGCCTGCTGGGGAGCACGAGGCCCGGCTCGCGCTGGGTGACCTCCCGAGCGGCGTCTACGTGGTGCGCCTCGATGCCAACGGGACCACCGTGACGCAGCGGGTGAGCGTCGTGTGCTAGCAGCACGCGCCGCTGGCCTCACCGTCGGCGCTAGCCGGAGCCGGGGCGCAGTCGAAGAGGCCGAAGTGCGTCGTGCGGTCGCCGAGCACGTCGAAGTAGCGGCCGTAGCGCGTCTCCTGCACCATCGCTGCGGAGTTGCCGCAGACGAGCATCGGGCGGTCCTTCTCGAAGAGGTGGTGGTCGTCGAGGAGGAAGGCGTGCGGCTGCTCGGCGAGGCCGCCGCGGTAGAACGCGATCTGACCGTAGTCCTCGCAGCGGTCCTCCAGGCTCGCCACCTTGAACGCACGCACCGTCTTGGAGCTGAACTGGATGCTCCCAGTCTTGACAGCGATCGCCTCGTCTTCCACGGCAATCGGCCGCGACGAGACAATGCGGTAGTCCGGAATGCCCAGATCGATGAGCATGCGACGGAAGTCCTCCTCGTACAAGGCGCCGCCGAGGCACTCGCCGTGGATCACGGGGTCGGCGGCCACGTCGGCAGGGACGCGGCGGTCGGCGAAGACGTCGGAGAAGTAGAGCTCGCCGCCGGGCTTGAGCACGCGCACGATCTCGGCGAAGGCCGCGCGCTTGTCCGGCGCGAGGTTGAGCACGCAGTTCGAGATCACCACGTCCACGCTGTCGTCCTCGATGCCGAGCGCAGCCAGGTCTTCGATGGTGCCGAGGCGGAAGTCGGTGGTGACGGTGTCGAAGCCAAAGCGCTCGGCGTGCGTGGCGGCGTGCCGCTCGGCGAC
Source organism: Bacteroidota bacterium (assembly GCA_039178415.1). Taxonomy (GTDB): domain Bacteria; phylum Bacteroidota; class Rhodothermia; order Rhodothermales; family Rubricoccaceae; genus JBCBEX01. Next base: position 2,849 of record JBCDFF010000128.1, read on the forward strand.
TTCCAGCTGCTCGGCGGTCATGTCCACGCCGATCACGCGGCCGTTCGGCCCGGCGAGCGCCGCGGCGAGGAACACGTCGCGGCCCGTGCCGCAGCCGAGGTCGAGCACCGTGCAGCCGTCGAGCGCGGGCGGGAGCGGCGAGCCGCAGCCGTAGAACTTGGCGAGCACCTCGTCTTCGAGCAGGCCGAGAATCGCCTTGTGCGGGGCGGGCAGGTCCTCGGTGGAGCAGCAGGCGCTCGTCTTGAGGTCCGCGCTGGTTTCGAGGGTCGAGCCGTAGTAGTCACGGACGGCGGCGTGCACATCGGCAGCGCGGACCTGGTCGGCGGGGGGCGTGGTGGGGACTTGCATGCGGGTGGGAGGCGTGGGAAGAGCGGGAGCAACATGGCGGACGAACCTACGCGCTGGGTCCTTACGTCGCATGCGCCGATGTCTCCCGACACCGCCGTCCCCTACCAAGCAGCGACGGCCCGAGGCACGCGCCCCAGGCCGTCGTTGGTCAGCCGATACGTCGTCGGTGGACGAGGGTGCTACGGACGGTCTTCGTCCTCGTCGCCACGGTCTTCTTCGTCCTCGCCAGGCTCTTCGCCTTCGCCGCCTCGGTCGTCGTCGCTAGAACCTTCGCCCTCCTCACGAGGACCTTCGCCCTCCTCGCCGCGATCGCCGGTCTCGTCCTCGCCGCACCCGGCGGCTTCGAGGCGTTCGGCGACCTCCTCGCGCGTGATTTCACCCGCCTCGTAGAGAGCCCGAAGCTCCTCCAGAAGCCTGTCGCACTCGGTGTTGTCGCGGTCATCGTCCCCTGGATCCTCTTCGCCCTCCCCGCGATCGCCTTCTTCGTCGCCGCGGTCACCGTCTTCCTCGGCTTGTCCACCCTCATTGCTGGGTGCTGCGGTGAAGGAGCCGATGATGGACACCTCGCCGTCGAAGGCGAGGTCGAACGAGCCGCTCAGCGTCCTACCGGTCGTGTCGAGGGTGACGCTGCCGCCCGTCGCGAGCGCTCTTGCCCCCGTCGCGTCGTAGATCGCGAAGAAGCCGAAGGGCGCTTCGAGGTTGCGACCGGCCTCGATCCCGAAGCGACCGGGAACGGGGCGTCCTTCGCTGAAGTGGCCCAGCACGATGGCCTCGCCCGTCTCAGCGCGCAGGGTCAGGTGGGTGTAGACATAGACGTTGCCCGCTTCGTCGCGGAACGCCTGGTTCTGGAAGAGGCCCTCGTAGAGCCCGGGGTCCCCCGCCGAAGCGGCCGTGCCGGTGAGCGTTTTGACAGCGGACTCGGGGCTAGACACGGTCGCGCTGAACGTACTCGGTGCGGCGCCCGTGGTCAGCGCGTCGGGCGAGGTCGCGTCGCAGGCAGCGAGGCTCAGGCTCACCATCGCGAGCAGGAGCGACCATAGCGCCAAGGGCCGGAGGAGAGAACGATGGACTTGGGAATGCATGGGAAGTCGGGAACGTGTGAGTCGTCGAAATCGGAGAACAGGCCCCCACCCCTCGTGCCGGCGTGGAGGGCGATGGCGTTGTCTGTATGTGATACCCCAGAAGCTTATCGGAGAAGTACACCGACGCCTGAAAAATCTAGCGGTAGAGGCTCAGAATGTGAGCCGGACGCGCAGGCTCGGCTGTACGCCGGGATAGGTCCGCACGGTGGTGGCAGACCCTTGGTCCAGGTCGCTGAGCGCCAGGGAGGTGTCGAGCACGTTGCGACGCCCGAGCACGTTGGCGACCTCGGCGGCGATCTCAACGCGCATGCCGCGTACGCGCACCGTGTAGGCGAGCCCGGCATCGACGGTGACAAGCGCGGGGAGGACGTCCTCGTCGGGGCGGCTGAGGTCGACGTCTCCTACAGCCTCCCGTCCGCCGAACGTGGGGAGTAGGTCGTAGTAGGCCCGCCGGAACGCCCACGAGCGGCCGGCGACGACGAGCCCGCGCGTGCGTGCGACGAGGCCGTCGCCGGTGCGCGTGCCCCACAGCGCCACGTCGAGCGCGAGGTCGGCGCGCAGCGGCTCCTCCCACGGCACGGCCACCCAGCGTCCCGCGAATCGCTCAGGGATACGTTGCTCGGCGACGCTCACCGCGAGACCGCCCTGCGCCGCCCATCGAGGTCGCTGCCGCTCAAGGCGGAGGCCGATTCCAGCGGCGCGGCCCTCGCCCTCGCGAAGGATCGCAGCAGCCTCCGTCAGCGGCGCGCCTTCGCCGTCGAAGACGACCGGGAAGTCGAGCGCGTAGAGGTGCGGCGTGGCCTTGGCGTAGCCCTCGGCGCGGACGGTCCATCCGGCGCGCTGCCACAGCAGTTCGCCCGCGAAGTGGAGCGCCACCGGCGGCGCGAGGTCGTCGGGCGTCGGCACCCAGAGCGCGATCTCGGGGACGAGAGCGCTCGGGCCAAACGTGGCGAGTTCGTAGCGCGAGACGAACTGCCGGTAGACGCCCGCCGCGAGGCGCGCCGCCACGCCGCGCAGGGGCAGCCCCGCCAGGCGGTCGTCGGGTAGGGCGTCGTAGCGGAGGCTCGCGCGCGGCTCAGCGACCACCCGACCCGACCCTGTCAGCACGGTCAGTCGCACGCCCGGCTCGACCGTCCAGCGCCCGTTCAGCAGGCGGCGCACGGAGGCGTAGGTGGCGACGCGCCCCTGGCGACTCGTCGCGTCGAGGTCGCGCAGCGCCGCTGCCTCGCCGGAGCTGAGTTCGAGGCGGTGCCAGCCGGCCGTGACCTCTGCGCCGAAGCGTACCGCGTACGCTGGCGCGAGCCGCACCTCGACCTCCCCCGAGAGCGTCGCCTCGCCGATACGGTTGGCGTTGCCCACGTCGGGCAGCCCTAGCAAGACCCGATTCAGTTGTTCGGTGACATCGTCCAAGTTGGGCTGCTCGGCACGGGTAACGAGGCCCGTCACCGCGTCGTAGCGCTGGTCGAGGGTATGGCGATGGGCGGCGAGCCGCGCGCGGAGGCTCCAGCGAGGCGAAACGACAGCATCGTAGCGCAGCGAGGCCGCCGTGTTGCTCCAGGCGTAGCGGTCCCGCGAGAGCGCGATGCTCGACACCTCGGCGCGCTCCGTCTCCTCCAGCGCGAGCAGGTCCGTGTCGATGCGGCTGCCGCCGTGGTAGACCGAGGCGCGCAGGGTCCGCAGCGGGCCGAGCGTGACGCGGGTTGCGGCATGGAGGTCAGAGAAGTCGACCGTCGAGCCTCGCGTGGACGGGTCAAAGCGCAGCGCGCCCGTTTCGAGAAACTGAATGGAGAGCACCGGGTCGAGGACGTTCCAGCGGTCGAGCGTGGTGCCGAGCGCGGGCGGGCGCCAGAGCGACCACGTGCTCTGCCGGAGGGCGAGCGTCGTCACAGCCTCGCGGCCCCGCCCGAGCGCCAGGCGGTGCCGCGCCTGTGCGCCCACGGCCACCGGGTCGCCCTCGACGGTCACGGCGAACGCCTGTCCCTCGGGCGGGCCTGCTGTGGCGTGCTCGGCCTCCACGACGCCTGCAAGCGTGGAGCCGTGCTCTACGCCGTAGCCCGCCTTGCGCACCGTCACCTGCCCGATGGCGAGCGGGCTGAGCGCGCCCACGAGCGTGCCGAGCGCGACGGGCTCGTAGACGGTGGCCCCGTCGAGGCGAAGCGGGTGCTCGCCGTCGTCGCCGCCCTGGATCGAGAGGCCGTCGAGGACCGAGCGCGAGGCGAGGCCGAGCACCCCGACGCTGGACGCGATAGCATCGGAGGTAGGACGCGGCCCCTGCGCCGCCAGCCCTGGTCCGACCTCCACCTCGGCGACTTCGCCCGCCGTACTCGCCGCCATGCGTGCAACGCCCAGCACTGCCGACGGCAGCGGGGCCTGGATGCCGTCAACCACCGCCGCGCCCGACTGCACCGCTACCGGCCGAAGCGCCACCCGCGTCCGAGCCGCCCCACCGGGCGGGACGACCACCTCGACCCGCGCGTCCTCGTAGCCGACGTAGCTCACCCCCATCCGGTAGCGCCCCGGCACCAGGCCGTCCACGGCGAACGCCCCCGTGCCATCGGTCGCGGTGCCGTTGGTGAGGGTGCCATTGGCGGCCGCGCCGTCGCTCGCCATCGCGTTGGACATCCCACCGCTGAAAAGTTGGATGTGAGCCAGCGGCAGCGGCGCGCGCGTCTCGGCATCGACGACCGCGCCCACGAGGCCGCCCGTCGGCAGCGGCTCCACTGCAGCCCGTGTCACCACGTAGGTGCCCGACGAGCGCCGCACGAAGTCCAGGCCTGCCGCCTCCGTGACGCACCGTAGCAGTGCCTCGGTGTCGACCGCGCTCGTCTCTCCGCACCACACGCGCTGGTCGAGGCCGGGCAGCGCCGGGTCGAAGACCACGTTGGCCCGCCCTGCCTCGGCGATACGAACGAGTGCCTCGCTCGCCACCACGCCGCGCAGTAGCAACCCCGTCGGCTGGGCCAGGGCCATCATCGGACCCGCGAGCAGGGCAAGGAGCGCGACGAAACGAAACACAGCAGTGGGCACGGAGAGCCAGGGCGGTCGGCGGCAGAGAAAGCCTAGGGCGCGGGGACGACGCGGTAGCCGCCCGGTCCGGGGACGAAGCGGACGCCCCACGTTACGCCGAGGTCACCGAGGAGCGCGTCGAGCGAGGGGCGGGTCGCGTAGAACGCCGTCGCGGCCGTCTCGGTGGAGACGCGGGCGTCGAGAGCGAACGCGATGCCATAGCGCCGCTCGATCTCGGCGAGGACGGCGGGCAGCGGCTCGGCGTCGAAGGCCAAGCCGCCCGTGCGCCACGCCGTCCGCCGCGCCGCATTCGCCTCGGCCGGTGGCGCGACCGTCAGCCCTGCCGTTGTCGTCACGACTTGCGCGGTCTCGCCAGGGGCCAGCACCACGGCCTCTCGGATCTGGGAGGCGTCCTCGGCAGCATCGCCCACGAGGCGGACCTGGCCGTGGACGAGGGCGACGTCGGTGGTGCGCTCGGCCGCGCGGGCATCCACGTTGAACGCCGTCCCGAGCACCTCCACGCGGGCGTTGAACGTCGCCACTACGAACGGCACTGCCCCGGGCTCCACGTCGAAAAACGCCTCACCCTCCAGTTGCACCGCGCGTTCGGCAGGCGTGCCCCACAGTGCACCGAACCGCCGGTCGTAGACGAGCCGCGAGCCGCTGTTGAGGTCCACCGCCGAGCCGTCAGGCAGCACCGCCGCGACCGTCTCGCCGACACCCGCCACCACCGCGACGGGCTGGCTCCACCACACACCCAGCGCCACGACCCCCAGCACGGCCGCTACGAGCGTCGCCATCGCGAACCGACGCGTGCGTCCGAAGCGGGCCGCGCGCGGCGGGACCACCGGGGGCGGCGTTGAGTGGTGCTCCGAGGTACGCGCGAGCGTCTGCGCCCGCACGGCCGCCCAGGCGGCCTCGGTATCGACGGCGGACCGTGCGTCCTCGGCGAGCACGGCGGCCTGGGTCCACACGGCGGCGAGGGCGTCGGCCTCCGGCTCATCGTGGAGCGCGTCGAGAAGGTCAGGGGGTAGCAGGTCGCGTGACATAGTCGTCAGGGGTTGGCGAGAGAGCCAGAATCAGCGGTCAGCCAGAAGCGGTGGTCGGCAAGCTCAGCGGTCGGCGAGGCCCGCCCGGAGCGCCTTGAGCGCCCGGACGAGGTGGACGTTGACGGTCGAGGCCGCAATGCCCATCACCTCGGCCACCTCGGTGTGGGCCAGCCCCTCGACGCGGGTGAGGACGAACGCCTCGCGCTGCCGCTCGGGCAGCGCCGCCACGAGGGTCCGTAGGCGGTCGGCGAGGGCCCTCGCTTCGAGGGCGATGTCGGGCGCGGCGGTCGTAGTCGGGCGCGGCGGCTGCGCGTCGAGGAGGTCGGCGCGGCGCCGACGGTCGCGGATCTGGTTGAGGGCGCGGTTGCGGACCGTCCGGTAGAGCCAGGCCCGCACCGACAGCGTCGGGTCGATGTCGGCGCGGCGCTCCCAGAGGCGCACGAAGGCCTCCTGCACGAGGTCCTCGGCCTCCGCTCCGCTCTGGACGAACCCGGCGGCGAAGCGCACGAGCGGCGGGTGCAGCGCCCGAAACAGCGCCTCGAAGGCCGCGCCGTCCCCGCGCCGCAGCGAGGCCGCCCACCGGGCCATCCGGCCAGGATCGGGGGCAGGCTGTAGGGTGGTGAGCAGCATCGGGGCAGCCAGCAGCGCGGGGCTGAGCGGGACGAAGTGCCCAGGATACCCCTGACCTTCCACTGACAAGTACCGTCGGACGGCTCCGCGCTACGCATTGCTCGAAGCAGGAGCTTGCCGTCTCAGCGAATCGCCACCCCGGCGATGTGCGGCCTGACGAGGTTGAACGGCAGGTCCGCGTCGAAGCGTTCCAGATCTACCGAGGCAAAGCCCGCCGCCTCGATAGCATCGCCGGTGGCGCGGTCGGGGCGGCAGCCATCGGCGACCCAGCCCCACGGGCGGCGGAGCACCCGCTGCGCGCCGTACCGTAGCGTTCCCGGCCGATCCGCGACGTGCTCAATGAACACAAACCGCCCGCCCGGCTTGAGCACGCGGCGTACCTCGGCAAGCGCCTGCGCCACATCGTCCACGGAGCACAGCACGAGGGTACTCACGACGGCGTCCGCGCTCGCATCGTCCACGGGCAGCGCCTCGGCAAGGCCGACCTCCGGCTGTACCTCGATCCCGTACGCGTCGGCCTGCTCGCGGAGATACGGGTGCATGTGCACGTTCGGCTCGACGGGGATCCAGCGCGTGCCCGGTGCGAGGTAGCGCGCGTTCGGCCCGGCTCCAGCGCCGATCTCGACGACGGTGCCGCTGAGGTCACCCAGGAGTTCGGTCTTGCGTGCGCCGTAGAGCCGCTGGTCGGTGCTATCGGCGCGGTGCATGCATCCGGCGAAGAAGCGAGCGTAGAGGCCGGAGCGGGCAGCGGTACAGCACATGGTGGGAGGCGCGTGTGGGCGTGTGGGCGTGTGGGCGTGTGGGCGTGTGGGCGTGTGGGCGTGTGGGCGTGTGGGCGTGTGGGCGTGTGGGCGCAAGCAACGTGCCTGCCTCTGCTCGTCCAAGCCGATTCTGCTTGGATTTTGGGACGCTAGCCCGTAGGCTACACACCACATGGCCGGAAGCGCTTCCTAGCGCTCGTCTTTCGTTCACGCAGCTCCCCCCTACTATGTCCATCGCCAAAACCATCGAGGTCTCGTCGCAGTCGACCGTCAGCTTCGACGACGCCGCGCAGAATGCCATCCGCGAGGCCGGCCGCACCATCAAAAACATCCGCCACGTGTGGGTCGAGTCCTTCGAGATCGAAGTAGGCGACGACGGCACTCACATGTTCCGCACACACTGCAAGGTGACGTTCGTCGTCAGCCACGGCGACGATGCAGGCAGCGACTGA
>JBCDFF010000129.1:0-10133 GCA_039178415.1 Bacteroidota bacterium
CTCGTGCGCGGCACCAAGATCGCCCTCGCTGACGATGCTCCCTACCAAGGCATCACGGACTACACGATCGTCCCGCCGGGTGAGTACATCGTCGACATCACGCTCGCCGACGGCACGACGAATGTCGCGGCGTTCACGGCGGACCTGACTGGAGCCGCTGGCCTCGGCGTGACCGTGCTTGCCTCGGGCTACCTCTCGCCCACCGGCGACCTGCCCGCGTTTGGCCTGCTTGCCGTCTTCCCGAACGGCGATTCGGATCTGCTCCCGTCGGCACCGCTGCCGGCCCAGGCACTCGTGCAGGTGATCCACAACAGCCCGGACCCCGCCGCGGCCGTCGTGGACATCTTCATCAACGGCCAAGACGGAGACGACCCGACGATTCCGGACCTCGCCTTCCGCACCGGGACCGAGTTTGTGCCCGTTCCTGCAGGCGAGGAGATCACGGTGACGGTGGTGCCCGACGGCGCGAACTTCGCTGACGGGGCCTCCTTCCCGTTCACCCTCGATGCTGGCGTCAACTACCAGCTCATCGCGACGGGTGTGCTCACCGACGGCCTGCCCGCCAACCCGGAGAACATCAGCACCGCCTTCACGCTGCTTCCGCGGGAACAGGCACTTCCGGAGTCTGGAGGCGATGACGATGTCGCGATCAGCGTCGTGCACGGCTCGCCCAACGCGCCAACGGTCGACGCCCGCGTCCGGGGCACCACGATCGCGCTCGCCGACGACGCCCCCTACCAGGGCATCACGGACTACACGGTCGTGCCCGAAGGCGAGTACATCGTCGACATCACGCTCGCCGACGGCGTGAGCCTCGTTGCGGCCTACGATGTGGACGTGAGCGAAGCCGGCGGCAGCGCCATCACGGTGCTGGCCTCGGGCTATCTCAGCCCGCCGACGAGCGACCTGCCGGCCTTCGAGCTGCTGGCCGTCTTTGGCGATGGCACCGAGACACTCCTCCCGCTCGCCGTCTCCAACGAGGACGGGTCGGGAACGCTGCCTGAGGTGTTCGCGCTGCGCGGCAACTATCCCAACCCGTTCGCCAGCACCACGCGCATCGGCTTCGACCTGCCGCGTGACGCCGAGGTGACCCTGCGGGTGTACGACGTGCTGGGCCGCACCGTGGCCGAGGTCGCGCCGACCCGTCTGGCTGCAGGCGCCAACCGGACGTTCGACCTCGATGCGAGCGGCCTCGCCTCCGGAGCCTACGTGTACCGCGTGGAAGCACAGATGGGTGCCGAGACGCGTACGGAGACCGGGCGGATGACCGTAGTTCGCTAGGCGGTCCTACCTCGCCCAGCTTGAACACGCATGCGACGGGCGTGGCTTTAGAGGCCGCGCCCGTCGCATTTTGTTTACGAACGGGTTGTCTTTTGTGGACAGCGCTGCCGTATACTGCTCTGTTTCTTAGCGACAAGCTGCGTAGCTGGAGGGATATGCGGCGAGTTACCCCCGGTGTCTTCCTCGGACGGTACGGTGCGCTTCGGCCCTAGCAGTCGAGACGGCCACCACGACCGGAACGGCCAGGGTCCGCCATCGCCTTCAATCCCCTCCATCTCATGTCTATCGCTACGCTTGTGCGTGCGGGTGGCCGCACGCTCGGTGCGCTGCTTCTGGTCGCACTCCTTGCTGCCACTCCCCAAGCCTCCGCCGAGGTGGCCCAGTACGGGGCCAAGCTCGTCAGCCCCAACTCCAGCGCCTCGGGCGTTGTCTTTGCCACCTTCAACGGCACCGACAATTCGCTGACCATCACGGGGGCCTTCCGCGGCCTCAGCAGTGAGTATGCCTTCGACCTCGGCGCGCAGGTGGTGCGCCGCGACGGGGTCGTCGCCTTTGCACTCACGCCGACCCTGGATGCCGACGCGCGGGGCGGCTCCTTCGACGCTGCGATCAACCGCTTCACGCTGACCCCGAATCAGGTCGCGGCGCTCAACCGCGGGCTCTACAGCATCCGCATTCACTCCGCGTCGTACCGCGGCGGCGAGGTGAGCGGTGACATTGAGGAGACCGCGAAGGTCCAGATCATCCACAACAGCCCTGACCCCGACGCCTTCTTCGTGGACGTCTACGTGGACGGCACGATCGTGGCCGACAACCTCCGCTTCCGCAAAGCAACGCCCTATCTCGACGTGGCACCGGGCACGGTCTCAGTCGAGATCATGTCCGCCGACTCCAACGCGTGCGACGACGGGTGCGACGAGCCGGTCAGCGCATACAGCACCACCTTCGGCACGTTCAGCCTCGACCTGAAGGCCGGCGTCAACTACCAGGCTGCCGCCTCGGGCGTGATGCAAGAGGCTCAACCGGCCTACTCCGGCAACCCCGACGGCCGCGACATCAGCTTCGGCCTCCAGATCAAGGAGTCGGCCGTGACCACCGCGCCACGCTTCACACGCGTGTCGGCCAATGCCTTCCACGGCGCCCCCGATGCCCCGACGGTGAGCCTGAGCCTGCGCGACAACTACGAGGGCCGTAGCGCCATGATCACCTACGGCGACATCACGCGCTACTATTCGCCGAGCGCCCGCCGCGACTACATCATCGACGTGTCGTTCGACGGCGAGGTGATCGCGTCGTTCTTCGCCCCCGCCTTCACGCTGCAGGTGGGCGGCCTTGGCGGCGCCGTCCTCGCATCGGGGTTCCTCACACCAGACGACGAGTCTGCGCCCTGCGACGCCTGCTCCGCGCAGAAACTGCCCGCGTTCCGCCTCATGGGCGTTGCTCCTGACGGCCGCTCCGGCGCGCTCAAGGTGGCCCCCCTGCCAGACGCAGACGACGGCCCGACAGTCGCGCAGGCCGGGGGCGCCAACGCCGAGGGCCTGATCGAGGACATCGCACTGCTGCCGAACTACCCAAACCCGTTTGCGAACGCGACGCAGCTTCGCTTCGAGCTTCCTGAGGAAGCCGAGGTCAGCGCCCGCGTCTACGACGTGCTCGGTCGCGAAGTGCTCGCACTCGCCCAGCGGAGCTTCGCCGGGGGCAGCACGCACGCCCTCGACCTGGATGCTTCCAGCCTCTCGGCCGGCACCTACCTCTACCGCGTCGACGTGCAGATGGGAGCCACCGCCGAGACCCTCAATGGCCAGATGACTGTGCTGAAGTAGCACCCCCTCCCGGTCATCTGCCCACGGCGCGGGCCGCTGCACTTCGGTGTGGCGGCCCGCGCTGCGTTACAGCTCCCCAGCCTTACAGCCCCACGAACTCACCCGTCTCGGCCACCCGGAAGCCGCGCGCCGCAATCGTGTCGCGGGCCGCGCTGCCCGGACGCAGCGCCGGGTTGGTGTGGTTGAGATGGATGAACCGCACCTTGGCGCGCTCGGCCTCGGGTAGCGGCGCGAACCGGTCCATGCTGTGCACGATAAACGGGTGCGGGAAGCCCGACATGTCGCGCCCCGGAATCTCGCCGTTGGCGTAGAACGTCGCGTCGAGGTAGGCCACGTCCACGCGTGCCAGTTCGGCTTCAATGCGCGCTGCACCGCCGCTGGCCTCGTCCCAGTCTTCCCAGCTGTCGATGTCGGGGATGAAGAGCACCGAGCGTGACGGCCCCTCGATGCGGAAGCCGACGACCTCGGAGAATTCCTGGCGGTGCGGCACGACGAGCGGTGTCACCGCAAGGCGCTCGTTGAGCCGGACGGGCTCGCCATCGGCCAGCACCTGCAGGGCGATGTTGTCGTAGCGGACGAGTTGACTCCACGGGCCGTTCTCCGTGAGAAACGACGCCATGCGCGGCATCGCGTAGACAGGCAGCTCCTGCGCGCCCATGGCCTCGTGGCCGAGGTACATCAGCCCCGTGTAGTGCCCGATGTGCGCGTGCGTGACGAAGATGCCTGAGAGGCCGCTGCGGCCGAGCGGGGTGTCAGCGTCCGGCCCGACGGCGTGCGCGAGGCTGTCGAGGTGGTAGAGTTGATCCGGGAAATCCGGCGTGGCCTCGAAGAGCCAACGCTCGCCTGTGGCGGGATCGACGAGGCCGAGGCTCACTACGCGATGCCGCTGCGTCGCGTCCTGCCAGCCGGGATGCCCGTAGCTCCCCGTCTGTGGCACCCCCGCGTCCTGCCCGATGCCGAGCACTACCACAAACGGCGCGTCCGAGACCTGCTCGCTGACAGGCTCCTCCGGATCAGACATCGTACTACCCGGCTGATCGCACGCCGCCAGCGCTAGGACCAGCATGACCGTACCCACTTTCCACTTCAACCTTCCCACTTCAACCTTCCCACTTCGCACCTCTCACTTGTACCGTCCTTCCGAGAACACCGCGCGGATGTCGGCCAGCACCTCGCGGTCGATGAGCAGCCGCTCGCCTGCCGCCACGTCTGCGGCCTGCACCTCGTCGATGCGGAGGTCGTAGTTCTCCCAGCCCATGTAGTCGACGAGGATCTGCTGGAACTGGGCGTCCACCTCGCCGTCGAGCGGGCCGTCGTAGAAGCCGCGCGTCTGCCAGATCGTCTGCAGCTCGCGGGCGATCTCGGGCGTGACCTCGATCTGGTCGGCGGGGTCGGTGTCGGAGAAATACAGGTTATTGAGGCGGTAGAGCCGGTCGAGTTCGTCGAGGGGCGTGGGGTGGTCGTAGACCGAGATGTCGACGTAGTTGTCCTGGCCGTCGTAGCCCGCGCCTTCTTTCACGATGAGGAGTGCCGCGCTCTGCTCGCCGCGCTTGTCGCCGCCCGCTGCCCCACCCGCGAGCATCGCCGCGACGAGCTTGTCGCCGAGACTGCCTTCTGTGGCGAGGTAGGTGTCGGCCATCGCTTGCACGGTTTCCTCGGAGACGAGGATGTTGCCCTGCGCCGTGAAGCCCGTGCCTGTCACGACGGTGCCCGCGCCGCTGGCCACGGCGTCGCCCGACGATTGCCCCACACGCCCGCCTGCCCAGTCGAAGCACTCCGCGCCCGTCCACGACGCCGCGTTGCCCTGCGCATCGACGATGCCGACTTGACGCAGCGCCGCGCCCGGGTCGTCGCGGAGAAGGATCGCGAGCGCCTCCTCCGCCGTCGCGCCGTGGCGCATCAGTTCGAGGCCCTTGATGCCGTAGTCGAGTTCGGCGTAGCTCTGCGTAGCGACGGCGCCGACACCGGCCTCGGCCCACGGCACGACCGCGCGGACGTTGGGAAACTTCGACTGGACGGCGACGCCGAGTTCGCCTGTCTTCGCGTCGTAGCCGACGATGGAGAACGTGGCGACGAGCGGCGTGCCGTCGGTGCTAAGCACAACGCCATCGGCGGGTGCGCGGAGCTGCGTGACAGCGAAGATGAGCGCGAGGGCGAGCAGCGGGAGTACGAAGCGCATGAGGCGGAACGTTGGACGAGGAGGCGGTGTGTAGCGATGCCGAAAGGCCGTGACGGAGTGTACGTCCTAGCAACTTCATTCGACGAAACCGCGACCCCCGCCGTGCCCCGTACCGTTTCAATGATCCAACAACGAGTTCTCCCCTCGATCGGGGCCGGCAAGGGTGAGCCTTCACAAAGAGGATGTCAGTCTGAGCGAGCGCAGCGAGTCAAACCGCAGGTTCACGCCAGTAAAGAATCTCCGGGCCAGCATCCAAGTCCCTCCTTGACCTTGAGCTACGACCAAGATCCCCCGCCTCCGCTGGGGGCAAGCTCTTCGACTTCATCCGCTACGCGGATTGCGCTCAGGATGACACCGTGGGCTGCTGTCTTGCTCGCCATACTCGTCTGCGTCCCCGCGCTCGCCCAAGACGTGCCGGAGGTGACGGTCGCGCGGGTGCAGTACGGCGGCGGCGGCGACTGGTACGCCGACGAGCAGTCGCTGCCCGAACTGCTCGCGTTCGCTCGCCAGGAAACGCTGATCGACCTCGCTCCGCGCGAGGACGTGGTCGAGCTCAGTAGCGACAAGCTCTTCACCTACCCGTACCTCTACCTCACCGGCCACGGGAACGTCGCCTTCTCCGAGACGGAGGCACGGCGGCTGCGGCGCTACCTCGACGGCGGCGGCTTCCTCCACATCGACGACAACTACGGCCTCGACACGGCGATCCGCCGCGAGATGCGCAAGGTCTACCCCGAGCAGGACTTTGTCGAGGTGCCCTACGACCACCCGGTCTACCGCGCGCACTTCGCCTTCCCGGACGGCCTCCCGAAGATCCACGAGCACGACGGCCAGCCCGCGCAGGGCTTCGGGCTGTTCCACGAGGATCGTCTCGTCGTGTTCTACTCCTACGAGTCCGACCTCGGCGACGGCTGGGAGCCTGGCGACGTGCACCAGAACCCGCCGGAGAAACGAGAAGCCGCGCTCCGCATGGGCACGAACCTCCTCGTCTACGCGATGACGTTTTGAGAGGCGCTTTCGGCTGACGGCTTTCGGCTCTCAGCCAACATTTGCTCTCTCAACGATAGCTGCCTACCACCGATAGCAGATAGCCGACGGCTGCCAGCCTCCTCCCACCATGCGCACCTTCTTCTTTCTCGTCGTAATCGCGGCGCTGCTGGCGCTCTCGAACCCGACGATGGACGACTTCTCCGACTACGCGGGCGACACCGTCGCGGCTGAGATCTCGCGCGACGGTCCCGGCTGGGCGGGCGCGCTCGGCGGCCTCGCTACGGAGGCGCTCGTAGACCGAGCGACGCAGCGTGACGACTACCTCCTCGCCAGCCGCTATACCCTCGAACTCGGCGACGACCCCGACGAGGCGTGGGTCTTCCTGGGCGTCGCCACGCGGTTTATCGAGCTTCAGCGCCCCGCGTCGCTACAAGACGACGAGACCAACGAGTAGCACCGCGCGGGTGGGCGTTTGGAAGCCCTCGTTAAACGCGCGGTTTTATGCCGCTCCAACGGAACGATTGGGGGCGATTTCGGATAGCCGTCGCCTGCAGGCCGCTGTATCTTGCCAGCCTGTCCCGGTATCCCGTACGACGACCCTCCCGCACCCATGACGTTCGAGCACCTCGCGTCCCAGGACCCCGACCTCTACGCCATCGTTCGCAGCGAAATCGACCGCCAGAACGACGGCCTGGAACTCATTGCCTCTGAAAACTTTGCCTCGCTGGCCGTCATCGAGGCGATGGGATCGCCGCTGACGAACAAGTACGCCGAGGGCCTACCCGGCAAGCGCTACTACGGCGGCTGCCAGTTCGTGGACCAGGCGGAAGAGCTCGCCCGCAGCCGCGCCAAGACGCTCTTCGGCGCCGACTGGGTGAACGTGCAGCCGCACTCCGGCGCGACGGCCAACCACGCGATCTACCTCGCCTTCATGGAGCCCGGCGACACGCTCCTCGGCCTCGACCTCGCGCACGGTGGCCACCTCACGCACGGCAGCCCGGTCAACTTCTCGGGCATCCTCTACGACGCCCACTTCTACGGCGTCGAGAAGGACGGCCCGCTCGCGGGCCGCATCGACCTCGACAAGGTCCGCGACAAGGCGCGTGCGGTGAAGCCCCGGATGCTCTCCGTCGGCGCAAGCGCCTACAGCCGCGACTTCGACTACGCCGCGCTCCGCGAGATCGCCGACGAGGTCGGTGCGCTCCTCTGGGTGGACATGGCGCACACGGCCGGGCTGATCGCAGCGGGCGTGCTCAACGACCCGCTCCCCCACGCACACGTAGTCTCGACGACCACGCACAAGACGCTGCGCGGCCCCCGCGGCGGCATGATCCTCGTCGGCAACGACGCGGAGGACCCGCGCGGGCGCACCTTCCGCAGCGGCAAGCGCAAGACGATCTCGCAGGTCCTCGACACGGCCGTCTTCCCCGGGGTGCTCGGCGGGCCGCTCATGCACGTCATCGCCGCCAAGGCCGTTGCGTTCGGCGAGGCGCTGCAGCCCGACTTCGAGGACTACAGCCGCCAGGTCGTTGAGAACGCCCGGGCCATGGCCGCCATCTTCACCCGGCGCGGCTACGACGTGATCTCGGGCGGGACCGACAACCACCTCCTGCTCATCGACCTGCGCTCGCGCGAGTTGACGGGCAAGGAGGCCGAGGCGCTCCTCGGCGAGGCGGAGATCACGGTCAACAAGAACATGATTCCCTACGATCCGGAAAGCCCGTTCGTGACGAGCGGCATCCGGATCGGAACGCCTGCGATGACGACACGCGGCTTCGGCGTCGCCGAGTTCGAGCAGGTCGCGGACATGATCGACCGGGTATTGTCCCGTCCTGAGAGCGAGCAACTCCGCGAGGTGGTCGGCCGCGAGGTGTTTATGCTCTGCCAAGACTTCCCCCTCTATACCATGGAGGCCGTCTAAACGCCCCTCCTAAAAAAGTGAGCCGCTGTAGATTTTAGGAAACCTCGACTGGAACAGCGTTTGTAAACTGCCCGCACGCCTCGCCCGTCCCCTCCCCACCGCCGCCGCGGCCCTGATTTCGGCGTCTGTCGCTCCGGCTCGCGAACCTCGGGTCTCACCTTGACACGCCGCCCGCGCCGTGTCGCTCCTCCGCTTCCCATGCCCAACGACTACAGCAGCACGGTCCCCGAGTCGGCGCTCACCCGCCTAGGGCACCAGCTCTACCAGCGCGCCCTCGTGCGCCGCGATGAGGAAGCCATCACCGACCCGCGCGGGCAACCCATCGGCTGGCTGCTGGACACCCGCACCCCCATGCTCGACGGCGAGCTGTTCGCAGAGATCGGCGAAGTGCTGGCCGAGCGGCTCCGCGCACGCGGTGTGACCCAGGTCGCAGGCTTCGGCTACGGCGCGTTTCCGATCGTCTGCTCGGTGCTGAGCGCGCCGGTCCCGACGAGTCCCACGGGGGAGAGCGCGGCCCCGTTCAAGGGCGGCTTCATCCGCGAGCGCCGCAAGGCCTATGGACGCCGCCGCCTCGTCGAAGGCCCGATGGACCGCAGCCAGCCTGTCGCGCTAGTGGACGACATCCTGAACAGCGGCCGCTCCGCCGCCCGCGCCATCGCGCTCCTGCGCTCGGACGGCTTCGAGGTCGCTGGGCTGATGACGCTCTTCAACTTCACCTGGAGCGGAGGCCGCAGCCGCCTCGAAAACGACGGCCTCTGGGTCGAGTCGCTGCTCGAACTCAACCTCCGCGAAGGGGCCTCGCAGCGCAGCCGCTTCTCGCACTCGGACTCGCAGTAGGGCTGACTCGGTTGGGGCGGCGAGGCCGTGTACGTGACTGCGAGGCCAAGTCGGTGCGACTGGTCCGTTTCGTCGAGATCTTACCCTGTGTGTCATCCTGAACTTGCTTCAGGATCTGAGCGATCTTGTCGAGATGCTGAATCAAGTTCAGCATGACAAGCTGGGGAGACCGTGCCCGGTAGGATACTGACGATCCGTCTGCAACTCCGATCTCGATGAAACTCACCACCAACCCGTTCCGGAAGAAGGCGGGCGCTTCGGGCGACGGAGCGGCGGAGGGGCTGCCCAACCCAATGGCCCCGCAGGACGGCGAGATGCCCTTCCTCGACCACCTCGAAGAACTGCGCTGGCGCATCTTCAAGGCGCTCGGCGCGGTGCTCGTCTGCTCGGTGGCGTGCCTCTTCTTCGCCGAGTGGGTCATCGACGAGATCCTGCTCGCGCCGACGCGGCCCGACTTCATCGTCTACGAGGTCTTCCGCATGGAGGCCAAGGAGATCGTCCTCCAAAACCGGACGATCACGGGGCAGTTCTTCGCCTACTTCGGGACGGTGCTCGCTGTCGGCATCCTGATCGCCATGCCGATGGTGATCTACCAGTTCTGGAAGTTCATCGAGCCAGGCCTCTACGACCAGGAGAAGGAAGGCCTACGCTTCGCCGCCGTGTTCGCGGCGGTGTTCTTCGCGCTCGGGGCGAGCTTCGGCTACCTCGCGCTGATGCCGCTCTCGCTCCAGTTCTTCGCCAACTTCGTGATCTCGGGCTCGATCATCAACGAGTTCGACATCGCGCGCTACTTCTCGATGATCACCACGACCACCTTCGGCGCGGCGATCCTGTTCGAGCTGCCCGTGGTGGTCTACTTCCTCGCCAAGATCGGCGCGATCACGCAGGCGTGGCTACGGCTCGCACGGAAGTACGCCCTGATCGTCATCCTCATCATCGCCGCCTTCCTGACGCCGCCGGACCCGTTCAGCCAGGCCCTGATGGCCGGGCCGATGCTGCTGCTCTACGAAGGCTCGATCTGGCTCTGCGGCGTAGTGGAGCGCCGCCGCGCGAAGGACCTCGCCAAGCTCGAAGCCGAGGCGGCCAAGGCCGCTGCTGCACA
>JBCDFF010000130.1:0-10122 GCA_039178415.1 Bacteroidota bacterium
ATCACCATGCCCTTCAAACGCGACGTCCGCAAACGCGCCGTCTACCAGGAACCGACGCCCCACCTCGACAAGAACAACCCGTTCCAGTCGATGATGGAGCGCTTCGACTACGCGGCCGAGGTGCTCGAACTCGACACCGGCCTCTACGAATACCTCAGCTCCTCCTCCCGCATCCACATCACGTCGGTCCCCGTGATGATGGACGACGGACAGATCCAGGTGTTCGAGGGCTACCGCGTCATTCATAACGAGGTGCTCGGGCCTTCCAAGGGCGGCATCCGCTTCGCCACGGACGTCCACCTCGATGAGGTGAAGGCGCTCGCGGCCTGGATGACCTGGAAGTGTGCCGTCGTCGGCGTGCCGTTCGGCGGCGCGAAGGGTGCCGTCAAGTGCGACCCGCGCTCGATGAGCCCCGGCGAGTTGGAGCGCCTCACCCGACGCTACACGGCCAACCTAATGGACGTCTTCGGCCCGGACAAGGACATCCCCGCGCCGGACATGAACACCAACGAGCAGATCATGGCCTGGCTGCTCGACACGTATTCCATGCACGTCCGCCGCACCGAGCCGGCCGTTGTGACGGGCAAGCCGATCCTGCTGGGCGGCAGCCAGGGCCGCCGCGAGGCGACCGGCCGTGGCGTGATGACGTGCACGCTCGCCGCGATGGACAAGCTCGGCCTGCGCCCCGGCCAGTGCCGCGTGGCCGTGCAAGGCTTCGGCAACGTCGGCTCCGTAGCGGCGCTGCTGCTCCACGAGCAGGGCTGCCAGGTCGTCGCCATCTCGGACATTTCCGGCGGCTACTACAACGCCGACGGCATCGACATCCCGGCCGCCATCGCCTACGCCGCCGAGCACGGCCGCTCCCTCGCCGGCTTCGACGGGGCCGACTCGATCACCAACGACGAGCTGCTCACCCTCGACGTGGAGGTGCTCGCGCCCTGCGCCAAGGAAAACCAGATCACCGAGGAGAACGCCGGAGCTATCCAGGCGCGGATTATCTCGGAGGGCGCCAACGGCCCGACCACAGCCGAGGCCGACGACATCCTCAACGAGAAGGGCGTCCTCGTGGTGCCCGACATCCTTGCCAACGCAGGCGGCGTGACGGTGTCCTACTTCGAATGGGTGCAGGACCGCCAGGGCTACTTCTGGAGCCTGGAGCGGGTCAACCGCCGCCTCGACCGCATGATGCGCCAGGCGTTCAACAACGTCTACGGCGCGCACGAGAAGTACGACATCCCGATGCGCATCGCGGCCTACGTCATCGCCATCGACAAGGTGTCCAGCGCCCTGCGTACCCGCGGGATCTATGCGTAAAGGCGTGGGGGTGCATGGGAGTGAGAGGGTGACGAGGTCCGCTCGTGTACTTGCGCCATTCACCCTCCTACTCGCACACACCTACGCCTTCGTGCTCCTTGCCGGGTGCGCTACGCCGGTGGCCCCGACCGGCGGTCCACCCGACCGGACGCCGCCGCGCCTGATTGCGTCACTTCCCGAAGCGGGCGCGCTCAACGTGACCACGGACGAACTGCGCCTCGCGTTCTCGGAAGACGTGAATGCAGGCTCCGTCGTCCGCGCGCTCACCATCGTGCCGAGCTTCGCCGAACCGCTCGACATCGACGTGCGCCGCGACGAGGTGCGCGTCCGCTTCCCCGAAGCGCTCCGCGACTCGACGACCTACGTGGTCACGCTTGGCACCGACCTCCAGGACCTCCGCAGCGTCAAGCTGACCGCGCCGATCACGCTCGCCTTTTCGACGGGCGACCAGCTCGACGAGGGGCGCATCACGGGCACGCTGCGCGATCCGGTGAGCGGGCAAGGCGTCGCCGACGTGAACGTGTTCGCCTACGCGCTGCCGACGGACTTTGCGGCGGCCGATTCGCTCCCGGACCCGCGCGTGGCTGAGCCGAGCTACCAGACACAGACGGGCGCCGACGGGCGCTTCGCGTTCGAGTACCTCCGCCCCGGGCCGTTTTTCGTCGCGGCCGTGCAGGACGCCAACCGCTCGCGCACCGCCGACCCGGGCGAGGCGTTTGCCGTGCCGACCGACGTCTCCACGGTGGCCTCAGACTCGTCCGACGTGCCCGACCTCGCGCTCTACGTCGCGCGCCGCGACACGGTCGGGCCGGCGCTCCGCAGCGTGCGCTCGGCCTCCAACCGCCGTTTCGCCGTCCGCTTCGACGAGTCGGTGCTGCTTGCCAGCCGCGCCCCGAATGCGTGGAGCGTGACCGACACAACGACGGGCACGCCCGCCACCGTCGAGACGGTCTACCAGACGCCCGATGCGCCGCAGCAGGTGTGGCTCGTCACCGACCCGCGCGCCAACCGAGGCCACCGCGTCGCCCTCCTCGACCCGCTCGCCGTCACCGACTCGACGGGCAACGCCGCCCGCGGCGACGCCGTCTTCTCGCCAAGCGTCGCGCCGGACACCGTGCAGACACGCATCGCGGCGCTCGTCCCGCCGGTGGCGGAACGCGACAGCGTGAAGGCTCTACGCCCCGGTGAGCGCCCCGGCGTCCGCTTCACCCGCGCTCCCGACTCGGCTGCGTTTGCTCTCGTCCAGGTCGACCCGCCCACCCTCGCCCTCGCTGACACGGCCGCCGACGGCGTGACGCTCCGCATCGCCGACCTGGGCGACGCGGCGCAAGTAGCCCTCACCGTACCTCGCAGCGACTCAACACGAACCGTCGCCTTCACCGTTCCCACGGCCGACGACCTCGGCGAACTCACGGGGGTCGTGGCGCGCGACTCGCTCGTAGGCGACGCGCCGATTGTGGTGGAGCTGCGCACCGAGGACGAACTGCTGCAGGTCACCAGCACCGACGCCGGAGGCGGCTTCCGCTTCGACGGGCTGCCCGAGGGGGACTACCAGCTTCGCCTCATCGCCGACCGCGACACGAGCGGGACGTGGACAGGCGGCACCCTCGCGCCCTATGCCCCGCCCGAAGCGCTGCTCCTCGTCCCGACGCCGGAGCGCGTGCGGCCCCGCTGGGAAACCGTGATCGACACGCTGCGCTTCGGTGCGCCACCTCGCCTACCGACCCCGCAAGCCGACGAGGACACCACGCTAGGCGGCTAGTGTTGCGTGTTGCGTGTTGCGTGTTGCGTGTTGCGTGTAAGCAAGCCGTCCTCCACGCTACTGTCAAGCGGATTCGCTACCCCGAACGTCTTCCTTTCACTCCCGCTCTTCACTTTCCCCGTTCACCCTCCACGTCCACATCGCCACGACCGGACAGCGCTTCAGTGAACGCCGCCGCGAGCGAATCAACCTGGGAGCGGCGGACGCGCAGGTGGAGGGCAGTGCCGTCAGCCGTGTACGTCGTATCCGCGATCTCGGCGTCGAAGCGGCCTACGGTGTGCATCGCGGGCGACGTGTCGGGGTAGGCGAAGCGGACCGTGACCGGCACGCGCAGGATGTGCTCGACTCGCGTGCACGCATCCAGGACGGCGGAGGCCGCATCGCCGTAGGCGCGGACGAGGCCGCCGACGCCGAGCTTCGTCCCGCCGTAGTAGCGCGTGACCGTGACGAGCACGTTCGTCAGCCCACGCCCCTCGATCTGCCGGAGGATGGGCTGCCCCGCCGACCCGTTCGGCTCCCCGTCGTCGTTCGCACGCCACACGCTTCCTTCTGGATCGATGCGATACGCCGAGCACACGTGCGTGGCCGTGTACTCGCGCTTCTTGATCCGCGCCACGTGCGCCTCCGCCTCCTCCGCGCTCGCCGCCGGGAACGCCTCGCCGATGAACCGCGAGCCTTTCACCTTCGGCGGCTCGACGCTCGCAGGTGCGACGATGGAGGTGTAGGCGTCTGGGGTCACAGATCCAAGGTCGTAGGTCGCAGGTCAGGAGTCGCAGACTTCGACATCACAGCGCGAGGCGGCGACATAGTTCATTGCGCGGGCTTTGCCTTGCAGAACGAAAAGCTTAGTTCCGAGTGGTAGCACGCTCGACAGATCAAGGGCGAGGCGTCTGATGAGTTCGTCTCGTTGCTCGTCATCGGCCTCGTAGATCGTAGCCGATGCAATCGAAGTCACCGCCGCGATGTACGTCACGCCCGCAAAGCGTACGGTGTGGATACGCTCACCGCCTCCCTCCAGCGTTTCCCACGCCCGAAAGGCGATCTGGCCATGCGACGCATTCCGCTCCCATAGCACGAGGCGCCCTGGAACCCGACCGACAAGCGTATCCGGTTTGCCCATGGTGACCTTCGACCTGCGACCTATGACCTGCGACCCACCTACGGAAACTTCTTCCGGTCGCGCGAGGGCGGCGTCGGGCCGGGGGTGACGGTGAGCGTCTGCGAGGCCGAGGCCCCGTTCTGGCGGAGCGTCAGCGTGTAGGTGCCCGGCGTGAGGTAGAACTGCTCGTCGTCGGCCCTCTCGTGATCGTCGCTGAGCGCCATATCAGCCGTGAGGTCGTACGTGAACACGTTGAGCCCGAGCACGGGGTCAAGGTCGACGGTGCGGATGGTCTCTACGGTGCCGGTAGAGTCTTCGCGGGTGACGTCGAGTGTCGCAGTTCCGTCGGTCTGGAGCCAGGCGACGAGGTCGAGGTCGGGGGTGGTGACGTCGTTCCAGCGCCAGCCTTGGCGGCCCCACGCGCCGGAGTGGCGCATGTCGTCGGCGGCGAACAGGTGCACCGGCTCGGCGCGGACCTCGGCGGTGAGTTGCTGGAGATGCGCGACGTTCGCGCGGTAGATCGAGCGGCCGTGCGTGCCCACGAGGAGGTCGTGTGCGGCGTGGTGGTAGGCGAGGTCGTGCACCGGCGCGTTCGGCATCGCGGCGTCGGTGCCCGTCGCCATGAGCGCCATGAACGACTGGCCCCGGTCGAGGCTGACGTAAAGCCCGTGGTCGGTGCCGACGTAGAGCAGGTCGGCGTTCTCGCGGTCCTCCATCACCACGTTGACGGGCTCGTTGGGCAGCCCGCCCTCCGTTCCCGCCCCGTATGATTTGTAGGGGCCGAGTTGCGTCCACGACTGGCCGTAGTCCTCGGTCACGAAGACCAACGGCGTGAAGTTATCGAAGCGGTAGCCGTTCAGCGACACGTAGGCGCGGCCCGCCTCGTGGTGGCTCGCCTCGACGCGGCTCACCCAGAAATCGCGCGTCGCGGCGGGGAGGTTCGCCCCCGCGTTCGTCCAGGAAGTACCGCCGTCGCGAGTGACGTGGAGGCTGCCGTCGTCGGCCCCGGCCCAGAGCAGGCCGAACTGCAGCGGCGACTCGTCGAGGCTCGTGAGCGTGCCGTAGGGGACATCGCCGGGGAGGCCGCCCTTGGTGAGGTCGCCCGAGAGCGCGGTCCACGTCTCGCCGCGGTCCATCGAGCGGTGGAGCTTGTTGGAGCCGAGGTAGAGGATGTCGGGGTTGAAGCGCGAGAGGTGGATCGGCGTCTGCCAGTTGAAGCGCAGCGGGCGCTCGCCGAGGTCGTGGCGCGGCGTGATGCGCGTGCGGTCGAAGCCGGCGCCGGCGCGGCGCTCGACGCGGTAGTAGTTGCCGAACTGGAAACCGGTGTAGATGCGCTCGTTCGTCCGGGGATCGACCTGGATCTGCATCCCGTCGCCGCCCATGATCCGCTCGTAGGGGTACTGCCCCTCGGCGCGCCACCCCGGCGACTCCTCGTAGGTGTGCGGCCCGCGCCAGACGCCGTTGTCCTGGAGTCCACCGTAGACGCGGTACGTGTCCGCGCTGTCCACCGCGACGGTGTAGAACTGGCCGACCGGCGGGATGTTGAGCTTAAACCAGCTTGCGGCATCGTCATAGCTGATGTTCAGCCCGCCGTCGTTGCCGTTGATGAGGTGGCCGGGGCGGTCGGGGTTGACCCACAGCGCGTGGTGGTCCACATGCACGTGGTCGGCGTCGTTCGATGCCCACGTCGCGCCGCCGTCGGTGGAGCCGATGAGCGGGACGCCGAGGAGGTAGAGCCGGTCCACGTCGTGCGGACTGACGCGGATTTCGCCGAAGTAGTAGCCGTAGCTGAACACGAAGTCGTCGATGAAGCCGTCGTGCGTCTTGCGCCACGACTGGCCGCCGTCGTCGGAGCGGTAGACCTCGCCGCCGATGACGGGCGTGTCGAAGAGCTCGCGGTTGGCGTCTTCGAGGTACGCGACGAGGTCGGCCGGGTCGAGCGTGTTGTCCTCGACCATCGCCTGGACGGACGCGGCGGAGTAGTTGAGCGGGAAGCCGTTGTTGTCGAGGAACGCGTTGACCGACTTCTCCGAGAGCGCGAGGAAGGCATCGCGGCTCATCGTGCTCAGTTCGTCGCGCGTCGGCGGGGCGTCGGGGCCGGTCTCTTCGTCGTCACCGTCTTCCTCGGGGCGGCGGTCCTGGTTGTCGAGGAACGCGTAGAGGGTCTGCCCCGCACCGAAGCCAGCATCGCCGGGGAAGAGGGCGAGGCCGATGCGCCCCACGCCCGCGCCCGTCGGGAAGCCCGAGTCCTCGGTCGAGATCTGCGTCCATGAGTCGCCGCCGTCGGTCGATTTGTAGATCGCCGAGCCGGGGCCGCCCTCCACGAAGTTCCACGCGACGCGGCTGCGGTCCCACGAGGTCGCGTAGAGGATGTCGGCGTCGGTCGGGTCGATCACGAGGTCGATCACGCCCGTCGAGTCGTTCACAAACAGCGTCTTCGTCCACGACTGGCCGCCGTCGGTCGTCTTGAAGACGCCGCGCTCGTCGTTGGGCGAGTAGAGGTGCCCGATGGCCGCGACCCACGCGGTTTCGGCGTCGTCCGGGTGGAGCACGATGCGGCCGATGTGGTGCGTCTCGCCGAGGCCGAGGTGCATCCAATTCTCGCCGCCGTCGTCGGACTTGTAGAGGCCCGTGCCCGCGTAGGACGAGCGGCTGGAGTTGTTCTCGCCCGTCCCCACCCACACGACGGGGGCCGCGTCGCTCTCCACCGACTCCGGCCAGCGCACGGCGATGTCGCCGATGGTCATGACCGGGAGGTCGTCGAACTTGGGCGCGAACGCACCGCCGTTGGAGGCCGTGTGCCAAAGGCCGCCCGAGGCGTAGGAGACGAAGAAGTGCGTCGGGTCGGCGGGCCACACGTCGAGGTCGGTCACGCGCCCGCTCATCACTGTCGGGCCGATGTTCTCGATGGGCAGGCCACTTACCACGGACGCCGCCATGAGCTGCTGCCGCTGCGCGAACCCCGCGAGGCGCTCCTCGACGGGCATATACGCGACCTCAGGCGCTGCGAGCCGCATTCCGGTGGCCGACCGCGCTGTCTCTACTGACGACGGGGCCTGCCCTGGCGCAGACGGCACCGAGGGCTGGGCGAAGGCACCCGGCGCGACGAGAAGGACACTGGCGAGGAGGGTGAGGAGGAGGACGAAGCGGACCATCGGAGCGAGGGTGTAGGTTCTACTCGGGAGTGGACGAACATACCACGTCGCCCGCCCTGTTGTACCGCCGTATTTCCCTGCCATGCCGTCGATCCGCACGCGCCTCCGCGACCGCTTCCGCCGCACCGGCTCGACCGCGCCCGACCGCGACGCCGTCGAGCGGGAAGCGCCGCGCCTCGTCGCCTCCGTGCGCGACGAGGCGGAGGCCATCGCGCAGGACGACACCCGGATGCAGGCGCTCCTGAGCCGCGCCGTCGGCAAGCTGCGCGCGAACCGCCGGGACCTCGGCGGGCTGCGGGACGAGGTGCCGGTTTTGCTCCGCTTCTTGCGCGCGTGGGTGCGCGGCGACTACCGG
This sequence comes from Bacteroidota bacterium, assembly GCA_039178415.1. Classification (GTDB taxonomy): domain Bacteria; phylum Bacteroidota; class Rhodothermia; order Rhodothermales; family Rubricoccaceae; genus JBCBEX01. The sequence goes on from JBCDFF010000130.1 coordinate 7,686, forward strand.
CGCGTGCCGTGGCGGACGCTCACGCTCGTCGTGGCAGGACTCGTCTACTTCGTCGCACCCGTGGACCTGCTCCCGGACGTGCTCGCGGGCATCGGCTTCATCGACGACGCAGCCGTGATTGCCTACGTCATCAAGACGATCCGCGGCGACCTCGAACGCTTCGAGACGTGGGAGCGCACGGAGGAGCGCCGCTTCGAACGCCGCCAGCGCCGGTCACTGCGCTAGAGGTTGAAGGTTGAAGGTGCCCCGCTTCACCATGGGGGCAGCATCTGGCAGAGCCGGACGCGCTACCTCTGCCCACATTGCACCTTTCACCGTGCACGTTCCCCTTCGCCTCGGCATCGTCTTTGCCCCTCGCGCTGGCGTCCTGTTCCGCCGCTTCTGACCGCGCCGATGCTCCCCCCTCCCCTGTCCGACCCCCGTGCAGCCTCGCTGACCGCCCTCGTCGAGATTACCGACGGCGACCTATCGTTTGTGGAGGCAGGCGACCGGGCCGCCGAGGCGCTGGACGTCCCTGCGGACCGGCTCTCCGGGCGTAGCGCCCGCGCCCTCGGCATTCCCTCGCCGGCCCGCGCACACTGGACCGAAGCCCTGCTGGACGCGCAGCAGTCCGGCGGCTTCGCGCAGGTGGCCCTCTCCCACGACACGGCTCGCGAGAGCCGCCACCTGTTTCTCACGGCCTCGCCCGTGCCAGACACCCCGAACCTGTTTGCCTGCGTGGTGGAGGATGCCACCCAGCCGTGGCGGACCTTCGAGGCACTCGCGCACGGCGGGCCGGCGCTCGACGCGATGACCGCGCTCGACGGCGGCGCGGCGCTCACGTTCGGCACCGATCTCGTGGTGGTGGCGCACGGGGGCGCGTTGCCCTCGGGCCTCATCCCCAAGGAAGACGGGGTGCCGCTTCCGGTCACGGGCCTCTCGCTCTATGACCTCTTCCCCAAGGCCACCGCGGACGCCCTCGCCCTGGCGCTGCTGGCCCCGAGCGATGCCAGCCCCGCGCCCGTGCTCCTTCCCGACGGGGCGCATGAGGTCCGCGCGCGAGCCGTCCGTGACACGCGTGGCTGGCCGGTCGCCGGACTGGCCTTGATCCACCCGGTCTCGGGCGCTTCCGAGGCACCCGTTGCTGCTCCAAACCAGTCCGACCGCGACGTGGTCGCCGCGCTGGGCCACACGCGGCTGCGCAGTGAGATCCGGGGCTTTCTGGCGTCGCTCAACACAACGCTCGCATCGGCCCCGTCGTCGGAGCCGCTTCGTGCGGCTGGGCGGTCGCTGCTCGACACCGTCGACACGGTCGCGTTTGCCCAGGAGGCGCTGGCCGCGCCCACCACGCCGACGCCCATCCGGCTCGACGCGGTGCTCCAGGGGCTGCGCGCCCCGCTCGAATCGATGACCCAGGCGAAAGGCCTGGACCTCTTCCTGTTTGCCCCCGACCAGCCGGTGTGGGCTCTGGGCCACCGCGCCCACTTCGAGCAGGCGCTCCTCGGGTCGGTCCGGTTTGCCCTCACCACCACCGAGCGCGGCGCGATCCGCTTGGCGCTGCGCGAGCACGACGACCACATCGCCATCCAGGTGGCCGACACCGGCTCCGGCTTGCCTGCCGCGGTGCACCGCGGCGTCTTCGAGGCGGGCTCGCTGGACGGCCTCGGGGCGGATGCCCTCGACCTCTACGCCGCGCGGTTGCTCACCGAGGCGATGGGCGGCTCCGTCTCGGTCCGCAGCGAAACGCAACGCGGCACCCTGCTCACGTTCGAGCTGCCCGTGAGTGAACCCCGGGAGGACGCCGCCGACATGGAACTGCCGACCGCCATCCTTGTGGAGGCCGACCCCGACACCCGGGCGCTCCTCGATCTCTTTCTGCGCGACGCGTGGCAAACCGTACCCACGCAGTCGCTCAACGAGGCGTTCAGCCACGTTGCGCAGCACGACGCAGGACGGCATGTGGACGCGCTGCTGCTCGACCTCAGCGGCGACCCGAAGGAGGCCGAGGACGCCATCCGTCGACTGCGCAGCACGCCCGTCTTCGACGCGACGTTCGTGGTCGCCCTCGTCGCGTCGGCGCTTCCCGAGGAGCGGGACCGCCACCTCCGCCTCGGCTACGACGCGGTCCTCGCCAAGCCGTTTGCGCGGCAGTCGCTCGTTGAGATCTTGGCCCCGGTGCGTAGCTAGCGCACCGCCGGGAACGCCTACGATGACGGACCGCTGAGGTCTGCCGTTGGACCGTTTCATCCGGGCGACCTACGATGAAACCCACAGCCGCATGGACGTTTTGGACGGATAAATCTGCAGCGAAGGCGGCATTGCCCCTGGCGGTTGGTAATGCATTGGTTACATTTGAGGCTGTCGTGCTGCCTCGTGCAGTGTCCACCTCTCCATTTTCTATCCCCTATGCCTCGCTTTGCACTCACGCGCCGTGCATCGTTCGGTCGCGCCCTCCCCC
>JBCDFF010000131.1:0-10122 GCA_039178415.1 Bacteroidota bacterium
ATCCCGCTCTACTTCGCCGCCGCCGAGTACTTCCTCGGATGATTTTTTGATTTCAGATTTTAGACATACGATTTGATGTTCGACCCCAATCGTAGCACAGCAACCATTTGCCTCACCTAATCCAAAATCACAAACCGAACATCATTAATCGTCAATCCTATGCCCAAGACTGTCCCACTCAAGCTCGTCACCGTGGTCGCGGAGTACCTGCTGCGCGATAAGCTCGTCAAGGAGATCGGCAAGCTCGGCGTGACGGGCTTCACCGTCAGCGACGCCGAGGGGCAAGGCCCGCGCGGCAACCGGGCCGGGGTCTACGAGGGCCGTAACGTCCGCATGGAGTGCGTCTGTAGCCCCGAGGCGGCCACCCGCGTGCTGAAGCACCTCTCGGACTACTACTTCGAGCACTACGCCGTCATCGCCTGGGTGCAGACCGTCGAGGTGGTGCGCGGCGACAAGTACGTGTGAGCCTGCAGGCTGCCTGCATCAACGAAACGAGGCCGGGGGCAGGTTGCCCTCGGCCTCGTTGGATTCAGTCTCGTTGGATTCGATACCGCCCGGAGGCGATGTCGCGGATAGGAGCCGGGTGGCCTACTCCACCACAGCGGCCATGTCCTCGGCGTCAATCATCTTCGCGTCGTGGAAGGTGACCATGCCGTTCGAGATGTCGTACATCGCGCCGATCACGAGGACCTTGCCTTCCTCAACGAGGCCTTCGATGACCTCGCTGCGCTGAACGATGTTCTCGACGTTGAGATCGACGTTGTGGTCGGCGACCTTCTGGACAAACTCCGGGTTGCTGGACGAGCGCTCGCCCTCCACGTCGGTCGTCATGTAGACGGCGGGCATGATGTGGCTGAGCGTCGTGGTGAGGTTGCCGAGTTCGACGTTGTCGCAGGCACCCTTCACGGCTCCGCACTCGGTGTGGCCCATGACCACGATCACCTTCGCGCCAGCGGCGGCGGTGGCGAACTCGAGGCTACCGAGCATCTCCGTGTCGACAAAGTTGCCAGCGACGCGGCCCACGAAAATGTCGCCGATGCCTTGGTCGAAGACGACCTCGACGGGGATACGGGAGTCGAGGCAGGTGATGACGGCGGCGAAGGGATACTGGCCGCCGGAGGTGATCGCCTTCTGGGCGGAATAATCGCGCTCGAAGGCGGTGCCGGTGCGGAAGCGCTCGTTGCCGTCCTTGAGCATCTGCAGGGCCTCAGCAGGCGTGAGGGCTGCCTGGGTTTCGGCGGTCTGTGTGATGGCCGTCTCCTGGGCGAAGGCCGCCGGGACCAGGAGGAGAGCACAGACCAGAATGGCGGCGCTGCGCGTGAATAGCGTCGTCATGATGGTAGGGGGTAAAAGAAAGTACAAGCGTGCGATCGTGCCTCGACCGCGACTCGTCTCTAATCAGTCAAAACGACCGGAGGTTGCCGTCCAAACACGTTTCCTGATTTGGTGAAGACGATTTCACGAATGCATATATGAGTTATGTCAGACAATTGCTCACGAACTATAGTCCCCATCCTACATGGATACCATAGTTCTCCTACGTCTTGTCAGACTCTTTCTGACATGCAATACCATTTCGGAAACGTGCGCGATGACAGAACCCTCCCGGCGCGCTGGAGCATCAGGCTGCGATGGGGTACCGCTGCGAGCGAGCTCATCGTCGATTAAGCGCTACATTCGCTGTAATTATCCCTGCCCACTCTGTGGCACGCTAGCCTACAGTTCGGCCACTAGGGTGAAACATTTCGCTGCCGCTCCGTTCCTCCCATTTTTGTGAAACCGGATTTCATAGAGGAACCGTTGTAATTCTCACTCGATATGCTCTGCGCGAGTCCAAAAAGTTATGGTCTACAGAGTTCATCACGCGCGGTCCTCTTACGCCCACATTACGGACTCTATTGATGGACAAAAAGCATAACAAATAGATTTGCTTTTACTTCCATCAATCCCACCCTTTCTTTCACAGGAACGGGCGATCACACCTACTCATCGAGTCGTGCTCGCGCGTTCGAGATTACTTCGTTCTACTATGCGGAAGCTTCTCATCCCTGCACTCTCCCTCTTCCTCCTCACCCTCACCGCTGGCGTCGCCCCAAGCGCTGACGCGCAGTCCCCGATCACGGCGGCGGAGGTCGAGGCCGCCCAGCAGGCCTGGGGCGAAGGCATCGTTGCCATCGGCCAAGTCCACACCAGCGGCGGCGACTACACGGCCCGTGCCACGGAGCACATCCTGCAGCACTACGCCTACGGTGCCAACCAGACCATCCTCTTCAAGCCGACCCTCGCCGCCGAGGACCAGTTCCGCGGCGACTTCGCCGGGGCGCTGAGCTACTTCGTCGGGACGGAAGGCACGGAGGACGGCGGCTTCGCCATCGCCCCGTACACCAACGTACGCTGGGAGAACGAAGGCACCGTCATCTCCGAAGACGGCGACATGGCCGTCGCGATGGGCAACTACTTCTTCACGACCACCGAAGGCAACGAGGTCAAGGTGGAGTACACCTTCGCCTACGCCAAGGACCGGAACGGCGACCTGGAGATCATCCTCCACCACAGCTCGCTCCCGTACTCCCCGTGAGGACTCGGGCCGTGCTTGTCCGCTCCCGAAGCGAACCCGCATGACCCCACACTGAGCACGAGGGCTGCTGTCTCGACCGAGACAGCGGCCCTTTCTGTTGAGGGGCATCCCTCTTCGCCTTGAGGAGAGCGGGCTAGTCTAGCGACAGTCGTCCCCAGAGCCGCGCTACGACGGCCCACGACGCTACGGCCAGGCCTGCGCAGACAGCGCCTTTGCCGGCATCGCCATAGAGGAAGAAGCCGGTTGCGAAGAGCAGCGTGTAGACGCCGATCACGCTCGCCAGGAAGCACGCGAGCGCGGCGGACGCGTCCGACTCCGGCGGCGGCGGAAGCGGCGCCCCGTCGGCTTCGGCGCTGCGGCGGACGGCCTGCCAGCCGGGCCCGATGGGACGCACCTTGGCGTAGAACGACCGTAGCACGCTCGCGTCGGTCGGCTTCGTGAGGAGCATCACGAGCACCCACGCCGTCGTCGTCACCCCAACGATGAGGAGAAACTGCTGCCAGCCGGGCAGCCCGAACCCGTCGTTGACGAACAGCAGCGAGGCGATGGCGAACGAGGCCACCATGCCCGTGATCTCGGTGGCGGCGTTGACGCGCCACCAGTACCACCGCAGGAGCAGGAGCAATCCCGTCCCGGCACCGATCTGCAGGAGCAGGTTGAAGCCCTGGAGCGCGCTTTCCAGCGCCAGCGCTAGCACGCACGCCAGCGCCATCAGCACGACGGTGAACACGCGGCCGAGCCACACCTGGCGTCGCTCCGAGAGGTCGGCATTGACGAAGCGCAGCGCCACGTCGTTCACAAGCACCGACGCGCCCCAGTTGACCTGCGACGACATCGTGGACATGTAGGCCGCCGCGAGCGAGGTCACCACCACGCCGAGCAGGCCCGCCGGGAGAAACGTCAGCATCGCCGGGTAGGCGAGGTCGTTGGCCACCTTCTCGACCCCGGGGAACTGTGCCTGGATCGAGGCGAGGTCGGGGAAGACGACAAGCGAGGCGAGTGCGACGAGGATCCACGGCCACGGGCGGAACGCGATGAACAGCGTGTTGAAGAGCAGCACCGCGCCCGTCGCGTGGCGCTCGTCCTTGGCCGCGAGCATGCGCTGGGCGACGTAGCCGCCGCCGCCCGGCTCCGCGCCAGGGTAGTAGGATGCCCACCACTGCACCGCCAGCGGCACCACGAAGATGGGCACGAGCACGTCCCAGCCCATCATGCTGAAGTCGGGCAGGAAGGCCATCGCGGGCGTGACGTTGGGGTGGCTCGTGAGCGCCGCGAGGCCGCCGACCTCCGGAAGGTTGACCACATACCAAGCCGCGCCGATCGCGCCGAGGAGAGCGAGAGCGAACTGGATGAAGTCGGTCAGCAGCACACCCGTGAGGCCGCCGAGGGCGCTGTAGACCATCGTCACCCCAGCGGCGAGGAGCACCGTCTCCAGCGGCGACCAGCCCAGCATCACGCCGCCGATCTTGATTGCCGCCAGCGTCACGTTGGCCATCACGATCACGTTGAACACGACGCCAAGGTAGACGGCCCGGAAGCCGCGCAGGAAGGCAGCCGGTTTGCCTGAGTAGCGCAGCTCGTAGAACTCGATGTCGGTGAGGACCTCGGAGCGCCGCCAGAGCCGCGCGTAGAAAAACACGGTCAGCATGCCCGTCAGCAGGAACGCCCACCATACCCAGTTGCCCACCACGCCGTCCGAGCGTACGATGTCCGCGACGAGGTTCGGCGTGTCGGTGGCGAACGTCGTCGCGACCATCGAGACACCCAGGAGCCACCACGGCATCGCGCGCCCACCGAGGAAGAAAGCAGCGAAGCCCTGGCTCGCTCGCCGGGACGCATACGCCCCGATTCCGAGCGAGACGGCGAAGAAGGCGACCAGGATGGTCCAGTCGAGCGGGGCGAATTGCATGAGGAGGCGACTAGCGATTTGCGACTAGCGAATAGGGAGGCCACAGCAGACCGAGAAGGTAGCGCGCAGGAGGGCACGGGAGCGAGAAGGGGTGGGGATATGGGAGCGTGAGTGGAGTGCCGTTCTGACTTGACTTGCATCGCCTACCCCTGCACCTTTTCGACCTTCGACCTTCGACCTTCGACCTTCGACCTTCGACCTTCGACCTTCGACTCACAACCCGACCAGCCGCTCAGACAGCCCTGCGAGGTTGAACGCGGCCACGTAGCGCTCGAGGACGGCGTCGATGTGTGCTCCGACGACGGCATCGGGGGCGAGGTCCGCGACGGCCGCGTAGAGGTCGGACCGTGCCGCGACGACCTCCGGGTGTGTCCAGACGTAGCGCGCGCCCGTCGCGACGAGCCAGCGCTGGCGGTCCTCAGCAAGGTCGTCGAGCGACGCCGTCTGCTCGTCGGGCCCGAGCCACGTGCGCCAGTGCCCATCGTCCCGGACAGCGTCTCGGATCACGCGCTCGATCTCGGAGCGCTGCCCACGCGCGCGGGCTTGGTCGGCAAGGTCGCACAGCGCGTCGTACTCGGCGACCGTGCAGACCGGGCCGATGTTGGCCCCGCCCATGCCGCTCGTCGGGTAGGCACTTGGCTGCGCCACAAAGTCGGTGTCGTGCCCTTTCACGAGCGCGCCGAAGCGCCGCGCCTGCTGGGTGAGCGCGGCGGCTTTCTCGGCGTCGAAGCGGTCGGTGGTGAGCAGCGTGCCGACTTGCCCCACGACAAAGCACGGAGCCGCGTGGAGCAGACCGCGCACCCGCAGCCCCGCGTGCAGGTCGGCGAGGAACCGGACGAACGCGGCTTCCTCAGCCAGGCCGCCGGCGATGTCCTCGGTGCCGACCTCGTAGGCCACCGGCGGCAGACCCTGCGCAGTTCGGTAGGACTCAGCATGGACGATCAAGGCGAGCGTCCGAGCGACGATGGTGTCAGGCGGCACGGATGTGCCATCGGGATCAGTCGTCGCATCGAGGTGGAGGAGCGCGTAGCCTGCGTCGAGGCAGGCGTCGAGCGAGCGCTTGGCGGCGGCCATTGCCTCGGATTCGTCGAGGCCAACGTGGGCGGCGGTGCGCCACGGACCGCCGTGGTCGAGGCCTAGGCCGATGGGCATCGTGACGCCGAGCCGCTCGGCTTCGCCCGTCACGAACTCGGCGAACGACGCAGGCGTCCAGCCCGTGTAGCCGCCGCTGGGGATGGCGTCGACCTGGTTGAGCGTCGCCGCGAACAAGGCTGGCATCCGGGCACGCTCGGCGACGCGCAGCGTGGCGCGGGTCACCGCTTCGGAGTTCGGGCAGACCGCGAGCAGCGTCGTGCTCGGCAGCCGCCCGTCGAGCATCGCACGGACGAACGCGGCCACGAACGGCGTACCGTCTGCTTCGAGACGGTCCACGAGGCGGCGAGCCAACGGCGAGGGCGCGAGCATGAGGCAGCAGCGAGGTCGAGCCTCAAGGTAGCCTCAGCGCTTGGCGTCCTGCTGCAATCCGATCCCTGCAAACGCAGTGGCTGAACCCCTACTTGCGCAGCATCCGGCGTGCCCCCGAGTAGAGCAGCGCCACGAGCGCGATCTTCGTCAGGTCCCAGACGATGAAGCTCAGCCAGCCCTTCTGGATCGACTCGGCCCAGGTGGCGTGCCCGGCGGCGAAGTGCAGCCAGGTGACGCCGCAGGTGAAGAGCACCGCCGACCCGGCGAACACGGCGAGGGCGCTGCCTGGGAGGCTGTTCCAGCGCCGCGAGAGCGCGCCGATGGTGGCCGCCGCAAGCGGGTAGCCGAGGAGGTAGCCGCCCGTCGCGCCCGCGAAGTAAGCCGGGCCGTAGGCGTCGCCTGCGAAGACGGGGAGCACGAGGCCGAGCGCGAGGTAGAGCAGCATCGAGAGCGCGCCGTTGCGGCTGCCGAGCACGAGGCCGCTGCCGTAGACCGCGAGCGTCTGGAGCGTGATCGGCACCTCCCAGAGGTAGATCCGCATCTGCGCCCCGGCAGCGGCTAGCAGCGCGAACGCCACGATGCCCGCGACCTGCATCGCTGCGGAAGCCTGGTCGCTGCGGAGCCGGTCCAGGGCCGAGGTGCGGGGCGAGTAGAGCGAGAGCGTAGCCATCGGGGGAGCGCTGGGTGGTTGTTACGAGCGTCGAAAAGATACGAAGCCGCAGCACAGCCCGATGCAGAGGCGGGCGGAGACGCCACGCCCCCTCGGTTAAGGCCCCGATTTAAGTCCGAGCCTCTGCAGCCGATTCACTCCCCAACCCTAACGTTTACTTTGCTCGCAATTCCATGTCGATCCTTTCGCGCACCTTCTTCGTCTTCGCGCTCCTGACCGCCACGTCGATCTTCGCCTCGCAGGGGGCGGTCAAGATCCACCTGCACGGCGAGGCCGTGTGCAGCGATAGCGGAGGCCTCATGACGCTTGGACCTGCGGAGAACCACCTCGGTCAGGAGGGGACGCGCCTCACCTGCTCCGGGCCCTTCGATCGCGCCTGGAACGACGCCACCGCGTTCGACCGCGCGCTCTACCGGCTCCTCTTCTGACGCCGCACCGCAACACGGTCGCACCGCAACACGGTCGCACTCACCCTACATCCCGGGCGTGCCTACAAGTTGCCCCCCGTCAATGCGGAGGTGGGCGCCGGTCATAAACCTGGACGCATCAGCGGCGAGGTAGACCGCAAGCGGTACGAGTTCGTCGGGCTCGGCCATGCGGCGCTGGGGGATGAGTTGGAGAATCTGCTGGTGCATCGCCTCGTTTTCCCAAAGCACGCGCGAGAAGTCGGTCTTGATGAAGCCCGGCACGAGCGCATTGACGCGGATGCCGCTCGACGCGAGTTCGGCCGCGAGGACATCGGTGAGCATGAGCACGGCGGCCTTCGAGACGCAGTAGACGCCCATGCCGGGCTGCGGGCGCTCGCCGGCCACGGACGCCACGTTGAGGATGCTCCCGCCGCCCCGCGCTTTCATCGAGGGCGCGCACGCTTGGATGAGCCGAACGTAGCCCTTCACGTTCACGTCGTAGGTCTTGTCCCACTGCGACATCTCGCTGGTGAGGAGCGGCCCGAAGTGCGGGTTCGTTGCCGCGTTGTTGACGAGGATATCGATGCCGCCAAAGGCGTCGGTGGCCTGCTGGACGAGGGCCGCCACGGCCTCATCGTTCCCGGTGTGGGTGGCGATGGCGAGCGCGGTGCCCCCCGCGTCGGTGATCGCCTGCGCGACCTCGTCGAGTGCGGCCTGCGTGCGGCTCGCGAAGACGACCTGCGCCCCCGCTGACGCGAACCCCTCGGCAATGGCCCGACCGATCCCCCGACTCGCCCCGGTGACCACCGCGACTTTGCCATCGAGACGTAGCAGGTGGGCGGCAGTGGAATCGGACATGGCGAGTAGAGATCGAACGAGCACAACGGGTGCTCCCACAATACGCAACACGAAACACGCACCATGTGCTGTGACGCCGAACCCGCACGCCTGGCACCGTGACCCCGCCGCCAGGAGCTTTGTGGGGCGGGAGCTTTGCAGCGCTGGCCTCGTTCCATCGGTCACGTCTCGTCCCTCGCCCTTCTCTCCCGGCTCATGCCTGCCTGGCAAAAACGCCTCCTCCTCGGCGCGATTGCGCTCGTCGTCCTCGGGCTGCTCGCCTGGCCGAAGGTGCAGCCGCTGCTCGCCAGCGACGGGTCCGCTGCGAGCGCCGGAGCAACACAAGGCGGCACCCCTGCTAACGTCGTCGGCTACGTCGCCGCGCCACGCCTGATGCGCGACCGCATCCGCGCCACGGGCAGCCTCATCGCCGACGAAGCCGTGGACCTTGCTGCCGAGGTGTCGGGCCGCGTGACGGCGATCCGCTTCCAGGAGGGCCGCGCTGTCCGCGCCGGGCAGGTGCTCATCCAGGTCAACGACGCCGTCCTCCAAGCCGAGCGCGAGCAGCTCCGCACCCGCATCGACCTCGCCGAGACGCGCGAGGCCCGCCAGCGCCAACTCCTCGAATCGGGGGCGGTGAGCCAGGACTCCTACGACGGGGCCCTCGCGGAACTGAACGTGCTCCGCGCCGAACTCGACCTCGTGGAGGCCCGCCTCGACCAGACGCAGGTGCGCGCGCCGTTCAGCGGCGTGATCGGGCTGCGCTACATCAGCGAGGGGGCCATCGTAACGCCGCAGACGCGCATCGCCACGCTGCAGCGGCTGAGCCCGATGAAGCTGGAGTTCGCGCTGCCGGAGCGCTACACCACCCAGGTCACTCTGGGCGATGCCGTCCGCTTCACCGTCGCGGGCACCGCCGACGCCGCGACCGGGACCGTCTATGCTATCGAGCCACGCGTGGAGCGCGACACCCGGACGCTGCTCGTCCGCGCCCGCGTGCCCAACCCCGACGGCGCGCTCCTGCCCGGCGCGTTCGCCGACATCGAGGTGCTCGTCGACGAGATCGCCGACGCGCTGCCGGTGCCGGCCATCGCCGTCGTGTCTGAGCTCGGCGGCAAGCGCGTGTGGACCGTGCAGGATGGGCAGGCGCAGCAGCGGCGCGTGGAGACGGGCATCCGCACCGAGGCCGCCGTGCAGATCACCGACGGCCTCGCCCCCGGCGACACGGTGATCACGAGCGGCCTGCAGTCGCTCCGCGCCGGGCAGCCCGTCCGCGTCGCCGACCTGGACGCGTCACTCGGCGAAGAGGGGGAGGTGGAGTGATGGGGGGCGTGGACGTTCGGTGCTCGGGTTTGGTCGTGCGGAGGCTGCACGTGTTGCGTGTTGCGTATTGCGTGTTGAAGCATCCTCACTCCTCCACGCTTCGCGGCTGGACCTCGAGTTTTGATCGATATAGCGCCGACGGCCTGTCCTGCCATCCTGAGCGCAGTACGCGCAGCGGACGAAGCCAAAGGATCTGCGGATCAGCGCTCACACTTCGGCCGGAGCGTCGAGGCAGACGTAGATCCCCCGCCTCCGCGGGCAAGCTCTTCGACTCGCTTCGCTTACTCAGCAGGACAGAAGCAAGAGGGTATGATTTGGCGGGGACTCTCCCCAATACGCAACACGCAACACGCAACACGTCCTCGCCTCGTCTTCCCGCCCTGGCACGCCGGAGCCCCACCCCATGACCCTCTACGCCCTCTCGATCCGGCGGCCAGTCCTCGCGACGGTCTTCTCGCTCGTCATCGTCCTCGTCGGGGCGCTGGCGTATGTCAACCTCGGCGTGCGCGAGTATCCCGCCGTCGACCCGCCGATCATTTCCGTCTCCACGAGCTACCGGGGAGCCAACGCGGAGGTCATCGCGGCGCAGATCACCGAGCCGCTGGAGGAGCGCATCAACGGCGTCGAGGGCATCCGCGCCCTCACCTCGATCTCGCGCGATGGGCGGAGCACCATCACCGTCGAGTTTGACCTGGGCGCTGACCTCGAACGCGCCGCCAACGACGTGCGCGACCGCGTGAGCCAGGCCGTCGGCGCGCTACCGCCGGAGGTAGACCCGCCGCGCGTCTCGAAGGCCGATGCCGACGGCGACCCCATCGTCTTCCTCAACATCGCTAGCGACGAGCGCGACTTGCTCGAACTGTCCGCGATCGCCGAGGACCTGTTCAAGGAGCGCTTGCAGACGATCGCGGGCGTGGCGCGCGTGGACATCTGG
>JBCDFF010000132.1:0-10005 GCA_039178415.1 Bacteroidota bacterium
ACGTGGTCCGCCTGCCAGCGAGCGAGCTTACTGCCGCGCGTTCCGATTCGCATCGCCGCTAGGTGTTGCGCTAGAAGTTGGTGGGGCGAGCGTGGTCCGGGACGCCTCGTGTCCGAACGGACACCGCGCGGGTGCTGCTGCGGGTGGCGCTGCTGCACGTTCCACAGGTGCTCCAGGTGCCGCTGCGGTGCGCTCAGGTGGGGTCGGCTGCGGTCCGGGCGCCTCGAACAGCGGATCGGGCATGAGGTCCGAAGTCACGGGGCAGTCCGACTGCGAGAAGATGGTCGCCAGCGCCTTGACGCCACGCACGAAGTCGAGCGACTCCGGGTCTGTGGCTTTCAGCCGGACGACGGGGACCGCCAGCAGCTTCTGCATGATCGACGTCGTCAGCCGTTCCACGTCCTCCCGCGCCACCTCCGGAATTCGGTGGGCGTGCCGCTCGATCTCCTGCCGCCGGATCGCGTCGAAGGTCGAGCGGATCGCCTGGATGGTGGGCTGCAACGCCTGCTGGTGGAAGAACCACGTGACGTACTCCGACAGGCCTTGCTCCACGAGTGCCTCCGCAGCAGGCAACGCGTTTCGACGCGCCTCAGCGGTGGCTTCCACGGCACGGTTCAGGTGGTCGAGGTCGAGCACCTTGTAGCCCGGAAGCGTGTCGACGGCACGCTCGACGTTGCGCGGCACCGCGATGTCGATCACGAGGGCTGGACTCAGGGGATCGCGCGGTGCTAGGGCCTCCGCCTGCACAACCGGCTGGTCGGCCCCCGAGGCCACGAGCACGACATCGGCGTCTTGCATCGCGGCGTGGCGCGCCTGCCAGTCCAGGACGAGCCCGCCATATTTCGCCGCGGCAGCGGCTGCGCGCTCCGGGGAGCGGTTGGCAATGTCAAGGCGCGCGAGGTCGAAGGTGGTGAGCGCGTTGAGTGCCGCCAGACCCATCTCGCCCGCCCCAATCAGGAGCACCCGCTGGCCGTCGAGGCTACCCCCCGGCGCTTGGGCCCGCGCCGCCGCCACGGCGAGGCTCGACACCGACGCGGCCCCCTGCGTGAGCCCGGTCTCTGTGCGCACCTGCTTCGCCACGTGAAAGGCGGCGTGCATGAGGCGGTGCAGGACTGCATTCACTCGGTTGGCTTCGACGGCCTCGTGGTAGGCGACCTTGACCTGATGCAAAATCTGTGCGTCGCCGAGGACCTGCGACCGGAGCCCGGACGCTAGCCCGAGCACGTGGCGGACCGCAGCTTCGTCCTGGAACTCAAACGCTTCGGCTTCGGGCCAGGCCGCTTGCGCATGCGCAGAGAGCGCCGCGATCACCGCGTCTCGGTCGGCTGCCGTCCCGTACACGACCGCCTCGGTCCGATTGCAGGTCGATACAACAATCACCTCCCCGGCCGGGGACAGCGAGAGCCGTTCGTAGAGTGTCCTGCATGCCCCCTCGTCAAGAACAAACGCCTCGCGAACCGCCGTTGAAGCCTTGACGTGGTTGAGGCCGAGCGAAAAAAGCGTCATAGAGTGGTGCGTGTCCTGGGGCAGACGTCAGCAATCATGTCAGACGGGGGAGAGTACGTGGATCCCGGCGTCAGGGTTTGAACCCCTAGTGAAGGATACTGGAAAACCCGTGCACCTCACCCACCACGGCAGGTCGAACGGATCAGGACGCTGCGACGACCACGCCGAGATACGTCTTGAAGGGCCGCGCCAACACCAACGAGAGCGCGTGTTCGGTCGCTTGTTTTTCTTCGCGGCGGGCCACGTCCAGTCGCTGACGTAGGGGCTCTATGTCTTGGGCAACCGCTTGGTCATAGCCTAGGCTAACCAGGACTCGTGCTGCCTCGCTCATGGCTTCGAGCGCCGCAGCATGCGCCCGCGCTTGGTGGAGCAGGCGAGTCTCCTGGCTCTCAGGCAGCGCATGCGTGTGGAAGGTATGCTGCAGAGCTGTCATCAAGCCGTGGAGCGCCAGCGTCAGATCCGGACCGTCGTGCACCGACTCCGATTCGCTGGCCACCACGATCCGCTCGTATTGTCGCCAGGCCATCGAGGCGAGGACGTGGCGAAGCAGCACCCCGTCGTCTTGCTGCCGGGACGATGGAAGCGGCAGCCGATCCAGGACCTCTCCCAGGCCGAGGCGACCGCGCTCGTCTGGAGCGGCCGGCTCGGACGCCCACCACGTCCGCAGGGCGACCCACGAGTCGCGCGCATGCCGACGTAGCAGCGACGCGGCATGGGTGAGGTCTTCGTCCTCGGCGATGGCCTCGGTGAGGCGCATCATGATGTCGACGGCGCGCAGCCGAACCAGCTGGGCCCGTACCTCCATCGCACGAGACTGTACCGCGTCGGAGCGGTCCGGAAGGAACGGGGCGTAGCAGTCGAGCAAGCCCAGGAACTGATCGATCACGTTGAGGGCGCTCGTCGCTTCGGTCAGGTCTCCAAATGCGCCGTCCTCGAACAGCCCGGACGCTTCCCAAGCGTGTCGCACGGCCGCCAGTTCGCTCCGCATGCATGCGGAAAGTCGCCGGTGCTGCGCTTCCCTCTCAGGTGTACGATGGCGAGCGTCTGGTTCGACCTCCTCGATGCGTGCGGGCTCGTCTGTGCGGTAGCGGTCTGCCGCAACCGCTTCGCTCCCGCCCGCCGCCGGATCTGACAAACGAGCCGCAGCGCGTCCACGCCGGCGGGTCACGACCCGCGCCACGCGACTGATTACCCCACCTCGTTCCGCCACTGCAGGAAGCTCTGCTGTCTCTATCTCTCGGCCCGAAGCCGATGGCCTCAGCCGTACCGGCCGATCCGTCCCGACGGGGGCGTCTAGCTCTGTGCCCACACCCGGCCTTCGTCGCGTGTCAGTCGCGGGGCCCGGCGCTATCCGGATCGGAGGACGACGCGTCGGGTCGAGCCCCCGCTGCGGCTCGGTCGCAGGAGCCGCTCCCACCTGGGCTGCCGCGCTGCCATTCGGGAGGACTTCCTCGGCCTGGACGTACGTTGCATCGGTGCTTCCGGAAGCCTGGCCGGGCTCGAACATGCCCAGCCGTTGTGCTCGGAAGCGCTGCACCCAGTGACGCACGCGGCTGCTCTCCATGCCAACTTCCTGGGCCACATCGGCGGTAGACCTTCGGTTGGCGACCCGTAGCAGGGCACGCGCTCGCCGCGCCGGCACGAGTTGCGGGCCGTTCGCGATCTCGCTGAGCCTCGTGCGCTCCCGGTGCGAGAGCAGAAGCGGCGCCATCGGAGCACTGCTGAGACGTTCCAGCACGGATGCGAACCGGTCGGCGTCCATCGGCACGAGTCCGTAGGCCCGGACCATGGCATCGAGCTCGTGTAGGAGGGCCGCGGGGTGGGCAGCGTTGGGCAGCACACGCACCTTGACTTCGCGGGCCTGGTCGAAGTCTCGGGCCCATTCGTACCGCACCTCGTCGATCACGAGCATCGCGGCGGGCTGCCCTGCCAGACGGAGACCGCGGGGCGTACGCTCAAAGCGGACGCGGGCGTGGAGGTCGAGCGAGACCTTGCCCACGAGCGTGCGCAGTGCCGCCTGAAGGGCACCTGGGGCCAACGCGTCGAGCGTGAGTGGAAGAGGGAGAGCGCCTGGAAGCGTCTGCCGCTGGGCGGCCTCTCGGTCGCCCAGCGCGGCATGCAGGGGACGCAAGCGGCCATAGAAAGCCCCGTCGTGCTGCCTGAGCCTCAACGCAAACCCCAGATCTGCGAGCGTGAACGACTCGGTATCCAGGTATAAATCGACGAGGCTCTGCGGCGCGCCGGCCACCACCTCACAGCCTGCGATCCGCCGGACCCGCATCAGCTCAGCGACGATGCCAACGTCGTGCGCGTGATAGCGGAGCAGCATCGTGGCCGGGTCGCGAGAGAAGGGAGGACGATTCGATTGAGTATACGACGGAGACGCCAGCGGCATCAGCAACCTCGGCCCTTTTGTCGCACCGCTGCCGATTGCCACACGACGTCGACGACGTCGGCCACGCCCCGCAAGTAACGCCCCTGATCCATAGCGACTGTTCGCGCAGTGCACTCCAGCATCGTGCCCGAAGGAAGCAGGTTGTGCAGAGCACGGGCCGTCACGAGGCGGTCTGGCTTGGAGGGACCGAACGTACCGCGCGCCGCATGCGCCTCGTCAAACCACCGGGCGATCAGGACGCCTCCGGGCCGCAGCAACTCGGGCAACCGTTTCAGCAGGCGGTGTCGCTCGGCGGGAAGCAAGTGCACCAGCCCGAGCAGGATCCCGTCGAGGGGCTGCGCTGGCTTCCAGGTCTGTATGTCGGCCACGGCCGTATGGATCGTGACACCGCGCTCCCGCGCGAGCCCCCGCGCTTTATGGAGTCCATCTGCTGCAAAATCGACGGCCACGACCTGGTGGCCGCGCTCGGCGGCGAACACCGCCAGCCGCCCTTCCCCGGCCCCCAAGTCTGCCACCCTCGAAGGCACGGCCAGCGTTCCATCCGTTTCCATCTGCACGAGGGCGCGCGCAACGAACGGGTCAGGCCTTGCACCGAAGGCGTAGCCCTCCAACTGGTACCGGGCGTTCCAGAAATCCGGCTGCGAGGTGGGGCGCGCGGATGCCAAATGGGGCCTCCAGGTTGTACGCGACAGGGCCGCACCAGCACGACGTGACCCTGACTGATGACACGCAACGGCAGACCTGCTGCACGGTCGGACACGTAGCGCGGTAGGTCGCGGCTAGCGGAGCACCACCGGCACGGTCTCGCGTCCAGCCTCGGACTGGACCTGCAGGAAATACATCCCACCCGGCAACGACGAGGACGGAGTCCAGGCAGCCTCATGAACGCCCGCAGCGCGAGGCTCGTCTGCTAGCGTCGCAACGCGTCGTCCGAGCACGTCGAACACGTGCACCCGCACCTGGCTCGGCCTATCGAGACGGTAGGGAACGCGTACGGCGTCAGACACCGCGCGTGTGTAGGGGTTGGGGAAGGCTGCACCGACGGCGAAGCCCACGTCCGGGAGCGCGTCTTCGACCGACAGCGCGTCGTTCTCGTAGAGCCGCTGCACTTCGTCGTCGAGCGCCTTGAGCTGCGCAATCGAATTGAAGCGGTCTTCGCCCTGGGCCCACAGGATGCCCAGCGTGATGGTCTGCGACTCGCCGGGGGCCAGGTCGAAGGGACCCGTTGAGATCACGAAGCGCCGGTCGCCTGGAGGATTCGATGCACCTGTACCGTCGAGGTTGGCCTCACTCCAGAACGCGGGCGGCTCCCCTGTGAAGGCATACGCCGTCTCCCCTCCTCCCGTAGCATAGCCGTTGCCACCGAATTCGAGCGGAGTGCCGTCTTTCCAGCGGCCGGTCATGTAGTTGAAATACTGCTGGGCCGATTCAGCCGTCCCGCCATCGGGGTCGCAGATGTCATCGCACGTGGCGTTGGTGAAGTAGGTGAAGTAGGTAATGCCGAGCGTGTCGGGCGCGGCGTCGTCCCCCACGTCTGGTACGTCGGCGTCGATGATGGGGCCTTGGAAGAAGTCGTAGCCGAGCGCCGGCGGGCGGCTTCCGTACCCTCCGTTGAGTTGGGAATCGATGTCGTCACCGTTGTAGACAAACCCGAGGCCTCGGGACAGGTCCGAGCCAATGTAGTCGTCGTTGAAGTCGCCCAGGTCGGGATCGGAGAAGACCGCGACGTAGGCGTTCTCGATGGCCACGGTGTTCTTGTTGATGATGGTGTACTCGTAGAACGTGCTTTGCCGGAGCAAGAACAGGTTGGAGGCAAAGGCGAGCGTGCGCACCTCGATGCCGAGCGGATCCGAGAGCGTGTTTGCGTGCTGGTTGCCGACGTCGTTCGTGACCCACCAAGCGCTCTGGTCGCCGTTGATGCGGGGGCGATCCCCGTTCGCGATGTTGTAGTTGTCCGGGTTGCCATCGCCGTCGATGACGGGAGCCCCGAGGTCTGCGGGCCATTCGATCAGGTCGAGCGTGGCAACGCCGTTGGCCTCGAAGTTTTCGACGTCCTCGTTGGAGACGACCCAGACGCGGTCGAAGTCGGCGCACTCCTCGGGCGGTACGGCCCCCTCGGCGAGGGGCCCTGGCCAGAATTCGTAGTCGCTGTAGGTGGCCGCCGAGATGCGCAGATCGCCGCCGACTTCGCCTGCGACCCACAGCCCCTGGGCAAAGACCGCTTGGACGCCACCGCCTTGGGGCACTTCGTAGAGGGGGTCACCGCCTGCGTAGAACAGGTTTCCGTTGGTGTAGAGCCGGGCAGCCACGTCGTTGACGTCCAGGACGCCGGAAGCCGAGCCTGGGTCACAGGTGCCGACTTGTTGCGCGGCTAGCGGCGTGGCAGCGAGTGCGAGCAGGGCTAGGAGAAGCGTTGCGCGCACAGGGAGAGTAGCAATGGGCATAGCGACCAAGATGGCAGGTACAGAAGTGAGGGCGGAGCGTGAAAGTATGCATCGCGCTTCACACAGGGTTCCCCCTAGTTGCGCGGCCCTCGCCCGTTCTTGTGCCTCCACAGAAACGTGGCAGCCGTGCTGGCTACGCGACCAGGTTGGCGGCTTCACGCTCCGCCTCCGCGACCAGTGCTTCGATCGCGTCCAGGCCTTGCTCCCAGAACGTCGGGGCTTCGAGGTCGATGCCGAGGTGTCCCACCAGCACGTGGGGCCAGTCTGAGCCGCCAGCGGCCAGCAGCGTCCGGTACTTCGCAGGGAAGGCCGCGCCCTCATCCAGGTAGCGGGCGTAGAGCGCGAGGACCAGCAGTTCGCCGAAGGCGTAGGCGTACACGTAGCCGGGCGTGTGGACGAAATGCGGGATATAGCTCCACCACCGCCGGTAGTGGTCGCCAAGCGTGACGCTCGCGCCGTACATGGCGGTCTGCGTAGCCATCCAGTGCTCGGCGAACTGCTCGGCCGTGAGTTCGCCGTCGGTCCGGCGGTGGGTGTGGATGCGGTCTTCGAACCTGTTCATGGTCACCTGCCGGAAGACCGTTGCCATCGAGTCGTCGATCTTCTGGACGAGCATGGCGAGCCGCCGACGCGGACTGGTCTCGGCACCGATGAGACGCTGGAAGACGAGCATCTCGCCGAAGACGGAGGCGGTTTCGGCCGTGGTGAGCGGCGTGTCGGCGTGGAAGATGCCCTGCTCGCGGCTTAGGTATTGGTGGACCCCATGTCCCAACTCGTGGGCGAGCGTCTGCACGTCGCGGACGCGGCCCGTGTAGTTCATGAGGATGTACGGGTGCGCGCTCGGGACGGCCCCGTGGCTGAACGCCCCACCGCGCTTGCCCGCCACAGGCGGCGCGTCGATCCAGCGCTCGTCGAAGAACCGGGCGACGATGGTCCCCATCTCGTCGTGGAACGCACCGTAGGCTTCGGTGACGAGGGTCTGGGCATCGGCCCAGGTGAATCGGTGGTCGTCCGCCGCGTCGACTTGGGGAAGCGGTGCATAGCGGTCATAGTCCATCATGCCCGTTGCTCCGTCGCCCTCATCATCGAGGCCGATCAGGCGTGCTTTCAGGCGATAGTAGCGATGTGCGAGGTCATAGCGCCCCGTCACCGCGTCGATCAGCGCCTGAACGCTGGTGTCCTGGATCTCGTTGGACAGGTTGCGGCTCTGGATCCACGACGCATACCCGCGCAGGCGGTCGGAGGACGCCTTGTCAGCAAGGACGGTGTTGAAGGCGTAGGCGAGCGGGTGCTCCAGTTGCGAGAGGCCCTCGGTCAAGGAGAGCGCCGCGTCTTTGCGTACGGCGCGGTCGGGGTCGTGCAACTTGGCCAGCACCGCTTGCTCGGGCAGCGACTCGTCCCTGAACGTGAAGCGCGCCCGCCCTAGCGTCTCGTCGAAGAAGCGGGTCCACGCGCTGCGCCCGGTGATGCTTTTCTCGGCGAGGATCTTCTCTTCAGGCTCGCTCAGCAGGTGCGCTTTCGTGAGCTGTTGGAGCTCGAGATAGTGCCCGTACGGCGCGAGGGCATCGTCGCGGAGGAGGTAGGAGGCTTTCTCCGCGTCCACCGCCGCCCACTCGACGTCGAAGAAGATGAGCCGCTGGGCCGTCTGCGTGTAGGCTTCTTTGACGTGCTGGAGCAGAGCGCCGCGCGCCGGGTCCTCTGTCGCCGTCGACCAGTGGAGGTAGGCAAACGTGTAGGCCCGCCCGAGCGTATCCTGGATCTGCGCCAAGTCCTCCATCGCGGCGGCAAGTGCCGGGGCGTCGAGTCCGGCGAGGCGGCCCCGGTATCGGTCCGCAAACGATGCTGCCGCTGTGTCGGCCGCCGTAAGGTCTGACTGCAACGTGGCCGTGTCTGCGTAGAGGTCGTCAAGGTTCCAGCGTACGTCCTCCGCGCCCGTGGTTGGGGCCTTTGCCCTTTCCGGCGCATCGGTCATCATGAGGGGCTGCGGCATAGATCGGCGCGTCATACGAGCGGGGCGTCAAGCATCGTTCAGAAAGGGGCTGGCGCCAGGCCCAGGAAAGCGGTTCCAGTCCGTCGCGGCGTTCCCAGCCTGCAACTTCACGATAGGGGAGCGGTATCTTCGCTCCGCCTTTCTGGGGCCCAGCGGCCGGTTTGTAGTCGCCCTTTCGCCCCGTGTTTCCGCCTCTCCACGCTGTCCCTACTGCTATGGCCAAGGTCACCACGCTTCACACCCCCGACGACTTTCAAGCCGTGCTGGATGCGTCTAAAGAGCACCCGGTCGCGGTGCTGAAGACCAGCATCGCCTGCCCGATCTCGGCGCGGGGTCAGGAACAGTTCGTCCAGCTCGAGAACGACGCCGACCCGCCGCTCTACGGTCTGGTCGTCCAGTACGCGCGCCCCCTCTCGAACCACATCGCGGAGGCGACGGGCGTGGAGCACCAGACGCCGCAGGCGCTTGTGCTGTATGAGGGCGAGGTGGTGTTCCACGCGAGCCACCACCACATCACCGCCGGGCGCCTGCGTGACGCGGCTCGCCGTGCCGTGGGCGCGCCGTCACTCTCGTAGTGTTCGCAGCACGCCTCGCGTTTTCGTTCCGATCCCCTTCGGTACATGCTGTGACTGGACGTTCGCTCCTGCTCGCTGTTGCCGTGGCTGCCCTCGTCGCGACGGCCGGCTGCGGGGGTGCCGCAGAGCCTGAGGAGTCTGCTGCCCGCCCCTCGTTGGACTCCCTCGCCTCCGACAGCACGCAGTCGTACGCGCTTCCCGCGTCGCTAGAGCTTCCCTCCTTCGCCCTCCCAACGCTGTCGGGCGACCGCCTGTCGGACGCCGACCTCGCCGGGCAGGCGATCGTGCTCCACTTCTGGGCTCCCTGGAGCCGCCCCAGTGTCGACGACCTGCCCCTCCTGGACTCGCTTAGCACCGGCGTTGAGCACGAACACGTCCGGGTGATCGGGGTCCTCGAAACCGACGTGGACTTGAACGCGGCCCGCACCGTCGTCGACTCGCTCGGGATTCGCTATCCCAGCGTCATTGACGAGGCGGGCGCGCTTGCCAAAGCGTTGGATCGCGTTGTCATGTTGCCCACCACTTTCCTGATCGACCGCGAGGGGCGCATCGTTGAGCGGCGCGTGGGGGCCTTTGCCTCGTGGGAGGCGCTGCGGGTCCGCCTGCGCTACCTCGCGGAGCGCGCCCCTGCCCTTCCGCCGACCTCGACCGAGACGCCGCAAGCATACGCTCTGACGCTCGCGCATGCGCAAGCCCTCGTGGACGACGGGGCTGCCGTTTACGATGTGCGCGATCTTTCGGAACGCCTTTCGGACGATCCACTCACGCCAGCTACGCCCGCGCCGCTCGCCACGCTCGCCCCTGAACAATTGCCGTCGGATCCACTGCGCCCGGTGCTCTTCGTCGGGGACACACTGGGCACGCGCGCCCAGCTTGCCGCCGAGCAGGCCCTCACGTGGGGGCACCGCCGGGTGTATTTCGCTGGCGGTGACCTCTCCCAACTCTTCACGGAGCGTCTCGACGGATGAACCGACGCGCTGATCCGCGCGGGCGTAGCTTGACGCCGTTGCTGGAGTGGCGGAATTGGTATACGCAGCAGACTTAAAATCTGCCGCCCATTACGGGATTGCGGGTTCGAGTCCCGCCTCCAGTACT
>JBCDFF010000133.1:0-9998 GCA_039178415.1 Bacteroidota bacterium
CTCTACCACTGCTCTCACTCCACCTCCACAGCGATGCGACTCCTTGTCACTCTCTTGCTCGCCTCGTGTTGGGCCTTGACACCCGCCCTGGCACAACAAGCCGACCAGACCTACTCGAAGAGCGAGACTCGGCTCTCGGCTCTCCCCACGATTCCCGAACTCTCCGAATCGGACACCTTCCGAGGCACCTCTTCGATCAGCCGCCAAGTAGCTTCGATCAGCCGCCAAGTAGCCCCGCTGGGCGCTGACTTTGAGGATGGGGTCTTTCCCCCGCCGGGTTGGGCAGTATTTGACAACGGGAATGGCACGGCAAACGACTGGTTCCTTGTCAACCTTGGAACTCCAACCACGCCTGCCATCGTGGCCTACAACCCGTTCGAAAACGTGGCTTCTGGCGTGGCTGAGGACTACCTCGTGACTCCCAGGATCCGTCCTAGCCTAGGTGACGCCACCCTGTCTTTCGATGCGGCTCAGCAGTTCGCCGACCCCTTCGGCTCGCAGTACCTCATCCAGGTTTCGACGGGCGACCAAACCACCATTGGTGACTTCACGACCATCCAGACCTACACGGAGGCGGACCTGCCCGTGTTCACGGCCGGGCTTCAGCGGTTCAACGTAGACCTCTCGGCGTTCATCGGCCAGGACATCTTTGTCGCGTTCGTCCACGTGAATGACGACGGTGACAGCTGGTTCGTGGACAACATCACCGGCCCCGAGCTCGTCGTGGCCACTGCTGCCCCGGACTGTGCGGAAAACCACGCTCCCGTCGACGGTGCCACAGGCGTCACGCACGGCATACTCGTCACCACATGGGACCCCCCGTCGGCAGGAGCTACCGTGCTCAACTACTCCTACAACCTTGGCACCGACCCTGCTGCGACCAACATCGCCACAGATTTCGAGACCACCGGCACAGCTGTCACCTTCAACGCCTTCAGCCCATCCACCACCTACTACTGGCAGGTGAACACCGTGAACGGCGCTGGGGAGACGAACTGCACCATCCGCTCGTTCACGACAGCACCGGCTCCCGTCATCACAGAGACCAACCCTGCAGCGGAAAGCTTCGACGCCAGCACCACTCCGTTGAACTGGAGTACGCCTGTCGGTACCACCTCGGGCAACCGCTGGTTCTTCGTCGACAACGCTGACCCCGTCGGCAACGGGACGCTCTACGGCCCGGCGGCGGACCGAACCACCGGCACGGGCTTCTTCGCATGGCTCGACGACTCCGGCGGCGCTCCCGCCGGTGCCGAGTCGGCGCTCCTGTCGCCGATCTTCGACCTCTCGGCCTTCGGTACGGGAGGCTCGCGGCTGGCCCCGCCGGCGGCCTACTTCTTCTGGCAGAACCAAGGGCCGGACTCCGATCCCGGGACTGACGGGGTGACGACCTTGGCCGTTGACGTGTCGACGGACGGAGGTGCCACTTTCACCCCCAACGTGCTTACGCTCACGACGGGTGTCTCGACCTGGACCGAAGCGGTAGTGGACCTGAGCGGCTTCATCTCGGCGCAGGTCGTTCTGCAGTTCCGCGCTGCGGAGACCGCCGGCTTCACGAGCGACTTCGCGATCGACGACTTCATCATCGGCGACGCCGCCGTGGTGCCGGTCGAGCTCACCTCGTTCAGCACCGTGATGGATGGCGACGCGGTTGTGCTCAACTGGGTGACCTCTTCCGAGACGGTGAACCGGGGCTTTGAGGTGCAGATGCGCCCTGACGGCGAGGCGGCCTACCAGCGGGTCGACTTCGTGGAGGGCGCAGGCACCACGACGGAGACGCAGATGTACAGCTTCCGCATCGACGGCCTCACGGTCGGGACCCACACGTTCCGCCTCAAGCAGGTCGACTTCGACGGCGCGTTTGAGTACAGCGCGGAGGTCGAGGCGGTCGTTGCCGTGCAGGACACGCACGACCTCACGGAGGTCTTCCCGAACCCGTTCGCCCGCCGGGCCAAGCTTGACCTCGCCGTGCGCGAGGCGCAGGAGGTCCGCGTGGACGTGTTCAACACGGTCGGCCAGCGCGTCGCCACGCTCTACGACGGCGCGATGGAAGCCAACGTCAACACCTCGATCACGATGGACGCCGTGGACCTCCCCGGAGGGGTCTACTTCGTGCGCGTGACGGGCGAGACGTTCCAGTCGACTCGTAAGGTGACTGTGGCCAACTAGGCCGCACCGCGTGCTCCCTTTCGCGGGGCGGGCCTCTGATGGCTCGCCCCGCGCTTTTTTTACCGGCACACCGATTCAGCAGCGTGTAGCTTCCGCGCCGCGCTGTGCCCTGCTTCCACCTCCACGCTATGTCTGCCGACGCTGCGAACAACGCCGCAAACGACGCCGCAAAGAAGGTCCCCTACGACGTTCCGCCTGAAGGCTCGCTGGGCCTGCTGGCGCTCGGCTACCGCGGCGTTGAGGCCTGGCGGGCCGCGCGCGGGACGGCGTGGATCGAGGAGCGCCGACGCGAGGCGGAGGCCGAGCGGGCAGCTCATGCCGCAACCCAGCAAGACGGTGCTCACGGCGGCGAGGCCCCCCTGTCTCCCCCTCCTACCGCCGTGTCGTTCGACGGGCTCTCCGTGGTGGTCGTGTCGGGGCTCCCCCGCTCGGGCACCTCGATGCTGATGCAGATGCTCACGGCAGGCGGCCTCGTGGCGTTCACCGACGGCGCCCGCGAGGCCGACGACAGCAACCCGCGCGGCTACTACGAGCACGATCGGGTGAAGGCGCTCGCCCGGGACCGGACCTGGCTCCCCGATGCCGACGGACAGGTGGTGAAAGTCGTGGCCCCCCTCCTGCCGCATCTGCCTGCGGGGCCGCGCTACCGCGTGGTACTGCTGGAGCGCGACCTCGACCAGGTGCTCCGCTCGCAAGCGGCGATGCTCGGGCGCCAAGGCCGCCCCGCTGGGGACGCGACGGTGCTGCGTAACGCCTACGCGCGCCACCTCGCCCGCGCCCGCACCTGGACGGAGCGCTTCCCCGGCGTCGAGACACTCGTCCTCGGTCACGCCGAGGTGGTCCGGGCCCCCGCGCAGGCGGCCGCCGAGCTTGCGGCGTTCCTCCGCGGCTTCCTCGACGCCGTGCCCGCCCTCGACGCCGCAGCGATGGCCGCCGTCGTCGACCCGACGCTGCACCGGCAGCGCTCCTAGCGCCCGCCCTCGCTCACCCTAGCCCCGCGCCCTGTGTCGCTCCCCTCAGGCTCACGCCTCGCCAAGAAGGTCCTGCTCATCGGCTGGGACGCCGCCGACTGGAAGGTCATCACCCCGCTGCTCGACGCAGGCAAGATGCCCTCGCTGGAGTCGCTCATCGACCGAGGCGTGATGGGCAACCTCGCAACACTCGACCCGCCGCTGAGCCCGATGCTCTGGACGAGCATCGCCACGGGCAAGACCGCCGACCAGCACGGCATCCTGAACTTTCTCCAGCCGACCAGCGATGGGACGCGGCTCCGCCCCGTGCTCGGCACGAGCCGTAAGTGCAAGGCGGTGTGGAACATCCTCAATCAGGAGGGGCTGCGCTCCAACGTAGTGGGGTGGTGGCCGAGCCACCCAGCCGAGCCGCTCAACGGCGCGATGGTGTCGAACTTCTACCAGCGTGCGGCCCGGCCGATCTACGAGCCGTGGCCGCTCCCGAACGGGTGCGTGCACCCCCCAGAGCTCGCCGACCGGCTCGCCGCGCTCCGCGTCCACGCGCACGAGATGACGGCGAACCACCTCCTGCCCTTCGTCCCAAGCGCCCGCGAGGACGATGACCCGAAGTATCACCGCTACCTCAGCCTCATCGCGAAGACGCTCGCCGAGGCAAGCAGCGTCCAGGCCGCCGCGACCTACCTCGCGGACCACGCCCCCTGGGACTTCATGGCCGTCTACTTTGACGCCGTCGATCACTTCTGCCATGGCTTCATGTCCTTCCACCCGCCGCAGCGGCCTTCCGTCCCCGACGATCTCTACGAGCGCTACCACGGCGTCGTAGAGGCAGGCTACCGCTTCCACGACATGATGCTGGGGCAGCTACTCCGGCAGGTGGACGACGACACGACGGTGCTGCTCATCTCGGACCACGGCTTCCACTCGGACCACCTGCGCCCCATCGAACTGCCGGACGAGCCCGCGGCCCCCGCGTTGGAGCACCGTGACCATGGGGTGATCGTGATGGCCGGACCCGGGATCAAGCGCGACGATCGCCTCTATGGGGCTACGCTGCTTGACATTGCGCCGACCGTGCTCACGCTCTTCGGGCTGCCCGTAGGTCGGGACCAGCGCGGCAAGGTCCTCGCCGACGCCTTCGCAGAGCCCGTGCCCCCCGCGTTCATCGACTCCTGGGAGACGGTACCGGGGGATGCAGGGCGCCACCCGGGCAATGTCCAGCGCGACCCGTGGGCGGAGCAGGA
Organism: Bacteroidota bacterium; assembly: GCA_039178415.1. GTDB lineage: Bacteria > Bacteroidota > Rhodothermia > Rhodothermales > Rubricoccaceae > JBCBEX01. Next base: position 4,382 of record JBCDFF010000133.1, read on the forward strand.
GGCGATGCGGCAACTGGTCGAGTTGGGCTACGTGGAGCCAGGGCAGGGCCAAGTGCACGTGGACCGGATCGCGCGCGAGTCGTCGTTCTACCTCGCCCGCGTCCACCTCGGCAACCGCCGCCCCGACCTAGCGCTTCCGCTCCTGGAGGCGGCCTTCGAGGCCGACCCGCAGGCCGAGCGCTTCGGGCTCCGCCTCGTGGAGTCGCTGCGGCTGCTCGACCGCGTCGAGGAGGCACGGGCGACGCTGGAGCGCGTGATGGAGGGCCGCCGCGCCCGCCTCACCGCGCAACTCGCCAAGTGCACGGCCGAACTCGACGCCCTCGCCGGACAGCCCGCCACGGACGACCTCCACCTCCAACGAGAGCGCCTCGCGCTCAAGCGCGACCGTACCACCCGCCTCCTCGAAGCCACACCTCCGGGCTACCATTTTCACCGGGGCCTGCTGCTCGCCGCCGAGGATCGCTATGACGAAGCGCTCGACGCGCTCCAGGCGGCACAGGCTCGCGTCGACCGCTATCCGATGCTAACCCAGCGCATCGGAGAAGTCTATCTCCAGCTGCAGCGCTGGTCCGAGGCTGAGGCATCGTTTCGCCAGGCGCTCGCCACCGACCCGCATCACCCGGCGGCCCACCGGGGGCTCGCCCTCGCGCTCCTGCGCCAAGACCACCCTGAGGATGCTGCCCAGGCGGCCCTGCGCGCCGTCGGGCTCCAGTACTACTACCCGGCTGCGCATGCCCACCTTGGCGAGGCGCTGCTTCTGCTGGACGAGCCGGAACGAGCAGCGCAGGCGCTGGAGGTTGCGCTCCACCAAAGCCCCGGCATGAAGCGCATCCGGCTGCTGCTCGCCGATGTCTACCGCACGACACTCGGCAAGCCGGAACAGGCAGCGGCCCACCTCCGCTTCGCCGCCGAGCGCATTCGCTGACCCTGCTGCGCTGCCCGCACACCTGACAGGCGGACCCCAACCCAGCCATGCCGCCTCCGGAAGTGCTTCCGGCCGGGGCCCCTAAACGGGCAGCTTGTGCCTTGATAGGCTAGGCCTTATTCTGGCATCTCATCATCTCTTCAGCCGATCCCTATCCCTATGTCTCGCACTGCTACGCTTGCAAAACGACTCGCCGCCTACTCGTCCGCCGCGAGCATGGCACTCCTCGTCGCGCCAGATGCCGACGCACAGATCGTCTACACCGACGTCGAGCCCGACGCCCTGACTACCCTGGACGGCGAGGACGATATCCCCATTGACCTGGATGGCGACGGCACGGTTGACATCGCGCTGGTTGTAAGCCCGGGGGGCGGGGAGGCCACCGCGGCTCGCGTTCTGCTGATTCGAGGAGCCGCCGAGCAGGAGAACAACGGGGCACTCGGCGTAGACGCGCCCTACTTCACCAACGAAGCCTTTGGCTCGGCTAGCCTCCTCAGCGCCGGCTTCGAGATCGACTCGTTCGCCTCGTTCTTCCCGTACGGTGTGATGGCGAGCATCTACAACAACGATCCCTACTACCAATTCCTCGACCAAGAGGGGATCGTCGGCTTCCGGTTTGAGGCTGGCACGGGCAACATCCACTTCGGCTGGGCCCGCGTCGTAACCAGCGACGACGCCGCCGAGGCCGCCCTGCTCGAGTACGCGTTCGAGGCCACGCCCGAGACGCCCATCCCAGCGGGTGCCACGGGCGTGTCGAACGAGGCCGAGGGACCGCTGCTCGGAACGCACCGTCTCTCGGCGGTCTACCCGAACCCGTTCAACACTGAAGCCACGCTGACCCTGGAAGTCGCTCAGGCGCAGGAGGTGGACGTGGCCGTCTACAACCTCCTCGGCCGCCGCGTGGCGACGCTCGCCAACCGCCAGCTCAGCCCCGGCGAGACCCACACTTTCAAGCTCGACGGGCGTGACCTTCCGAGCGGGCTCTACGTCGTCCGCGCGCAGGGCCGCGAGTTCTCAGAGACGGTTCGCGTCACTGTGGCGCACTAAGCCGACTACGCCCTACCCCGTCTCGTCGCCCCGGTGCTCTCCAGCGCTGGGGCGACGTGCTTGGCACGTTCCGGCCTGGGACCATCGCGGATCCCTCGCCTGTGTGATACCGGCCCCGGCTGCACACTTCCACTGGCTGCATACTTCAGTAGTGTCCCGCTGAACTTGTTTCAGCATCTTGTCGGAAACGATAGAGACTCTGAACTCGAAGATTCACGGTAGTAATCAAGTTCAGCAGGACACAAAAGCACGGTTGAAAGCGGGTTTGGTATGAATCGGCTGCCAGGCGCTCTCACCACCACCTCTTCGCTCGAACCCATCCCCCACGTCCCTCCATGCCCCAATCCACTCCCGATTCCACCGCCGACCAAGCTACCGATGTTCTTGAGCCCGTCGAGCCCCTCAACGTCAGCGACCTAGCCAGCACCCTCATCGACAAGCTGGCAGGCTGGGTCGAAGGCTTTGTGCTGCTGCTGCCCAACCTCGTGGCAGCCCTGCTGGTCGTCTTGCTGTTTGTGCTGCTGGCGCGCAGCGCGCGGTCGCTGGTGACCGCGCTGATGAACAAGATCAGTGGCCGCGAGAGCGGCGCGTCTACGAGCGTTGCCTCGCTGCTGGGCACCATGGCCTACACCGGCGTTCTCGCCGCGGGCGTCTTCATCGCGCTCGGCCTGATCGGGCTCGACCGCGCCGTCACGACGCTCCTCGCGGGTGCCGGCGTTCTTGGCCTCGCCCTCGGCTTTGCGTTCCAGGACATCGCCGCCAACTTCATCGCGGGCGTCCTCATCGCCGTGCGCTCGCCGTTCGACCTCGGCGACCTCGTGCAAACCAACGGCCACATGGGCACCATCTCGGACATCAACCTCCGGGCGACCCACGTGCGCACGTTCCAGGGTCAGGAGGTCATCATCCCGAACAGCCAGGTCTATCAGAACCCGCTCGTCAACTACACCGAGATCGGCGCGCGGCGCATCGACCTCGGCTGCGGCGTCGGCTACGGCGACGACCTCCAGCACGCCGAGGACGTGGCGAAGGCCGCGCTCTCGGCCGTCTCCACTCGCGACCCTGAGCGCGACGTGACCCTCTTCTGGACCGAGTTCGGCGACTCGTCCATCAACTTCGTGGCGAGCTACTGGGTCGCCTTCCAGGGCCAGGCCGACTTTCTCAGCGCCCAGAGCGAGGGCATCAAGCGCCTCAAGACGGCCTTCGACGAGGGCCGCGTGACGATCCCGTTCCCAATCCGCACGCTCGACTTCGGCCCCAACGGCGGCGTCGACCTCCGGGAGATGCTCGACGGCGAGGCGTGACCCGTGTCGGCGGACTGGACAGCAGGATAGCCGGAAACGTGTTGCGTATTGCGTGTTGGCTTCGATCCGATACGTAACACCGCGGAACCTGGATGTGCACCAGGCTGATTCCGTGGCATGCATCTCCAGGCCCTCACTTTCACACCTGGATACCTGAAAGCGACTGCACCAAAGCGGCTGGTCTAATCCGCGAATCGCGCCCGTTTCCCCCTGTGGGAGGCGGGCGCGATTTATCGAATTGAGACGGCTCCGATACCTGAGGGGATCGCTGACGCGGCTATATCGCCGCTCCCTCACCGCCCCGCAGGGTGGCCCGTGCGCTTGCGCGGCCCCCCGGTATCGCCCTACGCCTGATGACCTACCGCTTCTTCGTCGTCGACGACGACCGCCACTACGCCCGCCTCCTCTCCTACCGCCTCGACAAGGACAAGCAGCACGAAGTCCGCGTCTTCCACTCCGGCGAGGAGGCCCTCGACGCCCTCGACGAGCGCCCCGACCTGATCCTGCTCGACATCATGATGCCCGGCATCGGCGGCATCGAGACGCTCAAGCGGCTGCGCCAGCGCGACCCCGACCTCCCCGTCGTGATGATCTCCGCGCAGGGCACCGTGGAGGTGGCCGTGCAGGCCATGAAGGGCGGCGCGCTCGACTACATCACGAAGGGACAAGACGATTTGGTCAAGCTCGACATCGTCGTCAAGAATGTGAAGGAGAAGGTCGCTCTCCAGCGCGAGGTCGAGAACCTGCGCGGCGAGGTCGCCGAGAAGTACGGCCTCGACGAGATCGTGGGCGACAGCGCGGCGATGGAGGACCTCTACCGCACGATCCGCAAGACGCTGCGCGGCAACTTGACCGTCGCCATCCAGGGCGAGAGCGGCACCGGCAAGGAGCTTGTTGCCCGCGCGATCCACTTCAACTCGGACCGTGCCCAGGGGCCGTTCGTCGTCGTCAACTGCGCCGCGATCCCGTCGGAGCTGATGGAGAGCGAGTTCTTCGGCCACGAGAAGGGTTCGTTCACGGGCGCGCACGCCCGCAAGATTGGCAAGTTCGAGGAGGCCGACGGCGGCACCATCTTCCTCGACGAGATTGGCGAGCTCGACCTCGGCCTGCAGGCCAAGCTGCTGCGCGCGCTCCAGAACCGCGAGATTACGCGCGTCGGCGGCTCCGGCCTCATCAAGTTCGACGCCCGCGTCATCTCGGCGACCAACAAGGACATCCTCGCCATGATCCGGGAGAACACCTTCCGCGAGGACCTCTACTACCGCCTCTTCCAGTTCCCGGTCGTGCTGCCGCCGCTGCGCGAGCGCGAGCAGGACGTGCTCGTCCTGGCGCACCACTTCCTCACGGCCTACAAAGAGGACAACCCGCAGTTCAAGGAGAAGCTGCTCTCGTCTGAGGCCACGCGCACCATCGCGGGCTATAACTGGCCCGGCAACGTGCGCGAGCTCAAAAACGTCGTCGAGCGCGCCATCCTGATCTCGGACAGCGACCTCATCCAGCCCGCCGACCTGATGCTGGACACGAACGCCGCGCTGGTGCCGTGGAACGAGCGCGTACACGCCGCGGCCGGTGCTCATGCAGGCAGGGCCGACGCGGGCGGCGACTCCAGCCCCCGCTTCGTCGCTCCGCCCGTGCCGAAGGCCCCCGCGTTGAGCGCGCCGAGCGGTCCGGCTGCCTCCGCTGGGGGGCCGTCGAGCGGCCCTGCGCAACCCGCGTCGGCCGGCGACGGTATAGACGCGCCGGAGCCCATCCTGGCCGCCGCCTCGACGCCTGATGAAATTGTGCCACTCGAAGACCTCAAGCGCCGCGCCGTCGAGCAGGCCTACCACGCCTGCGAGGGCAACGTAGACCGCGCCGCCGTCGAACTCGGCATCGGCCGCGCGACCATGTACCGGCTCCTCAAGAAGTACGAGATCAACACCGACTAGGTCGAAGGTCGCACGTCTCAGGTCCTAGGTCTGGGGGCGCGGAGCTTTGGCTCGCGTCCCCTACCTTTTTCTGGTCGCCCCCGGCGTTGCTGTCTGATCTGCGACCTGTGACCTCTGACCTGCGACGTAGCCCCATGCGCCTCACCGACTACGAGAAAGCCGCCCAGCGCGAGATCGACGCCTGGCAGCGCGACGAATCGCCGCTCCAGAAGGCGATCAACGTGACCCTCAGCCCCGTGGACTGGCTCTTCAAGAAGGCCATCCCGGACGACGTGGTCGACCAGATCTCGGACGCGCTCAACGAGGCGCTCGGCGCGCTCAACAACGCGTCCGAGTTCACCTTCGAGACGCAGGACATCATTGACGCCGCCGAGCAGTTCGACGTGGACGTCGACACCATCGAGGCACTCCGC
>JBCDFF010000134.1:0-9974 GCA_039178415.1 Bacteroidota bacterium
TCGAGACGATGATGAGGATCGTGTTGGGGCTCTGGGCGACGATCTGCTCGGTGACGCTGGAGACGATCTCGGCGTTCTTGGCGAGGAGGTCGTCGCGGCTCATGCCCGGCTTGCGGGGGAGGCCGGCGGTGATGACGTTGATGTCCGAGCCCGCGGTGAGCGCGTAGTCGTCGCCGCCGACGAGCTTGGTGTCGAAGCCGTGGATGGGGGCCGACTCCCAGAGGTCGAGCGCCTTACCCTTGGCGACGCCGTCGCGGATGTCGATGAGGGCGATCTCGTTGACGATGTCCATGCGCGCGACGCACTCGGCGACGGTCGCGCCGACATTGCCCGCGCCTACAACGGTGAGCTTCATAGCTGATGGGGGTGTGGTTGGTAGGAGAACGGCGAAGCGATAGCCCGGCTGGATCGCAGCGGAAGCGCTTCGGAATGGGTCTGCACGGAGTATAGCCGGTTCGCGCATTCCGTTGAAGCTGCCCGACCACGCCGCTCCTGAACGCACCGAAAATTGGCAGCCTTCCGCTATCAGCGAAGCCGCCTTCCGTGGCACCTCGTGCCGTTCCATGAAGCACGCCCGATCTGGGCAGTCCAGACCGGGCGTGCAGGAGGGCCGTTCCACCACAAACGGCCCTGTCCGATAGGCATAGCGCTATTGCGTGCCAGAACGGATCATCGCACCACCGTGACTCGGCGCGTGAGCGTGGCGTCGGGCGTCACGGCGCGGACCACGTAGACGCCTGCAGGCAGCCGCGCCGTGTCGAGTTCGAGGGCGTGCGTTCCGGCGGTGAGCGGGCCGTCGTGGAGCGTCACCACCCGGCGGCCGAGCAGGTCGTAGACCTCGGCGCGCACGTCGGCAGCCTCCGGCAGGGCGACATCCACGGTAGCAGCGCCGCGCGTTGGGTTGGGGTAGGTCTTGAGCGCGAAGACCTCCGGCAGCGTTGCGGTAGGCGACGCAGGGTCGGAGGCCACCGCGACCTCATTCTCCAGCTGCCTGGTCTCGTCCACCGTCCCGTCGCCATCGCGGTCGATGTCGACTTCCACGGCAGTGCCGTTGAGGTCGCCCCAGGGTGGGCGGATGGTGTGGACGCTGCCGCCTTCGAGCGTCACCTCGTCGTGGACGAAGACGCCTGTGTCGGTCGGTCCCCCATCGGTGAGCACGAGGCGGTACGTGACCGGACTGGAGGCGCGAACCTGTAGCGCTGTCGAGTCGGCCCGGAGCGCTGTGGTGATGCGCTCGCCTTCCGGAAGCAGGGTCTCCAGCCGAAACGCGCGCTCGGCCTCCGCCGGCTGGAGCAGGGTCGTCTCCAGGGCGAGCGGGGCCGGCGCGCCCTCGCCAGCGCGTACCTGGACCCCGCCAGACGGCTCCAGGTCTACCTCGAGCGAGGCGGGGACGGCCCCGTCTGCCCCGCGAGCGGAGCGGCTGGCTGGCTCGCCAGCGTCTTGCGTCACCGCGCCGCCGCCTTCCAGCAGGTCTACGCCCACGTAGGCGTTCCCCCGCCGTACGAGGACCCCCTCCCCGGCTGCGGGCGCGTCGAGCGACAGCGAGTAGGTTCCCTCGGGCAGTCGATAGCCGTAGGGCAGCGACGCGGTGCCTGTGAGCGGCTGGAGCGCCTCGGCGCCGTCGATCCCGATCTGGACCACGCTGTCGGCAAGCACGAGGTGCCCCGACTCGGGCGTCGTTAGCGTGAACGCCTGGGTTCTTGCCTGCAAGAAGACACCGGGCCCGCCTTGCTCCGGGAGGAGCGATTGGATCGGCTGTCCCAGAAACAGCCTCCAGATGGGCTGAGCCTTCGCATACATGTCCGGCGCCACGTTGAACGTCTGCATGTCTTTGCCACTGCGGACCGTCGCGTACTCGTAGTCACCCGAGGCATAGAAGTACGTATTCCGTTGTGTATCCAGCTGCATGAACCGGTCGTCCTCGCCCGGGAAGTTGGGGTCGTAGACGTAGACATGGTACCGGTCAGCCCCGACTTCTTCGACGCGGTACGGAAGGACGGCGTGCCCCGCACGCTGCCCCCCTCCTCCGGCGATGGTCCCGAAGACGCCGAGCACCCGAAGGCCACGGGGGGTGTCCTCCGCAAACAGGGCGCGGAGCTGCTCAACGAACGCCGCGGCGGTTGTCGGCTGCCCTATGATACCAAACTGGTAGAGTTGGAGCGCGTTGACGCTCCCATACACCCGAGGTCCTGCCGAGCGTACCTGGTAGAGGTGCGGGTCGATGCCGCCAAGGATTGCCGCCCCTCGCTCTGGGTCGATGAAGGTGCCAGCCGTAGACAGACTCATCCCGTAGCACGCGCCGCCGAATGCGCCGCCGATCATGCGCCACGATTGCCGAGCGATGTTCTTGGGAGCGTTGACTTGCAACGGGCCGATGGTCGTCGGCTGTGGGAAATTGTGGTAGGTCTCGTCGTTGCCAAACGCGTGCGCCAATGAGACGAAGGCTGGGTAGACTTGCGGATTCGCCTCGCGGAACTGCAGGGGGGAGTACCGAACGCCCTGCTGCCCGGCTCGCCCGTAGTTCGGGTCGTAGCCTTGCGGCTCGCTCAGGTCGAAGCGATACTGGAGCGAGTCCTGGTTGCGCCACGCTGCATCGGGGAACCACTCCGCGCGCACGTTGCCGAGCCGCCATGCGTGCGGCCTCGGCTCGAAGTACTCGTAGGTCTGCCCCAGTTCTTCGTCGGACACGGTGCGGGTCAGCCGCGTGGTGTCGCGAACGCGGAGTCGCGGACTCAGGTCGAAGAGCCGTCCTTCGTCTCCGTCGCCGTCCTCAATGACCAGCAGCCGGAAGTTGGGCGATGTGTGCTCCTCTTTCACCTCCCAATCGAAGGTGACGAGCGCGGCCTCCCTCGCCCGTTCAGAGAGCTCGATCGTGAAGTCGTCGGGGATGCTTGGAAGCGCCTTCGTGGTTGCGAGGACCCGGACCCCACCGGCTCCGACGTTCTCCCATTCGATCTGGTACGTTTGCCCCACCGCGAAGAGCGAATCCCGCGTGAGGGGCCGCTTCAAGGTGATAAAGCCAGGCTTGATCTCCCCGAGGCACCGAGGCGCACGGGGCCGCGCCCCCGCGCCCGTCTGTCCGGGCTCGAAGGGGCACGCGAGCGGGTCCTCCTCGCGCGCCACGATCCGCAGGTTGTCGTCGTTGCCGGTGAATCCCACCACGCCCTCGACGGACGTGGCGACCTCCGCCCGCACCTGTACCGGCTGCGTCTGGCCGGGCTCCACCTCCACCTCGATGGTCGCGGCGCGGTCCACGACGTAGCGAACGTCCACGTCTGCGGCCTCGCCAGGCGCGAGCACCGTCTCCAGCGTCGTGCTGCCCTCGCCGTCCAAGAGCGACAGCCGGGGCGCGCTCACGCTGCTCGCGTCGATGGTGTCGGCGTAGGCAAACTCGAACGAGAACGCTGCTGGGACGAGCACGTCGCGCAGGCCGATGGCCCCCGTGTTCTCGACGGTCGCCCGCACCACGAGCGTGTCGCCCCGCGACGCCTCCCGTGTGACTACGGCGGGGCGCACCACGAGGGGCCCCTGCAGGATCCGCGTCGAGTCGGGACAGCTCCCGACCTCTTCGCACGCGTCCGCCACCGGCACCGGCTCCCCCTCGTCGTCCGCGCCCACGACCACGTTGAGCTTCCAGTTTACCAGCACCTCCAGCGGGTCGTACGGTCCGCTGAACCCCTCGCGCACTCCGTAGGCGCGTTCCACCAGGTACGACCGCGACACCTCCACGGACTCGCCGGGCGCGAGCCTGTCACGCCGCTGCTCGGCCGGCTCTCCGTCGGCCAACGCGACCGGCTCCACGCTCTGCCCGCCGAACTGACGCCCTTCCAGGTTCTCCGCTTCCGGCAGCTGCAGCTCAGCCGTGAAGACCCGCCCCACCTCCACGTCGAAGACCGGCGCGGTCCCCACGTTCGTCACCGTGGCCACGAGGTCGATCCTCTCGCCCACGTTGACCTCCGACGGCGTCGCCTCGACGGTCACCTGCAGTCGCGCCGCCTCCACCGTCACCGTCTCTGTGCGCGCGTTCTCCTCCCCGTCGTCGTCGGTCACGGTGAGCGTCACCTCATAGGTGCCCTCCTCCTCGTAGGTGTGGCGCGGCGAAGGGCCTCGTGCTGTGCTCCCATCGCCGAAGTCCCATGCGTAGGCGACGACAGGACGCTTGCCGCCGGGAGCGGAGGCGTCCACCTCGCGCGAGAGCGACAGGTCGGGTGCGAAGCCGTCAAACTCGACCGTGAACCCTTCGGTCTGCGCCCACTCGAAGAGCGCGACCGGGGTCCCGCTAGGGATCGAGTAGACGGCGTACCAGTCGGTGACGCGGAAGGGGCGCGCGTTGCGGAAGCCCCACGCACCGGAGAGACGCAACGCAACCGCTGCGATCTGGGGGGCGCAGTTGGGGATGGGGCCGTCCGGGTTGAAGTTGAACTGGCTACCGCCGATCTGGGGGTCGTGGCCGAGGATGCCGTCGGGGAGGTCCCCGATTTGGCCGCGACCAGACGGGACAAACTGGCCTTCGGTAGCGACGAGGGTGTAGTCGCTGTAGCCGTAGGAGCGGTCGGGCGTGCCGAGGAGGTCTTGGAGGACGTTGGGCCAGAGGGCCTGGGCGCTGGCACCGCAGAAGCCGTTGCCGGCCTCGGTGCGGCCTGAGGTGTTGACCTGGACGAGGTCGATGCGGACGCTGTCGCGCACGGTCTGGGCGTGGGCCGTGGGTGCGGCGCCGGTGGCGACGGCGAGCAGAGCGATGAGCAGGGCCAAGCAGGGGAAACTAGCAGGCGTTCGCATGGCGAGGCGAGGAAGCGTGAGCGGTGGAGTGCACTACTCCCATTCACGCAAAGCGGGCGGCGATCTCGTCAGTGCCGCCCGCTTTTTTGGCCTCTGTGTTTCGACCTAAGCTCGGTTATCCTACCACTGTGATTCGGCGCGCGAGCGTGGCGTCGGGTGTCGCGGCGCGGACCACGTAGACGCCCGCAGGCAGCCGCACGGCGTCGAGCGCAAGGAGGTGCGCGCCGGCGGAGAGCGGGCCGTCGTGCAGCATCGCCACGCGGCGGCCGAGCACATCGAACACCTCCACGCGCACGTCGGCTGCCTCGGGCAGCGCCACGGCCACCGTAGCAGCGTCGCGCGCCGGGTTCGGGTAGGCGGCCATCGAGAAGACGCTGGGCAGCGCGACCGCCTCGTCCTCGTTGGTGACGGGAAAACCCTCGTTGTCGAGTTCGAACGTCTCGTCGGGCTCGCCGTCGCCGTCGAGGTCCACGCTGACCGTCACAGGCGCGTTGCCGAGGTCGGACCAGTCGGGCTGCACGACATGGGTAGCTCCGGCGGGCAACGGCACGTTGGCGTGGTAGAAGCTGCGTCGCCCGCCGGGTCCGGCCTGCCCCAGCGCGAGGTCGTAGGTCACCGCCGTGTTGCTCCCGACCCGGAAGCCCGCCGAGTCGGCCAGCGCGCTCACACCGAGACGGAGACCTGGAGCCGCCTGGAGGCTATCCGCGGCGAAGGTCCGCACGACCGTGCCGCCGGTGCTTTCGACCGTGAGCCGTGCGTCGAGCCGCAGCAGGCCCGCCTGCCCGGCCGCCACGCTCAGCGTGTCGCCGCCCACCTCGACGCGGTCGGCGTCAGCGCCTGGAGTCCCGTCGAGGCGCGCGACGGTGAGCGTGCGTCGGTCCTCTACGGTCAGCAGGCTGCGTCCCGAGGGTCCCGGCACGAGATCCACCGTGTAGCGGCCCGGCGGTGCCACGTAGGCGAAGGGACGAGCAGGTCGGCCGGTGATCGGGAAGAGCGCGCCGCCGCCGGGGAGCGTCTCCGTGAGCGTGCCGTCCCTGAAGCTCACCTCCCCGCCCGGCCCGCTGAGCCCAGAGTTTCCCGCGGCGATGCGCACGATCAGCTCGTCAGCCCGGCGCTGCGGCGCGGCTCTCGACGCGGCGGTGCTGGGCGCGGCTGGATCCTCCTCGAAGACCACGGGCCATGTCGGCCGCGCGGGCTCCAGGGCTTCGATGCCCAGGCCCGAGAGGTAGAGGCCCTCTGCGTTCCCCCTGAGCCACTCGGTCTGAAACAGGGCGCCGTCCCGCAACTCGAGGTGCGACCACGTCGCCGCGGTCGAGTCGATCTCAACGAACGCGATCGCAGAGTTGGGGCTGGCGTTGACGTCGTAGTTCGGGTCCATGACGGGGATCCAGTAGAGCCCGTCGTCCTCGACGCCGATCTCGCTGCCGCCGCCGAGGTCGATCACGTCCAGCAAGTCAATGGGCACGACGGCGTGCGCGCCCTCGCCCGTCGTCCCGTCGGGGTTGCGGTACGCGCCCTGGAACACCAACACGCGGTCGAGGTCACGCACGTCGCTCTCCAGGCGCGCCTTCAACTGGGCGAGCACGGCGCGTGGGGAGACAGGATCGGCCACCAGGTTGTCGATGGCGCGGCGTTCGAGGCGACGGTCCGAGGTGTAGGTCCAGAGGCTATGGATCGCGTCGCGCACCTCGTTGGTGAGGGGCACGTCGGCGAGGGTGCGCTGCCCCGTGAGCGGGAGCCAGCGCGCGGTGAACGCCTCGGGGCTGCTGAATCCCGCGAGCACGGCCATCGCGAAGCCGTAGCACGCGCCGTTGTAGCTCGTCTGCTCACCCAGGAGACCGGTCCCACTAATCCCCCGCCAGACCCCGGCCGCGTTGGGATTGACCTGGTGGATCGTGAGGCCGCCGAACTCGATGGTCGACGTGGAGGCGTAGGCTCCCGCGAAGCCGAACGCGCGGGCGAAGGCCTCCCACGTCGGATAGGCGGCGGCCGTGCGGTCGTAGAAATACTCCTCGTCGTAGCGCACCGCGCCGATGGGCGGGATGAGCGGGTCGAAGCCGAAGGCGTTGTTGTCGTAGGCGTTCTCGGTCCGGTCCCAGTAGGCCGTGGGCCAGAGCACCTCGGCGGCTTGGTCGAACGAGAAGGCATGGCGCGAGAAGCGGAACAGTTCGTACTCGGGGTTGGCGACCGTCCCTGCGACGCGGGCCAGCCGGTAGGGCGGGCGCACCCGGAAGCGCTCGCTGACGACCTCCTCATCCGGGTTGTCGGCGTTGACGGCGATGAGGAACGTCGAGGGCGAGAGGAGGCCTTCGTCCACCTCCCACGAGTAGGTGCCCCCGGCGACAGGGACGTCTTCGGCGAGGAGCGTGCGTGTGCCGTTGCTGTCCTGGGAGTTCGTGACAACGTAGAGGTCGACGGTGTCGATGCCGGACGCGCTGAAGCGGACCGTGTAGGGCTCGCCGGGCGGGACGATCTCGTCGTCCGCGGGGGCCTCGACGAAGAAGTTGGACCCAAGGACGGCGCGCCACGCCACGCGCTGGCCTCCCGCGTCGAAGCCGGTCCCCACGATCACCAGCCCGTCTGCTGAGATGTCTGCCGGGGCCAGCCTCGTGAGCCCCCCCACGTCCAGGCCGCGCTCGGCGAGGGCCTCGTCCAGCCACTGCATGCCGCGCGCCTCGGTCCAGTACGTCCCCTCGATCACCCCAAAGCGCGTGGCTAGCCCTACGACCACCTCGCCGTTGAGCGACGTGGCCCGCGCCTCCGGGTTGGATCCGTTCGCCGGAGCCCCGAGGTCTTGCATCCCCTGCGCGGCCGTCCAGCGGAACGCCTTGATCGGACGGCCAAAGCCGGTGCTCCGCCCTACGACGACCTGCCCGTCAGGCGACACGCCAAATGCATCGCTGCGTTGGTGGTCGTCCTGCAAGACGCCCAGCGAAACGATGCCGGCCGTGGGCGTCCAGCGAAAGGCCTCCTGGCCGTTGCTCGTCGCCCCCGAGATGGATCCGACGATCACGTCGCCGCTGGCCGAGATGTCGTTCGCCCGGCTGAAGAGGTTTCCCCCTGGCAGCGCTCCGAGCGGCTGCATGCCCGTGTCGGCCGTCCAGCGAAACGCGTCTACCCCGCTCTCGCCGAACGTGGTGGTACCGACCACGACAGCCCCGTCGTCAGCAATGGCGCGGGCCTCTCCGGTGCCAAGGGTCAGCAGACCGTCGTCGGCCGTCCACCGGAACGCGTCGCGTGTTGCGCCCGCCGTGTAGCCCGCCACCGCACGTCCGTCTGCCGACACGCCCGTGGCGAACGAGAAGTCGCTTCCGGAAGCAGTACCGATGTTCACGACGGTCCCGTCAACCCACCGGTAGGCATCCGTCCGGCCTCCCTCCGGCGGCGCGCCGGTTCCCACTATGAACGCGCCGTCTCCAGACGCCCCGAGCGCCTGCGCCGTCCCGCCAAAGAGCGCGAGTCGCTCGAACGAGACCGTTTGAGCCTGAGCGGCCGTGGAAAACGCAAGCGCCAGCGCGCAGGCGAGGGGAAATAGGGCAGACCGCATAGCAAGAGACCGAGGAAGAGGCTGAAGGCACCGTACTCCTATCCACGAGAAGCAGACAGCGATCTCGTCATCACCGGCGGCTTTCTCGACGTTGGCATTGGTGGTGCCGGGTCAGTGTGCGACCGTGAGCCGCTGCGTGAGGGTGGCGTCGGGTGTCACGGTGCGGACGACGTAGACACCCGTGGGCAGCCGCGCTGCGTCCAGCGTGAGCCGGTGCGTCCCGGCGGCGAGCGGGCCGTCGTGCAGGGTCGCTACGCGGCGGCCGAGCAGGTCGACCACCTCGGCGCGCACGTTGGCGGCCGCAGGCAGCGTCACGGCGACCGTGGCCGAGGCAAACGTTGGGTTCGGGTAGGCGTCCAGCGACAACGTCGCCGCGTCGGGCTGCCCTTCGTCGGCCACGACCGTGTCGAACAGGTCGTGCGTCGGCCAGGTCGTGATGCCGAGCGCCAGGGTCCACATCGCCTGGTCGAGCTCGGCCATGTAGGTGCTCGTCGCGTTGGTGCGGGTGTTGAGCAGCACCGCCCAGTGGAGCCCGTTGTAGCTCGACCGGACGAGCAGCGACTCCGCGCCCGGCAGCGACCCCAGGTGCCACCAGTGCCCGTTCGTGTTCGACGACCACCCCAGCCCATACCAGGACGAAGACCCGTTCCACGTCGCGAGGTCCGGCCGGGCGACCATCGCGGCACGCGTCTCGGCGGCGAGCACGTCGGGGCGGTTCGTGAGGCCGTCGAGCGCTGTTGTGAAGCGCAGCAGGTCCGGTGCGGAAGCCACCCAGCCGCCGTGCGCGTCCATCGCCTCGATGTGGAAGCCGCCGTAGGGCCACGGGACCGGGCCGTCGCCGAAGACGCTCGGGACCTCGGCGAAGGGCGAGTAGTAGCGCACCTCGCCTGGCAGGCGGTCGGCGAGCCGCGAGCCGCCGATCTCGAACGACGTGATGCCCGTCGGGGCGAGCGTCTCCTTCACGAGTTGGTCGTAGGGCGTGCCCGTGACCCGTTCGAGGACGCGCCCGAGCACGGCCACGCCGAAGTTGGAGTACGCGTAGCGGCTGCCGGGGTCGAAGTCGAGGGGCCGGCCGCGCATGAAGCGGATGACCGTCTCGACGTCGGCGGGTGCCGGGACGCCCATCGCGGCAGCGATGTTGACCACGTCGAACATGGGGTCGTAGACGGTGCCGTCGCGGTCCCAGCCGCCGGAATGCTGGAGGAGGTCGCGGACGGTGATCTGCGCGAGGCGGGGGTCGTCGGTCTGCCCGTCGGGCGGGGGCAGGTCGTCGAGGACGGCGAAGGCCGGCGCGTCGAGGTCGAGGCGGCCGTCCTCCACGAGCTTCATCGCCACGACGGCCGTGATGGGCTTCGAGACGCTCGCCACGCGGAACCGGTCGGTCGGCTGCACGGCCAGGGCGGCGTCGACGTCGGCGAGCCCGAAACCGCGTGCATAGACGAGCCGCCCGGAGCGCGAGACGGCGACGGAGGCCCCAGGGATGGCGTAGCGGTCGAGGAAGTCGAGGAAGTAGGCGTCGTAGCTCGCCATCTCAGGCACGTCGGGGCCCGTCTGTGCCTGCACGGGCACGGCAGCGAGCACGAAGAGAAGGAGCCAGGGCAGGCGGTCATGAGCACGAGACATAGCCAGCAGCGCTAGAGAACGGAAA
>JBCDFF010000135.1:0-9950 GCA_039178415.1 Bacteroidota bacterium
GCAGCGCAATGTCCGCGTCCTCCGCGACGCCGACGGGCGCATGACGCTCACCACGGCGGATGCCGTGCCACCCACCGAGGCTGTCCAGCAGGCCCTCGCCGAGGACCACGAGCTCGACTACCACCACCTTGAGTGATCGTCTTGCTCTTTGCAGCGAAGTCCAGCGCCCCGTTGTCGATACTGGCAGCGGGGCGCTGTCGTCTAGACTTGCGGCACCAGCGACTCGGCCTATTCGTCAGCTGGCAGCGGAGCACGGAAAAGCGTGGCGGCCTCGGCGAAGTGCTCGGCGGAGCCGATGAGGACGAGCCGGTCGCCTGCCTCCACCTGGAAGTCGCCTGCGGGGTTGGCAAGCGTGCGGCCGCCGCGTCGGACGGCGATCACGGTGATCTCGTGGCGGCGGCGCAGGTCGAGGTCGGCGAGCGTCTGTCCGGCGGCGGGGGCTCCGTTGCGCAGCGCGACAGCGCGCGTGTGGAGGCCTTCCTCGTCGAGGCCTTGGAGCACCATCAGGTGCGCCTCCTGGATCGAGCCGCGCAGGATGCGGTAGTCCTCCTGCCGGATCTCGCGCACGAGGCGTTCGATCTCGGCGGGCGGCACAAGGTAGGCCCCGAGTACGTGCGAGAAGACGCGCACCGTCGTCTCCATCTCCTCCGGCACCACGATGTCGGCCCCGGCCTTCTGGAGCGGCTCCACGGTACGCAGGAAGCGCGTCCGGGCGATGAGTTGGAGCGTCGGGTTGAGGTAGCGCATCTGCTGGAGGATGCGCGGCACCGCGGTGGGGTCGTTGATCAGGATCACGCCGAGCTTGGCCCGCGCGATGCCCGCGTGTTCGAGTAGGAAGGCGCGGCTGGCATCGCCGTAGATGACGGGCACGCCTTCCTTGCGCAGCTTGGCCGTCGACTCTGGGTTGAGTTCGATCACCACGAACGGGATGCCTACGTCCTGCATCACCTGCACGAGCCGCTGCCCGGCGGGGCCATAGCCGACCACCACAACGTGGTCCTCCATCGCGTGCACGTCGGTGCCGTGCTCGTCGTCGCCTGCGGGCTTTACCGCGTCGGGGCCGGGGCCGTCGCCCAGCTTGCGGAGCGGCGTGCGGGCCACGAGCGACCCGAAGCCCGGCGCGGCCTGCACCTGGAAGGGCGTCGCGATCATGAGCAGCACCGTCACGGCGATGAACGTCTGCGCGCCCGCGTCGCCCAGCCCGGCGGGCGTGATGCCCGCAGCGCGGCCTGCGCGTTCGAGCACGAACGAGAACTCGCCGATCTGCGCAAGCGCCAACCCGGTCGCCGCCGCGATGCGAATCGGGTAGCCGAGCATCAGAATGGCACCCGTCGTGATGACGAACTTCAGCACCACCACGGCCAGCGCCACGCAGAGCACGAGCAGCGGGTTGGCCAACACGAAGCGGAGGTCGAGGAGCATGCCGACCGAGACGAAGAACACCGCATTGAAGACCGTCCGCAGCGGCAGGATCTCGCT
Source organism: Bacteroidota bacterium (assembly GCA_039178415.1). GTDB lineage: Bacteria > Bacteroidota > Rhodothermia > Rhodothermales > Rubricoccaceae > JBCBEX01. The sequence continues at coordinate 1,480 of JBCDFF010000135.1, forward strand.
GAGCGCCTGCTCGGAGTACTCGCTCTCGCTCACGATCAGCCCCGCCAGGAACGCGCCGAGCGCGAGGCTCACGTCGGCCATGGCCGACACCGCCGCCGTCCCAAAGCAGATCGCGACCACGCTCAGGAGAAACAGCTCCGGGCGGCGCGTGCGGACGACCTTCTCCAGCAGCCACGGCACCACGCGGCGCGCGAGGACGATCACCGCCACGATGAGCGCCGACGCCTTGCCGAGCACAATCAGCAGGTCAAGCGGCCCACCGCCCGTCCCCGCGAGCATCGGCACGAGGAGCACCATCGCCACGATGGCGAGGTCTTGGAAGATCAGCACCGCGAGCGAGAGCTTTCCGGCTGGCGTGTCCGTCTCGGCGCGCTCGGCGAGGAGCGCCAGCACGATGGCCGTGGATGACAACGCGACGAGGCAGCCCGTGTAGACGCCCGCCTGCCAGCCAATGCCCGCCAGCGCGAGGCCGCCCGTCACGAGGCCGATGGTGACGAACACCTGCGTCCCGCCACCGATGAAGATGGCCCGCCCTATCCGCGAGAGTTTTTCCAGGCTGAACTCGACCCCGATGGTGAACAGCAGCAGGATCACGCCGATCTCGGCGAGCACGTCCACGAGTTCCTGCTCGTAGACCAGACCGAGCGCGTTCGGCCCGATCACGACACCGGCGAGGAGGAAGCCCGCGATGGGGACCAGCCGCAGCTTGTAGCACAGGTAGGCCATCCCCACGCTTACGGCGAAGAGCGCGACGATCTCGTTGAGAAAAGGGATGGAGGCGGCGAATACCACAGGGGCGAGAGGCGAGGCGAGAGGGGCAGCAACGGCAAGGTAGGCGACGCGCTGTGTCCGTGCGCCCGCGCTACCTTGTAGGGCCACTCTCTACATCCTCTCTCGCCCGCCCATGCGCCCTGCCTTCTCGTACCCGCTCGTTTTTCTTGGCGCCCTAGCGCTCGCCGCGTGCGCCACGCCCGAGCCCGACGCCACCGCCACCGTGCCCGCACCTGGGGTCACCATGCCCGATCTCGTCACGCCCGACGTGATCACGGTCGCCGACTCTCTTGCGATGCTCGCCTACGACCACGCAGGCGGACCGGCAGCCTGGGCCCGCGTCGGCGCGCTGCGCTTCGACTTCGCCGTCGAGCGTGCGGGCGAGCGCACCCCGATCCGGCACCACCTCTGGGACCGGACGACCGGGGCCTACCGCATCGACTGGTCGAACGGCGACACGCTCTACACGGCCCTCTTCGACGTGGACGACTACACCACCGGCACCGTCTACATGGATGGAGCGCCCCTGAGGGACTCCACGCTCGCCGAGGCCCTCGACAACGCCGAGCAGGCCTACCTCAACGACACCTACTGGCTCCTCGCGCCGATCAAGCTCTTCGACGCGGGCGTCACACGCGGCCTCGACGCCGACTCGTCGGACGCCACCACCGCCGCGCTCACGCTCGCCTTCGACGGGGTCGGGCTGACCCCGGGCGACACCTACTGGATCTACGTCAACCGCGACACGGGAGCCGTCGAGGGCTGGACGTTCCAGCTGGAGAGCGGCGGCATCGGGCAGTACGACTGGATGGGGTACGACGCCTTCAACACGGCGGCTGGCCCCGTGCGGCTCGCCGTACGGAAGGAGCGCGCCGATGGCTTCGCGCTCCTCACCGACGCCCTCGCGCTCCCGACCGACCTCGACCCGGCCGTGTTCACCGACCCGGCGCTCCGCCTCGACGGACGCACGCCCAAGGCGACGGCGGGCCCTGAGAGTTAACGGCGATTTTCGGGCGAGGTAACCGTCGGCGTTCCTATGTTTTCGGCCCCGTCGCCTCTCGTGCCCATCCCGCGCCCGTCTATGTCCGCCCCGTTCGAACTCGCGCCCCCCGATCCAGAATGGCGACAACGGTTTGGCGGTCTGGGTCGCCGCCTACGTCTCGCCTTTGGGGACGCCGCCCTGCGCATCGACCACATTGGCGGGACGGCGCTGGCGGACGTCCCCGCCCGCGCGATTGTGGATGTCCAGATCTCGGTGCCTGCGCTCACGCCCGAGTCGGCCTACCGCGAGGCGCTCTCGACGATGGGCTTCGCGATGGAGGCGGGGCACCCGGACCGGACGGTCCGCTTCTTCCGGGAGGCGAAGCTGCCGAGCCGCGTTCACCTGCACGTGCGCGCCGCTGGGACGCTCGGCGAGCAGGCGGCGCTGCTGCTGCGCGACTATCTGCGCGCCGACGCCGACGCCCGCGCGGCCTTCGCGGTCCAGAAGCAGGCCCTAGCGCAGGCCACTGCCGACGACGGGGACGACGACGGCGAGGCTGCCTACGCCCGCGCCAAGCCCGCCCTGCTCTGGGACACCCTCGGGGATGCCCACCGCTGGGCCCAGGCCTCCGGCTGGACGCCGGGCGTCTCCGACGCGTAAGTCCGAACGAGTGCTCCTGTAGCAGGGAAAAGGACTAGCCCTGGGCAGAGGTAGGCATTATCCTTGCCCTCCGGGTAGCGACGGCCCCGCTCCCGTCGCTCGCTTCCCGGTTGTTGCCCACCCGTTTCGCTACCGCCATGCGGACCTGGCCTTTCCCCCTCGGCCCCGCGCTAGTCGCGCTGGTGCTCCTCGCCGCGCTCCCTGCCGCTGCCCAATTTCAGCCCGACGGCTACGACCCGGCCTGGTACGACGCCAGCCAGCCCCACGTGAAGCTGTCCGTCGCCGAGGACGGCGTCTACCGCGTCACGGGGGCCGAACTCGCCGCGCTCGGTGCCACGGGCGTCGACCTGAGTACGCTCGCGCTCATCGAGAACGGCCGCCGCATTCCCGTGCACCTCGACGGCAGCAGCAGCGGGCCGATGCAGGCGTCGGACGCGTTCGTGTTCGTCGGGCGCCAGAACCGGGGCGACGATGAGTTGTGGGCCTACAACGACGGCACGGCCGCGACGCAGTCGGACCCCACGCTCCAAAGCAGCGACCGCTTCAGCCTCTACTCGGACACGACGACCTACTGGCTCACCTGGGGCGGCACGCCAGGGCCTCGCTACGAAACCCTCGATCCCAACGCGTTTGCCGAGGGCGCACCCGTCCTCCGCACCCACCGCGACACCACCCACTACGAGGTGGACGACCCGGCGCTCTACTACGCAGGCGACCCCGCCCAATTCCGCGCCGGGCACCCGTTCTACACCCGCGGCGAGGGCTACTACACCCGCCGCTTCTCGCACGTCTCGCAGGGCAGCGAGGTCTCGTGGGTGGCGGGCTTCGCCATTCCGCACGTCGTCCGCGAGAACAGCGAGACGCTCGACTATGCGTTCAAGTTTAAGGGAGCGGCCGGGGCTCCCCACCAGGTCAACCTTGAGGTGCGCCAGGTGATCGATGGGGCGTACAACTTCTCCTCCGTCGGCACGCTCTCGTGGCAGAACTACGACTTCGGCACCTTCGAGGGGAGCTTTCCGCAAGGCCGTATCGCGGGCGAGTCGTTCTTCCGGGTACGCTTCACCTCCACCTCCATCGGCACCGTTGCGAGCAACCACTACCTCGACTGGGTGCGCGTGGTGCACACCCGCGACCTCCGACCGACCGACGGCGCGCTGCGCATCGTGAGCGATGGGAGCCGCGCCCGCTACCAGCTGCGCTCGTTCGCGGAGGCTCCCATCGCGCTCAACCCCCGCGACGGGCGGCGCTACGAGACCGCAGCAGACGGCATGACCTTCACGTTCGCCGACGACCCGAGCGCTGCGGGCGCCCTCTGGGTGGTCGAGCCGGGTGCCCTCCGCAGCGTCGCCGCGATGGCGGTGGACGCCGGGAGCGACCTCGCGAGCGCTGCCAACGCCGCCGACTACGTCATCGTCACGCCGCCTGCGCTCCGGGCTTCCGCCGAGGCCCACGCCGCCTACCGTCGCAGCGCGGCGGGCGGAGGCTACACCGTGACAGTCGTCGACCCCCGCGACCTCTTCGACCAGTTCGACTACGGGCGTCCCACGCCGAACGCGATCCGCCGCTTCGTGCGCCAGACCCAGGCCTGGAGCCAGCCGCCGCGCTTCCTCCTGCTCTGGGGCGACGACGTCTACCGCTTTCGCACCGACGCGCAGCCTTCGTGGTGGCTCCCGTCCTACGGCAACGCCGTCTCCGACGCGTGGTTTGGCATGCAGAACGACGGCCCCGGCGACCTCACCGAGATCATCGCCATCGGGCGGATTCCGCTCCGCACCAACGCCGAGGGGCGCCTCTTTACCGGCAAAGTGCAGCGCAGCGAGGGTGCCCCGCCAGCCACCTGGCAGAAGCGCGCCATCCTCATGTCTGGCGGCAACGGCCCAGGCGAGCAAACCGACTTCCGCGCCTACATCCAGGGCGTCGGGCTCCGCGTCTCTGACCGCCCCGTCGGTGCCGACACGGTGTTCTTCCACAAGACCTCCGACGAAGTCCTCGACACCTCGCTCCAGGACTCGATCCGCGTGGCGATCCAGGACGGCGCGGCGTTTCTGACCTACCTCGGCCACTCCGCCGCCGAGACGTGGGAGATCGTCATCGACGACCCGGAGGACTTCGGCAACGAGGACCGGCTGCCGGTCGTGTTCTCGCTGGGCTGCCGGACCGGCAACTTCGCGGCGCTGGCCGACCGTGGGACGCTGGCCGAGCGGCTCGTGCTCGGCTCCGAGGCGGGCAGCATCGCCCACTGGGGCACGTCGGAGCTGGCCCGCGTCCCCGAGACGCGCGCCATCAGCGACCTCGCGCACCAGGTCATCTTCTCGGAGTCGCGCGAGAACGACAGCGACACGACGCGCGTGCTCGGGCTGGCGCTCCAGGAAGCCAAGCGGCGCTACGCAACGACGTTCGCCTTCGGGGGCGTCGCCTACTACCCGGTGAAGCACCTCATGCAGTACGGCCTCATCGGCGACCCGGCCTCGCGCATCGTCCTGCCGACGCAGCCCGACCTCGCCGTGTCGGACGCCGACGTGCGCATCAGCCCCGCAGCGCCGCTCGTGGAAGACGGGCTGCTCGCCGCCGACGTGCGCGTGCGCAACCGAGGCCTCATCCCGCTCGACTCGCTCACCGTCACGGTGCGCCAGGAGCGGCCTAGCCGCGGCGACACGCTCATAAGCCGCCGCCTTGCTCCTTTCGCCCTCGACGCGACGTTTACCCTCGACCTCCCGCTGGCCGACGGCGACGCCGGCACGCACTTCGTCTCGGTCACCGCCGACGCGCTCGGCGAGGTCGGCGAGTTCGACGAGGCCAACAACCTGGTGGCTCGCAAGCCGCACGTCGTGTTCTCGAACGGCCTCGCGGTCGTCTTCCCGCAGGACTTCGCCTCCGTCGACGAGCGCCAGCCGCGCCTCCGCGTGTCGCTGGCGAGCCCGCGCGCGGCGCAGGGCGTGGCCGTCGTCTTCGAGATCGACCGCGTGCCCACGTTCGACTCGCCGGCCAAGCAGACCTCGCCGTCCGTCCCGATCCGCAACGCGCATGCCGACTGGGTCCCCGCCGAGGCCCTCCCGGACGGCCGACCCGCCTACTGGCGCGCCCGCATCGACGCCGCCGACCAGGTCGACAACTGGGTCGGCGGGCGGCTGCTCGTCCAGACCGGCGAGGAGCCTGGGCCCTGGACGATGACGGACGACCTCTTCGACGCGGCGACCACCGACGGCTTTCTTGTGCGCGACGACAGCGGCTGGCGCTTCACGGACTACCGCGTGGAGGTACAGGCGACGGCCGAGTACGTCGAGACCTCGTTCAAGGGCCAGATCACCGTCAACAGCGGCACGCCGGTCCTGCGCAACACCGTGGGCGTGGGCATCCTCGTCCTCAACGGCACCACGGGCGCGATTCGCGGCTTCGGCGACGGCGCGCCCTACCGCCCCGGCCTGTTTGAGCGCGCCATCGCCACGCTCGACAGCATCGCGACGAAAGTGGCCCAGCCCGGCGACTACGTGTTCGTCCGCTCGCGCAACCTCTTCCAGAACGGTCCGCTCCCCGAGGAGCTCCGCGCTATTCTGCGCGAGCTGGGCTCGGTCGCCGCCGACACGCTGGCGTATGACGACATCCACCTGATGGTCGTCCAGAAGGATCTCCCTGGCACCCTGTGGGAGCGCGTCGTGCCGCCCGGGCCGACCCAGCCGACCTTCGCGCAGCTGGACACGACGCTGACGTTCCAGAACCCCGAGGGGCAGCTCACGACGCCGCGCATCGGCCCCGCGAAGGCGTGGCGCACGCTCACGCTCGACACGGAGATCGCGGCCCCGCCCGCATTCGTGACCGTGGACGTGCTGGCGGCCGACGGCTCCGTGCTGCTCGGCGACGTGCGGACCGCCAGCGCCGACCTGAGCAGCATCGACGCGCGGCAGCATCCCTACGTCTCGCTCCGCGCCACCATTTCGGACCAGAGCCAGCAGACCACGCCGCAGTTGCGCCGCTGGCAGGTCATCTTCGACCCCGTGCCCGAGCTCGTCATCGACCCCGACCTGCTGGTGCTTCCCACCGACGCCCTCGCCGAGGGCGAGCCGCTCCGGTTCGAGGTGCCCGTGCGCAACCTCAGTCTGGTGGCGCCTGATTCGGTGCGGGTGCGCGCCACGCTCACGGACGCCGACAACGAGCTGTTCGAGATCCTTCCGGCGAGCCGCCGCGACGTACTCCCGGACTCGGTGGTGATGGTTCCCGTGGAAGCAACGACCGTGGGGCGCGTGGGCCAGAACGGGATCCAGGCCGAGGTGAGCCAGCCCTCGCTCACGGAAGCGCTGACCTACAACAATGCGCTTGTGGGCGCCTTCAGCGTGGCTGCCGACGCCACCGAGCCGGTGCTGCGCGTCTGGATCGACGACACCGAGGTGCGCAACGGGCCGGAGCGGATCTTCAACACGCAGGACCCCGCGATTCCGTTCGTCTCGGCCACCCCCCGCATCCGGGTGTCGCTCACCGACTCGAATCCGTTCCTCCGCCTCGACGACCCCGGCGCGTTCGTGCTCACCCTCAACGACGAGGAGGTCGACCCAGCGGCCGTCGTGTTCGAGGCGGCCACCGACGACGAGAACGAGGCCCGGCTGACGTTCGAGCCGGCCGCCGCGCTGCCCGACACCCTCCACACGCTCACCATCGAAGCGCGGGACGCGACCGGCAACCCGGCCCGCATCGCCAACGTGCTCGACCGCGAGATCGGCGGCCCCGCGCCGACCGACTCGACGACCTACCGCGCCTACTTCCGCGTGCAGTCGGAGATGGAGCTCGAGAGCGTCTTCCCCTACCCCAACCCGATGGTGTCGTCCACGCGCTTCATGTTCCGGCTGCGCGGCGCGGACGCGGCGCTCGTGGAAGACCTCCGCATCCGCATCTACACCGTCAGCGGTCGGCTCATCCGTGAGCTGCGCCCGCTCGAATGCCTCGACACAGCCAACTGCATTCCTGGCGCGCGCATCGGCTGGAACGACGTGACGTGGGACGGCCGCGACGAAGACGGCGACCAGGTGGCCAGCGGCGTCTACCTCTACCAGGTCTTCCTCCGCGCCGACGGCCAAAGCCTCACGCCGAGCAACGATCCCATCGGCAAGATCGCGGTCATCCGGTAGGACGGCTATTCCGTCTCCCGGGTCAGGCTTACCGCGCCAGCCACGTGTCGCACCGATCCCGCGTCGCCTCGGGGGCCGCTGGCTAGGAGGTGCTTCGTGGCGCGTGTGGAGGCGAGAACGGGGAGACGGAGGAGAGCCCATGCGCTACACCTATGGCTTTTCGCCGGAGCGCCGCCGTACGTTGGGGCTTCCCCCAACCGACTCCCCCCTCCCATGCTAGCGACCGAGCCGCTCGCTCCGGTGATCCGTGCGCCGCGCGGGTCCACCCTCTCGTGCGAGGGCTGGCACCAGGAAGCCGCCCTCCGCATGCTCATGAACAACCTCGACCCCGAGGTAGCCGAGCGCCCCGACGAGCTCGTGGTCTACGGCGGCAGCGGCAAGGCCGCGCGTAACTGGCCCAGCTTCCACGCCATCGTCGCCACGCTGCGGCGGCTCAGGAACGACGAGACGCTGCTCGTGCAGAGCGGCAAGCCGGTCGGCGTCTTCCGCACGCACGACGAGGCCCCCCGGGTGCTGATCGCCAACAGCCACCTCGTCCCAAAGTGGGCGACGTGGGACGAGTTCCGCCGTCTCGAAGCGCTCGGCCTGACGATGTACGGCCAGATGACCGCCGGGTCGTGGATCTACATCGGCACGCAAGGCATCCTCCAGGGCACGTACGAAACCTTTGCGGAATGCGCCCGCCAGCACTTCGGGGGGACGCTCGCCGGACAGCTTGTCGTGACGGCGGGCCTCGGCGGGATGGGCGGCGCGCAGCCGCTCGCGGCGACGATGAACGGCGCGGCCTTCCTCGGCATCGAGATCGACCCGCAGCGCATCCAGCGCCGCGTCGAGACGGGCTACTGCGACCGCATGGAAACCGACCTCGACACGGCCCTTGACGTGGTGCTCGGCGCGAAAGCCCAGGGCGAGGCGCTCTCGGTCGGGCTCGTCGGCAACGC
>JBCDFF010000136.1:0-9936 GCA_039178415.1 Bacteroidota bacterium
ACGCTGCTGCGCCTCGTGCTCGACCTCATCCGGCCCACGGCCGGCGTGGTCGCGCTCGACGGCCTAGTAGTGAACCAGACGACGGCGTGGAAGCCACGCGTGAGTGCGTTCCTCGATCCGAGCTTCCTGATTGGCTACCTCCGACCTGGTGAGCTCTTTCGGCTTGTCGGAGGTAGCTACGGGCTGAGTGCCGCCGAGGCGGACCGGCGCGCGGCCGCCTACGCCGACTTCCTCGGCCCTACCGTTGCCAAGCCGGGCGTCCTCGTCCGTGACCTGTCGCTTGGCAACGCAGGCAAAGTGGGCATCGTTGCAGCGCTATTGAGTCGCCCGGACCTACTCGTGCTGGACGAGCCGTTCGCCAACCTCGACCCGGGCGCACGGATCCACCTGGAAGGGCTCCTCCGTGCCGAGCGCGAGCGCGGAGCCACGGTCCTCGTATCGAGCCACGACCTCGACCACGTCGTGGATGTCTGCACGCGCGTCCTTGTGATGGCCGACGGCCGGGTGGCACGGGACACGCCTGCGGAGCCGGGCACGCTCGCCGAGCTCCGCGCCTTCTTCGCTGGGGGCGGACGGGGCTGAGCGCGCCCGCCAGACGAGCGCTCCAAACGTCGTCCTGGTAGCCAAGGGCAGGGGGAGGTAAACGCCTAGGTTTTCTGCACGCAGCGGTCTACTTTGGCGTTCCTTCATCGTCTACCCCTTGGTTTCATGAACGGCTCGCTTTGGCGCTCGCTCCTCCTGCTCCCGTTGCTGGTCGCGCCCGCAGCATCCGGCCAGGAAGTCGCGGGGTGGAGCTTGCTCGAAGCGTCCCCTCAGCATCCCTACCGGTTCGAAGACGGGAGCTTCCACGATCCAGACCGAGGCTGGATTGTCAACGGCGACGGCGAGGTGTACCACACAGCGAACGGGGGCGAGTCGTGGGTGCGTCAGGCCACCCTGGCGGGCTACCTCCGCTCGGTCTCGTTTCTGAGCGCATCGCATGGGTTCATCGGCACCCTCGACCTGCCCAACCTGCTCTACGAGACGCGCGATGGCGGGCTTTCGTACCAGGACATCACGGACCGCATCGAGGGGCCGACGCCGTTGGGCATCTGCGGTCTCTGGGCGGTCAGCGACGACGTGATCTACGGAGCGGGGTGGTACGCCTCGCCAGCGCACATCATCAAGACCACGGACGGAGGGCGGACCTGGACCTCGCAGGCGATGGACGACTACGCCGGGTCGCTCATCGATGTGTACTTCTGGGACGAGCAGCGCGGCATCGCCGTTGGGGGATCGAAGGGCCTCGAACTCGATGGGCGCGCCGTCGTCCTGCTCACCGAGGACGGGGGCGCGACCTGGAGCGTACGCCACACCAGTAGCGAAATCGGCGAATGGAGCTGGAAAATCTCCTTTCCGACGCCGACGACGGGCTACGTGTCCGTGGAGCAGTACAGCGGGGGCTTTCCGGCGAAGGTGCTCAAGACCACGGACGCTGGGCTGACCTGGACTGAGTTAGCCATTCCGAACAGCAGCCACCTGCAGGCCATCGGCTTCCTCACTGAGGACATTGGCTGGGCGAGCGGGCGTGGTACAACCTCGCTCACCACGGACGGGGGGCAAACCTGGGCGCAGATCGACCTGGATGGCGACATCAACCGCTTTGAGACGTTCGGCGATTCCCTGGCCTACGCGATGGGGCACCGCATCTATCGCTACGCGTCGCCTCCATCCACGAGCATCGCAGACAACGGAGGGCCGTCTCCCGCGCTGACGCTGAGTGAGGCCTTTCCAAATCCCACTGCCGGAGCGCTCTCATTCTCGTTTGCCCTCGCCGATGCACGCCGTGTCGATGTGGGGGTGTATGACCTCCTGGGCCGGCGCGTGGCAACCGTGGCGACGGGCCTGCAGGCAGCCGGGACCCACGAGGCTACCTGGGACGGCCGCGATGCACGGGGGCGATCCGTCGGGCCTGGAGTGTACGTCGTTCGCTTGGTTGGGGACGGCCAGCAGGTCACCCGACGGATCACGCGGGTGCGGTAGCGACCGAGGCTTGTGAACAGTCCGAGCTCGTCAGCGCTGCTGTTCGGTGGATCGCAGCGGGTACCGGCGCGAGGAGCCTGCGGCTCACGGGACCGATACGCCAGCGTCGCGTGCCGCGTCGAGCAGGGCGTCCTTCACCTCCTGCACCCGCCCGTAGCTGAGTTCGACGAAGGCGATCGGAAGCCGTAACCCGTCTGCAGTGACAAGCACGAGCGCCGTCGGCTGCTGCTCGATGGCCACGAGCTCGTTCCACGCGAACTGGTGCTCCTCTCGCTCGACTTGCAAGGCCACGCCGTCGGGTCGGATTGCCAGGAACGGTCGCATCGGCGACCGCCCGAAGAGCCAGCGTCCGGCGCGCCCGTCGAACGCCGTGAGCAGGAAGACGACACCGAGCATGAGGTTGACGTAGACGAACAACTCGGTGCGCCAGCCGTCGGTCACGAGTTCGTAGGCGCTGAGCGCGAGGAGGAGCAGGCCCAGGCCCCCGTAGGTGAGGCGGACGCTGCGGCGTTGCCGCCAGCCGTCCGGGGCGGGACGGCCCTCGAGGGCTCGGCGGGTGTCATCGAGGTAAAAGCGAACTTCGTCGGGGCGCGTGGTCGTCATGGCACGGAGGCAGGAGCTCAGCAGGTGACATCGTGTGTACACGCGGACGCCGCGCAAGGCCTGCTCGCGGTGCGCGCCTTGCCGCCCGTACCGTGGACCGATCGGTTGAGGACGAGGCCGGTTATGCCTTGTGGTACAGCTCCCCGCCCGCTGCTGCGAATTCCTCGGACATCCGGCGCATGCCCTCGGGGATGGCCGCCTCGACCTCCACGCCGTGCTCGGCGGCATAGTCGCGCACGTCCTGCGTGATCTTCATCGAGCAGAACTTCGGGCCGCACATCGACCAGAAGTGAGCCACCTTGGCAGAGTCCTTCGGGAGCGTCTCGTCGTGATAACTCCTTGTTAGCAGCGTGACGAACCCTGCATACCGGGGCACGTTTGATACGATCTCTATCCAGGAACGAGATGGGCTAGCGGCTATGACAACCACTGATGTGCGGAAGAAGCGTCTTGCCGTACAACCGGAAGCAGATACGGACACCGTGGAAAGCCTAGTCCGAAAGGTTCGAGCAGGTCAGGTTCGGATTCCATCATTTCAGCGGGACTTGAAATGGAACGCGAAAGACGTGCGTGACCTCTTTGACAGCGTGTACGTCGGGTACCCGATCGGAGCGCTGTTGCTGCGAAAGGCTCCCGCTGAAGCGGAGCAACTCACCCTGGGGCCTCTCCGCATTCAAGCGCCCGAGACGCCGTCCGCACTCTGGGTTGTTGATGGGCAGCAACGCCTCGTTTCGCTCGCGGCAGCATTGGCTCGTCCCGTACCGATTCCGACGACGCCGGATGATCCCTATGTAGTGTATTTCGACCCTGAGGCACGTTCGTTCGAGACGCCGCAGCGGTCGGGATATGTCCCATCCACGTGGGTGCCATTGGCAGAACTGCTGGACGCAACACGGCTCAGCGAGTGGGTGTTCAACTGGCCTCACGTTCGCAACACTGCTCTGCGGCAAGCAGTCTTTGACGCTGGTACGCGGATACGTCAGTATACCATTCCACTTTACACGGTCGAAACAGAGGACCCATCTATCCTCGAAGAGATTTTCTATCGTATCAACAACAAGGGAAAGAGTCTTGAGTGGAAAGAAGTATTCAACGCAATGTTTGGAGGCTCTGGTGCCGAGCCTTCGACACTAGCTGATCTGTCGGCTCGTCTAGTCGACGTGGGTATAGGCACCGTTTCCGAAGACCTCTTGCTCAATTGCGTAGTCGCGTCGAAGGGACTGGATGTAACACAGAATGTCTCGGTCCATTACGACCGTCACCCTGAACTCCTACGCCATGCAGTGGCAGAGGCACTGCCTGCCCTCCGCTCAATGCTAGGTTTCCTGAGAGATCAAGCGGAGATTCCTCATATCAAGCTGCTTCCTTCGGCAGACCCACTCCCAGCGCTCACTCGGTTTTTTGAATCGTTTCCAGATCCATCCCCACGAGTAAAGAATCTTCTGTCGCGATGGACGTGGCGTGTACTGCTGGGTCAGACGCCGCTGAATCGTTTGACCCTCCTGCGCCGCAGCGTCTCCGCGGTCGAGGCACAAGGTCCTGAGCAGGCAGCACAAGCGTTGCTCGATCTGACTCGTTCAGACCAAGGGAGCCGGTTTGAGTTGCCAGACCGATTCGACGCACGCTCTGCAGCCAGCCGGATAGCTCTGTTGGGACTGGCAAGCTTGGAGCCGCTAGACCCAGGAACACATCATCCGCTCGACATGGCAGGCTTGATCGAATCAAATACGCAAGGTGTTCGACGGATTTGGGGAGGGCGGAGAGGTGCGTCCGAGGAAGAGCGCGACGCCCTGAGAAGCCCCGCCAACCGAATTCTTCTTCCAGGGAAGGGACTCGCTCGTCGGAGCTTGTTCGAGGCGCTGGAGCGCATGGCTGGGTACATCCGGAAACCTGAAATGGAAGAGTTAGATGGGCTACATCTCGTCCGCGAGGCCGCTGTACTACGATCGCACGCGTTCGACGAACGAGCCGTCGTAGCCCTTCTAGAAGACGATGCGGTGAGCTTCGTCGAAGCACGGGAAGAAGTCATCGAGGCTGCTACCCATGCTCTCCTTGATCGGATGACGGGGTGGACGCACTCGGATCGTCCCTCCATTGAGCATTTGCTGGAGGTATCAGCGTGAGAGCCTTCGATGTCTTCATCGGCCAGGCTTTGGCGGGACAGCTCGTGGAGGGAGCCGACGAGCGGATTGGGTTCCGGTTTACTGATGCCTACCTCTCGACAGCTGAACGCCCTGTACTGGGGCAACATTTTGAGGATGATCTGAGGCGAGTCTACACAGGCGTCGGGAATCGTCTGCCTCCGTTTTTCGCCAACCTCATCCCGGAGGGACCCGTGCGAGGCGTGCTGGAGCGGTCCCTTGGGGTGTCTCCCGGCGACGATCTGGCCTTGCTCGGAGCCGTTGGGATGGACCTGCCTGGAGCTATCACTATACGCCCCTCTGGGATCGCGTCAACGTTTGATCTACCGCCTTCGACCTCCGCTGCTAAGCCGATCTCGACAGGCAGTGACGTCTCATCGGAAAAGCCGTTGCGATTTTCCGTAGCTGGGGTCCAAATGAAGTTCTCGGTGCTGCGCGACGCTGAGCGCGTCGTTCTCCCTGCCGGGAACGAGATAGGGCAGTGGTTGGTCAAGATGGACTCGGCATCGTATCCACGCCTCGTGGAGAACGAGTACGCGACAATGGAATGGGCGCGTGCCGCAGGCTTCGACGTACCTGCCTGCGAGGTTCGATCTGCTACCGTGCTTCCTCCCCCGCTTCGTAGTCTGAGTTCGCCTGGGCGCTCCGTCTTCCTGATTCGCCGCTACGACCGCGACGGGCAGCGGCGCATTCATCAGGAAGACTTAGCTCAGGTAATCGGGCTTTATCCAGCGTGCAAGTATGGGCGGAAGAATGAGGGCGCAACATGCCGCGACGTGACCTACGAGGGCCTGGTCGCGGTTCTTCGTGGCATCGGCGGTAGAGAGGCGTACCGAGAGACCATCCGTAGGCTGGTGCTGATGCTGGCGACGGGCAATTCTGATGCCCACCTCAAGAACTGGTCGCTCCTGTATGCTTCACCAACGCTGGCTACACTAGCACCTCTCTACGATCAGGTCGCTGTCGTCGCATGGGAGGGCGAGGCCCTGCGCTGGGCGCTGCCTTGGGGAAGCACGCGAGGGCAGGCGAAACGGGTGCGTGTGAACACATTTACTAGCATGGCTGAGCGGCTGGGCGAATCGGTGTCCGAAACGAACACGCTCGTCGCAGAGACCCTCCGTGCATTGGTCAGGGCCTGGAACGAGGCAGAGATCGCTACACTCTACCCAGAGGGGCATGCCGAAGCCATACGCCACTATTGGCGTGACGATGGCCCATTGCTACGTCCTCTGGCTGCCGAGCTAGACTGAAGCGAGTGGGAGCGCTCACGCCTTGTGGTACAGCTCCCCGCCCGCTGCTGCGAATTCCTCGGACTTCCGGTGCATGCCCTCGGGGATGGCTGCCTCGACCTCCACGCCGTGCTCGGCGGCGTAGTCGCGCACGTCCTGCGTGATCTTCATCGAGCAGAACTTCGGGCCGCACATCGAGCAGAAATGGGCCACCTTGGCGGAGTCCTTCGGGAGCGTCTCGTCGTGGTAGCTGCGCGCCTTCTCGGGGTCGAGGCCGAGGTTGAACTGGTCCTCCCAGCGGAACTCGAAGCGGGCCTTCGAGAGCGCGTTGTCGCGGGCCTGTGCGCCAGGATGGCCCTTGGCGAGGTCGGCGGCGTGCGCGGCGATCTTGTAGGTGATGACGCCCTCGCGCACGTCGTCGCGGTTGGGGAGGCCGAGGTGTTCCTTCGGCGTGACGTAGCAGAGCATCGCGCAGCCGTACCACCCGATCATCGCCGCGCCGATGCCGGACGTGATGTGGTCGTAGCCTGGCGCGATGTCGGTCGTGAGCGGCCCGAGCGTGTAGAACGGGGCCTCGCCGCACCAGTCGAGCTGCTTGGTCATGTTCTCCTGGATGAGGTGCATGGGTACGTGGCCCGGCCCCTCGTTCATGACCTGCACGTCGTGCGCCCAGGCCTGCTTCGTGAGCTCGCCCTGGACGTAGAGCTCCGCGAACTGCGCGTCGTCGTTGGCGTCCTCGATGCTGCCCGGTCGCAGGCCGTCGCCGATGGAGAAGCTCACGTCGTAGGCCGCGCAGATCTCGCAGATCTCGTCCCAGTGCGTGTAGAGGAAGTTCTCTTGATGGTGCGCCAGGCACCACTTCGCCATGATCGAGCCGCCGCGCGAGACGATGCCGGTGCGCCGCCGCGCGGTCAGCGGGACGAAACGCAGCAGTACGCCTGCATGGATCGTGAAGTAGTCGACGCCCTGCTCGGCCTGCTCCACGAGCGTGTCGCGGAAGAGCTCCCAGGTGAGGTCTTCGGGCACGCCGCCGACCTTTTCGAGCGCCTGGTAGACCGGGACGGTGCCAATCGGGACAGGGCTGTTGCGGAGCATCCACTCGCGCGTCTCGTGGATGTGCTTGCCCGTTGAGAGATCCATCACCGTGTCGGCGCCCCAGCGGATCGCCCACACCAGCTTCTCGACCTCCTCGGCGATGCTCGACGTAACCGCCGAGTTGCCCATGTTGGCGTTGATCTTGACGAGGAAGTTGCGGCCGATCACCATCGGCTCGAGCTCCGGGTGGTTGACGTTGGCCGGGATGATAGCGCGGCCCCGCGCGACCTCGTCGCGGACGAACTCTGGTGTGATAATGTCGGGGATCTGCGCGCCCCAGGGCTGGCCCGGGTGCTGCTGAAACAGCGCCGGGTGCGTCTCGCGGAGCGCCTGCAGTTTCTGGTTCTCCCGGATGGCGATGTACTCCATCTCAGGGGTCACCTCGCCACGGCGGGCATAGTGCAGCTGCGTTACGGTGCGGCCAGACTGTGCACGGCGCGGACGATGCACGTGCTCGAAGCGAAGGTGCTCGGTCTTGGCGTCGGAAAGCCGCTCGCGTCCGAATGCCGACGAGGGGCCGTCGAGCAACTCGGTCTCGCCGCGTTCCGCGATCCACGCGCCACGTACGCTCGGCAGCCCGCGCCGCAGGTCGATGGCGGCGTCCGGGTCGGTGTAGGGGCCGGAGGTGTCGTACACCGTGATCGGCGGGTTCTCCTCCACGCCGAAGCTCGCCGGTGTCGGGCTTTGCTCAATGAGCCGCATCGGCACGCGTAGGTCGGGGCGGCTGCCCTCGACGTAGATCTTGCGCGAGCCGGGGAGGGGACGGCGTACCTCGTCCGAGAGCTGGTCGAGACGGGCATGGGTGGCGGCATTAGCCGCTTTCTTGGCAGCGGCGGAGGTGGGCATTTCCATGGCGGCTTCCGGGCGTGGGTCCGAGGGACGGGGAGCGGAAGCCGGTGTACCCGCACGGACAATGCATGCCGAGCGGACCGTGAAGCCTCCCTACGCCGGTGCGAACCGGATCAGGTGCAGAGGGACTCTCTCAGCTACGCCGCGTCCGTGTCAGACGCGCGTGGCACCCCTGGCTTCCGCTCGAATCTACGTCGCACCGCCCAGAAGGACACGTGCGGACTGGTAGCGCCGGGACGGCTGAATGGAGGGCAATACAAATAAAGAGTCATATTTATTGATACAGGTATTGACACAGCCCTTGGGGTTCCCTATACTAGAAGTCCTGATGCCACGCGCCCTGTGCGCCTGACCAATCCCAACACTCTCGTGCTGTCACGCAACATCCATAGCCTCTGCCGACTCGGCTCCGTCACGCCTCAGGCGTGGTTGGAAGGCAGCGCGCTAGCCCTCTTTCAGGGCAATGCGTTCCCGATGCCGAGTGGGGTGGATGCACGCTATCCCCGAGGTGGGCTGTGTCCGTAGGTACGCTGTGCCTGCACGCCCACCCACCTCGGCTCCGCGCTCAGGTGGGTTTTTTTATGCCCAATCGCCACATTCTACAGCGTTTCGCTCATTGCGGTGGATACGCAACCCGTTCCCACTCCACCACGAGTCCTTCGTCAACCCTACAGCCTATGCCCGATACCACGCCCCTTTAGCTCCTTTCGCGGCGTCTCTACACCGAGGCGCCTGCTCTGAGAAGGCTCGCCCATCTCGCCGTGTTCCGCGCTGCGTAGCGACCGCCATCACAGCGGTCAGGCAACGCTCCCCGCATCCGGTGCTCTCGCTCGTCCTACGCGAGCGGCCTGAGTTTAAATGCGTAAATAAATACGCATATTTGTTCCTTGATAGATTGATCGCTTCGCTGCACGAACGACCAGCGTGCGCCCCGTAAGGCGCGTGCCCGTCCCAACGACGTGCGGCCCCGCGCCCTCATGCTCCGAGCGTACATACTTGGATAATCCATCGCCCATGGCGGTGGTTGGGTTCGATTCCCAATGCCTGCCTCGGTAGGCCGCTCAGAGAACTTGCGCGGGGCTGTGCCTTGCTTCTCTGGAAGTCCCAGCTTCCAGGGTGGCGACGGTCTAGTAGCTCAACGGCCAGAGCACCCGGTTGTCTGCCGGATGGTTGCCAGTTCGAATCTGGTCTGGACCGCTCGTTCGCGCCCTCACGTAGCACGCATACACACTAGCTCAATTGGTTAGAGCATCTGACCCTGGATCAGAAGGTTGTGGGTTCGATTCCCACGGACAACCGGCGTGCCCGACTTGCGCGAACGTCCTTTGCAGTAGCAGCGCGCCCCAACGGTTCGAGCGTACATACGTCCTAGCAACAGGGGGATTGCAGGTTCGAGTCCTGCCGGGCCCTCACATGGGCCCGTAGCATAACTGGTAATGCACCAAGTGTGTGGCGTCACGGTTCGTCCGTGGAGCCGCCGCTCCAACGACTTGCGCGCTGATCGCTGCTCTGTGTAAAAAAACTTTGCAATGCAGATAACTCTGCGTAGCGAATTATGTCCCTGCAGGCGAATGGCAAGCCGCCACGCCCATTGAATCATCGGGGCAACGTGGAGACTGTGGGTTCGCCCTCACATCAGAAGACAGGGCCACCGGGGATACCGCTTCCTTCGGGAAGCTCCGCGAGCAGCACCGCGCCCACACACGGACGGCGTACATACTCTCACCAGCGGGCTCGCCCGCACCAACGATGGGAGCGCTCCCGAGTAGAGCGCTGCAAGTCGGGCCCCTCAGTAGCCGACACGCCGAAAGACACCGCCGCCCGGACTTGCGCGGTCCACGCTCGCGACTGCCATCCCTGAACACAGGCACCTCGTGCGTGCCACCAGGCACCGGTAGCCCAACTGGAAGAGGCACGTGGCTCAGAACCACGTCAGTGGGGGTTCAAATCCCTCCCGGTGTACCACGTCAGCCCCATGCTGACGCCCTCTGGAGCTA
>JBCDFF010000137.1:0-9916 GCA_039178415.1 Bacteroidota bacterium
CACCCGAAGCAGGAGAGCAGGACTGGGAGTGGGGCGTCGCCGATGCCGATCGCATCGCCACGTACCTCGATCTCTACCCGACCATCTCTGCTGAGGAGCAGGCGTGTTTGATGGAGGTACTGGTACAAGCCATCGCCGACCTCGGCCACCCTGAGCAGCGCCTTCCCGACGAGTGGGAGGCCGTCGCGGCGCTGCTTCGCGCGCAGCCACGCCTGCATGCTGACAGCATCGACTACTGGTCAGGGTTCGAATCGCCTCACGAGTGGTCGTTCGTCGGCGCTGGAATGCGGGCGTTGCGCGCTCCCACGGACGGCTGAGCGTCGCGAGACGAGCCCCTACTCGTAACGAAGCACCTCCGTAGGATTGACCGTCGCCACACGCCAAATCTGACGTGCGACGGTGAGCGCGGCGATGGTGAACAGGAGCGCGGTCCCGGCGAGGAACGGTCCGAACGAGAGCCCGGCGTGGTACGTCCAGATGCTACCGAGCAGTAAGGGGAGCACAAAGATGCACGCCGCCGTCGCGAAGGCGGTAGCGATAAGCAGCAAGAACACAAACTCCCGATTGAGGAGGACGCTGATCTGGCTGACCGTAGCGCCCAGCACTTTGCGCACGCCCATCTCTTTCGTCCGGCGCGTGATCGTGAGCGACACCATCGCGAAGAGCCCTACCGCGGCGATGAGCACCGCTCCGAAGCCGCTGTAAGCGAAGACGACCACGATACTGCGGTTGATCGCACGCGGCTCCGCGCGGATCGAGCTGTGGTCGTAGGTGGAGAACAACACGTCCGGCGCGTGGGCTTTCCATGCCGTTTCCAAACGCTCTTCAACGACGTCCGTGCGCCCCGGCGTCGTCTTCAAGACGAGGTACGGGAAAGTGCCATCTCGCCCGTCGTTGGAGCGTGCCTGCAGGATGAAGGGGTCGACCTCGTCCCATGGGCCATCCGAGAACACGTTGGCGACGACGCCTACAATCGCGACCTCTGTGGAGTCGATGAGAAAGCGCTCACCCAGCGCGGCCGTGGGCGTCTCCGCAAGACCGAGCCCTTCGACGAGCGCCTCGGAGACGACGACGCCGTCGGACGCATCGGAGTCGAGGCCGTCTTCGTGAAAGCGTCCCGCTAAGAGCTGAAGGTTGACGAGTTCCGCATAGCCCGGGGCTGCGGCGTAGACCTCGGAGCGCATATCCGTCTCGGCACCCAGCAGCGAGACCGGGCGCGTGTTGTAGCGGTAGCTCAGGTGGCCGTTCGTCCCAACGAAGCCCTCCACGTCGGGATCCTCGAGGACGGCCGCCCGCATCGCGACATAGTCGCTCGGCGTGTCTGTGATGATCGTCATCAGGGCTTCCGTCTCGTAGCCAAAATCGAGGCTGTCCTGGTATCCGGCGTTGCGGAGGAAAACGGCGCTCGTGATCACGGCCATCAGCGCGGCGGCAAACTGGAAAACGAGCAGCGATCGACCGAGCCAACCGAAGCGCGCCATCGGCTGCTGCCCTTTCAGAATCTCAACAGGCCGGAAGCGGCT
This sequence comes from Bacteroidota bacterium, assembly GCA_039178415.1. GTDB lineage: Bacteria > Bacteroidota > Rhodothermia > Rhodothermales > Rubricoccaceae > JBCBEX01. Next base: position 1,524 of record JBCDFF010000137.1, read on the forward strand.
GACGTAGGCCGCGGGCCAGCCCCCGGAGAGCACGCCGGTAAACAGGACCAGGCCAGCCAAAAACAGTAGGAAGAGTGCGTTTTCGGCGTACGTGATCTGCAAGTCGATGCCGAGGGTCGGCCAGAGCGCGTTGTAGCCCGGCACGATCAGGTGCGCCAGGAGCAGGCCGAGGCCGAGCGAGAGCGCGCACAGGATCAAGCTCTCGCCGAGGAACTGCAGGATCAGCTGGCGCCGCCCGCCCCCGAGCGACTTGCGGACGCCGATCTCCTTCATGCGCCGCCCCGCAAACGCGATCGACGTGTTCATGAAGTTGAAGCAAGCCATCAGCAGCACCAACACCGCAATGATGCCCGGCGAGACGATGGCCGCCGGATGCACGCCCTGCTTCAGCCAGTAATTGCTCTTCGACGGCGAGCTCAGCGCGATATCGCGCAGCGGCTCGGGGCCGACGGCCCGGAGCGGCCAGTTTTCGTTCGCGGCATTCTGGGCAGGCACGAACCGATTCGCGGCGCTTGCGATTTGGGACGCGGCTGCGGGGTCCGCCTGCGCGAACGTCAAGGCCCAATGCGTCCAATCGTCGGGCGACGTGCCGTAGATGCGTTCCTGCTGAACGAACGGTATGAGCAGATCAAACTGCAGGCTCGACGCTGCCAGGAGCGGCTCGGTGACCGCGCCGACCGTGAAGGTGACCAGCGAATCGTTCCGGAAGCGAAGTTGGATATCAGATCCGACGGGGTTGGCCTCGCCGAAGTACTTCTCCGCCGTACGCGCCTCCAGCACAACCTGCTGCGGGTCGTCGAGCGCGGCCGGGCTCCCGTAGCGCAACGGGAAGTCGAACATCGGCATGAGGCTCGGCTCGGCAAACCGACCGTTCTCGTCGAAGACCTGGTCGCCGACGCGCATCGTCACGCCCGCCCAACTGATGCGCGCGGTCCGCTCGATCCCGGACACCTCCGACTCGAGCGCAGGAGCCATGGGCAACGGCACCACGCCCCAGGTGCCTTCCCAACCGCCGGTCTCAACGTCGCCGTTCAGGAGGTAGATCTCGTCCGCGTTGGTGTAGTGCGCGTCGAAGCCGTAGGCGAACTCGAAGTTGACGTAGGCGAGCACGCACCCGGCGATCGCGAAGGCCAACCCAAGAACGTTGATGACGGTGTAGTGCGGGTACTTGCGCAGGCTGCGCCAGGCAAGAACGAGGTAGCTCTTGAGCATCGGACGGGCGGGGTGTAAGACAGGAACGACGAGGGGGCCGTGCGGCGCTATTCGGAAGGCACGACCCGCAAGTTGCGCGATCGTTGCCGTGCGTTGTCCACAGGGGCTGGTCTACAGGCTCGATGGGGCGGCTTGATCGGCAGAAGGCTGCGCCGCATCTTACCGCATCTTCTCACCCATCACCGCCATGCGTCTCTTCCCCCACTTCGTTCTCGCCGGATTCCTCGCTGCTACCCTACTCCTAGCCGCGTGCGACCAGCCCACCGACGACGCTCCCGCTCCCTCGACCCCCATCACCCTCGCCGACACGCCCGACGACCTCGTCGCGCTCATCGATTCCGCTGGGTTGCACGCCCACATCGAGGAGCTCGCCAGTGATGCTTACGAGGGTCGTGGCACCGGGACGCCCGGCGAGCAAATGACGATCGACTATATCTCCGCGCAGATGGAGGCCGCCGGCCTAGAGCCAGGCGCCGCCGACGGCACGTTCTTCCAGCCGGTCCCCCTGCTTGGCTCGACGCCTGTCACCGTGGGCAACCTCGCGCTCGTCCCGGATGACGGCGAGCCCTTCCTGCTCGACTTCGTGAGCCAGTTCATCGCCTCAACCGACCATGACACGACCGCGATCAGCGTCGAGGGCACCGAGCTAGTCTTCGTGGGCTACGGAATCTCAAACCCTGGCTACAACTGGGACGACTACAAGGACGTCGACCTGCGAGGCAAGATCATGGTCAGCTTCGTGAACGACCCCCCCGCCACGGAGGCCGAGCCTAATCTGTTTCAGGCCGACACGCTGACGTACAACGGTCGCTGGACCTACAAGTATGAGGAAGCCCGGCGCCGGGGCGCGGTGGGCGCGCTGCTGATCCACACCGGGCCGACGGCGGGCTATCCGTTCCTCGTGCTCTCGGGGGGCGCGCGCGGCGAGCAGATCTCACTCGCCACGCCGCCCGACAACGCGCTCGACGTGAAGGGCTGGATCACCCAGCCCGTCGCCGAGCAGTTGCTAGCCGAGGCCAGCCTCACGCTTGACGACGCCTTCGCCATGGCGGCCTCTCGCGACTTCGAGCCCATCGCGCTACCGGTACGCGCCTCGCTGGAAATGACCTTCGAGACACGTCGCTTCACCGGGACCAACGTCATCGGCAAGATCACCGGCGATGCCACGCCCGACGAGGCAGTCGTCGTCACCGCGCATCACGACCACCTCGGCGTCGACGCGGACCGCGAAGCCGCGGGCGACGACGGCATCTACAACGGGGCCGTGGACAACGCGTCGGGCGTCTCGATGCTGCTCGAGATGGCCGAGGCCATCGCAGCCGGCCCCACGCCCGACCGCAGCATCTACTTCCTCACGCTCTCCGCGGAAGAGTCGGGGTTGCTCGGCGCTGCGCACTACGCCGAAGACCCCGTGGTCCCGCTCGTGCACACGATTGCCAACGTCAACGTCGACTCCGGCAACCTGTACGGGCCAACGACCGACATCGTCGGCATCGGGGCAGAGCGAAGCGAGATGCTCCCGCTGCTCCGCCAAGCCGCTGCCGCTGAAGACATGACCGTCACGCCCGACAACCAGCCAAACCAGGGCCTCTTCTTCCGCTCGGACCAGCTCGCGTTCGCACGGGCAGGCGTCCCTGCGGTGTTCATCAACACGGGCATCGACTTCGTCGGGCAGTCCGAGGACTATGCGGCCGAGGTCAAGGCTGCCTACCGCCGCGAGCGCTACCACCAGCCCGCCGACGAGTTCACCCCCGAGACGATGCCCCTGGGTGGCCTCGTGCAGCAAACCCGTGTCGCCACGCGCCTCGCCTACGGCATCGCAGACAGCGACATCCGGCCCGCGTGGAAGCCTAGCGAAGCGTTCGCCGAGACCCGCGCCCGCGCCGAACGGCTAGCGGACATGTAGCCTGCGCTGCAGGCCTAGCTTTGCTCGCGCTGCCGCCGTCCAGTCGACGTCTGGTCGGCTAGCGGATCCAGAGCGTCGATGTCGAGGAGGGGGCCGTCGAGCTCGTCGAGAAGCTCGCCGGACGGCCCGGCGAAGATGTCTTCGATTTCTTCGACGGAGGCCTGCGTCTCTTCGACTTCGGAGACGAGCGTGTCGAGCTGGAACGACAGCTCCTCGGGGTTGCGCATCGTGAGCGACTGCTCGTAGATGTACTTCGTGACGTCCTCGATCGTCTCGAGCTGCGCCTCGATGATGGCGAGGTTTTCGTGGGCTTTCTTGAACTTGCCGAGGCGCTTTTCGAGGATGTTGAGCCGCCGCTTCTTGATCGCGGCCACGCGCGGCGGGTCGTCTTCCATGTCGCGACGCAGTTGCGCGATGGCGTTCACGACCTCGTCTTCCTCGGTACGCCGCGCGAACTGGGCGTAGCGGTCCTGCAGCATGAGCAGGTTGAGGTAGCTGTCGAGCAGTCCGTCGAGCTTGCCGAGGTGGTTGTCGAGGAGGCCCTGCGAGGCATACGGGAGCTTTTTGTACGACTCCTTGATCTGCTTTTCGAGTGTCCGGAAGCGGACGTAGCGCTTCTGATCGTTCTTGCCGAGCGTCTTGAAGCGTTCCGTGTCAGAGAGCGGCTTGCGCTGTTCCGCGATCTCGCGCGACTTGACGGCGCGTTGGAAGCGCTCGTTGCGCGGCATGATGCCGAGGTAGAGCAACTCCATCGCCGCGGTGAACGTGAGGATGATCTCCGGCAGCGCCGCGACGTCGTTGAGCAGAAAGGCAGCCACCATCGCCCCGATGAGGAACACGAGGTTCCAGGGCAGCATGAAGGCTTCCTTGGTGTAGTTGATTTTGTCGCTCATCGGGTGAGGACGGGGGGCTCAGTGGAGTGAGAATGTGGTGGAGCGCGGCGTCCCCAGCTTGAGAGTGGTTGCTAGCTGGGCTTGCGCTTACGTCCGATGGTCCGTTCTTGCTCGGCGGGCGCTTCGCCCGATGCGTTGCTGGCTGGCTGTGTCCCCTGCGCTGCCGGACTTGATGCGGGCGACGAGGGTGCTGCGCGCCCAATAGTGCGCGGGGCGGGCGCGTCGGACACCGTTGGGGCCACGTCGTCGGGCGCTGCCATTTCGGAGGCTGGGGTGCCCATCTCGGCCTTCATCTGCCGGATCAACGCCGCGGCCTCGGCTTTGCGCAGCTTCTCGCGATCGGCCTCGGTGAGCGCTTCGGGCTTCGGCGCAGTCGCTTTGGCGTCCTCCATCGCAATCTCGAGGCGCGCCTCGGTCAATGCCGCGTCTTCGGTGAGGCCGCGCATGGCCTCCTCGTACGTCGCGTCGAGGTCGGGCCGCTGCATCGCGTTGAGCGCGTCGAGCACCTTCTTCTGGCGGCTCACGCCCCGATACTGCTGCTTCAGGTCACGGAGCTTGCGCAGGTGCGCCTTCTCTTCCGCCTTGATCCGCTCGAATTCGTTCTTGTCCATGGTCGCTGGTCCTTTGTCATCGGTCCTTCGTCCTTAGCCATGAAGCGCCGGAGGCTTCTGCAACAACCAACCAGGGACAAAGGACCAGGGACGAAACTCACGCGCTATCGCCGCCTGCGGTGCGCTGACGCCCGAGCGTCTTCTGCCCTTCAGACGAGACGGGTTCGTCGGGAATCTGCAGCTCCGGCTCGGTCGCGGCGGCAGCGGGCTCGCCGAGGCCCATTTCCAGTTTGAACTGCTTCACGAGTTCGGCCGCCTGGATGTTCTGGGCGTCCTCCTCGATCTGCATCGCCTCGGTGTCGATGGAGTCGAGGGCCAGCTCCATGCGGGCCTCGTTCTTGGCCGTCTCCTCGTTGATGCGCGTGAGCATCTCGTCGTGCGTCTGGTCGACGCCCGCGACCTCGAACTGCTCCAGCGTATCGGCGATCTTGCCCTGCCACTGTGCACGCTCGTGGGCACGGAGGGCTTCGCGGGCTTCGTTGATCTTACGCTCACGCTCGCGCATGAACGCCTTCTTAACTTCGAGAGCCTTCTCGTACGCCCGCTTCGCGTAGTCGAGTTGTTCGCCGGTGCGGGCCTGCGCCTCCTTCGTCTGCTGGAGCTGCATCGCGTAGTTCTGCGCGATGTCGTCGCGTCCGGCCTGGATGGCTGCCTTGATCTTGGCGGTCAGGTTCTCGACCTGCTTGACGTACTTGTTGTTCTCCTTCTGCAGGAGCACCACGTTGGCTTTCACTGTGGCGATGTTCTCGTTCATCTGCGGGACCTGGTCGTTCAGTTCCCGGATGTTCTGCTCAAGGATGAGGCGTGGATCTTCCATCGAGGAGATCGCGCCGCCAAAGAGCGACTTGATGAGGCGAGTGAAGCGTTTCCAGATCGACATGGGGCTGAAGTCGTGGTCGTAGGTCGTGGGCGAGGGTCTGCGTGCGTCACCTCGCCGGAATGTACGGCGAGGCGACACTTTGCTTTACGGTGATTCGTCCTGCTCGGCGGCGATCTGTCACACGCGCGCTGCTTCGGACGCCCATCGAACCCCATCGAACCGGTCGATGAAGAGCGGCGGGACGGTCGGTGGCGTCTCGGCGAAGGCAAACACCGCGCGAACGGCGTCGCTGTCGATGCGTGAGGCCTCGGACGCGTAGATCGTGGCCAGCAGATCGCCCGCTTCTACGGGATCGCCGACCTGTTTGTTTAGCGCCACGCCTGCTAGCGGGTCGACCGTGTCTTCTTTGGTCTGGCGACCCGCCCCTAAACGCACGGTTGCCCATCCGAGGGCTAGCGCGTCGATGTCGGCAACGAAGGCTCCCGCAGGAACGTCGTCCGGGGCCCGTACCTCTTCGGCTACGCCCCGCCGCGTCTCGGGGGATTCCAGCGCAGCCAGGTCGCCCCCTTGCGCCTCCGCGAGTTCGAGAAGCTTCGCGAACGCCGTGCCGTCTGCCAAGGCCGCCTCCGCGCGCGCGCGCCCCACTTCGGGCGTATCGGCAACGCCGCCGAGCGCAAGCATTTCGCCCGCGAGTTCGAGCGTCACGTCGAGAAAACGGCGATCGAGGCGGGTCGCCTCGCCACGAAGGCAGCGGATCGCCCCTTCCACCTCCGGCCAGTTGCCAGCCGCCGGGGCCAGCGGGTGCGCCATCGACGTGAGCCGCGCCACGGTCGGCGTCCCAAACTCAAGGCCAATGCCCACCAACGTCTCCGCGAGCCGCCGCGCGTCGGCTTCGGCTTTCATGAACGCACCCCGCCCCTGCTTAACGTCGAGGACCAGCGCGTCGATGCCCTCGGCGAGCTTCTTCGACATGATCGACGCCGCGATGAAAGGAATCGACTCGACCGTGCCCGTCACGTCGCGCAGCGCGTAGAGCTTTTTGTCGGCGGGGGCGATCTCGGCGGTTTGCCCGATCATTACAACGCCGATGTCGGCGAGCTGCGCCCGGTATGCTGGTATGGTGAGGTCGGTGCGAAATCCCGGGATGGCTTCCAGCTTGTCGAGCGTCCCCCCCGAATGGCCCAGGCCGCGCCCCGAGATCATCGGCACCGGCACGCCGCACGCCGCCACGAGGGGGGCCAACACGAGCGAGGTCCCATCGCCCACCCCCCCGGTGGAGTGCTTGTCGACTTTTGTGCCGGGTACCTCGTCGAGGTCGAGCACCGTTCCTGAGAAGAGCATGGCCCGCGCGAGCGCGGAGGCCTCAGACCGGTCGAGCCCGTTCAAGAACGCAGCCATAAGGAAGGCCGCCATCTGGTAATCGGGCACGTGCCCGGAGGTGTAGGCATCGACGAGGGCCGTGATCTCGTCCCCGGCGAGCCGTTGGCCGTCGCGCTTGCGTGTCAGGAGTGCCACGGTGTTGGGGCGGGACGAGGCGGGGGATGATGCCATGTGGGGGATACGTGTCCGTTGCTGAAGCGACCGAACGCAGCCAACCCGGTCCGGGCGTGTCCGTTTCCTTCGCGTTGTCGTGTCGTATTCCACCCAGTCCTTCCGATTTGTGACACAGCGCAGGGCAACGCACGTCGGAGTAGCGCTTTGGAAAATCGGCTACATCGTCCTACTTCTGTGAGACTTGAATCACTGCGTGTGTCCGGGTTTTCCCCAGGCTCGGCCCCCGGTGCTTCTGGTTGCATTGGCACGCCGAACGCTAGGAGTCGCCCCGCGCGCACGCGTCTGCCAAACCGATCGCCTCAAGCCCATCTTAATCGTACGATTTTGCAACACGCCAACGTGGATAGCCCAGTGACGGGGGTGGATCGACGGGAGGCGATGTTGGCGTCGTTGTCAAACATGGCCCAGTTCTTGGTGGATCCCTCTATCACCTCTCTTCTCATTCCTCGTGCCATATGCTCTCCATGGCTGCCTATCGCACTTCCCGCCTCTCGAAACGACGCGTACTGGTGGTTGATGATGATGAGACTAACCGGGATTTAGCTTGTCACATTTTGCAACTTTCGCAGCTTGACGTCGACGTTGCTCCTGGCGGCGAGCAGGCACTCGCTTTGTTTGAACAGGCACGGGACGCTGGCCAACCGTACGACGTCGTGGTAGCTGACCTAATCATGCCCGGCATGAGTGGCACCGATCTGGCAGCCCGACTCGTCGCGATGCCCGATCCGCCGCGCCTCGTCTGTGTAACAGGGCGCGTGGCTCCGACGACGCTGGAGATGTGCGCCGCGGCGGGCTTCGATGTCGTTGTGACCAAACCCTACCGGATGGCCTCGCTCCTGCTCGCCGTCATGGGGACGACGAGCACGGCCTCGCGATTCAGGCCAGCCGCCCCGATGGCCACGCCAAGCGTGTCCGTGATGCACCGGTTACCCAGCTAGGCAACGTGCCGGCCCAGCGGCGTGCTCCTAAGCGCGACCGTCTACCCAGTGCTGTTGTTGGATCCTTGCCCACAGCGGGTCGGTATCGGACGGCCGATCTCGTTGTTTGGTCTCTTCCCATGGCTCCCCCCTTTGGCTCGCTGCTAGCCCGCGCCTACGTCCCCTACAGCAGGACCCCGAACGCCGCCGTGGCCGTGCTGGCCGATGGGCGATGGGTCCCGGGCGTACGGGTTGAGAACGCCTCGTTCCCGCTGACCATCCCAGCAGTCACGGCAGCCCTCGTCGGCGCGCAGGCAGCCGTTGGCCTCCGAAACGTTGTCGGTGTGCTCACCCATCGGCCGATGAGCGAGAGTGAGCACGCGCTCGTCAGCGAGGCGCTCGGGCACCCGATTCAGAACGTCGCTGATGCTCCGGAAGTCGGTGGGTTCCAGGGGGTCGTCGTCCAGGGGCGTGCCCTCC
>JBCDFF010000138.1:0-9883 GCA_039178415.1 Bacteroidota bacterium
ATCGCGGCCTGCTTCTTCGTGCTCGCGGTAGAGGCGGAGGCAGCCGTTCCAGAGCGCGCGGCGGAGGCCCCACTTGGCGACCGAGTAGGCAGCACCGCGGCGCTTGCCGTCCGCGTCGATCCAGGAGAGTTGGACGTAGAGTTTCTCCTCGCCGTCCTTGCCGGACTTGGTGCGGAGGCTGAGGCCAGAGACGCCGGTGTTGGACCAGGCGCGGCGGGCAGAGGGAGGGGTAGCGTCAGGCAATTCGTCGAGCAGGGTGTCGCGGTAAGAGATCGCCGCATCGAGGGCTGCCTCGGGGGTGCCGTGGCGCGAGTCCGAGAAGAACTTGGTGTGGCGCGCGCCATTGCGGCGCACGCGCACCTGCCAGCCGTGCGTCGCGCTGCGACGCGGCGACTCGGCACTCGGCTCGATGTCGATGCGGGTGATGTTGCGGTGCTCGCTCATGGCAACGTGGGGTGGTGTTGCCGGTCGGGTGGGGAGGTCTCCGGTGCGGAGCCGACGGGCACACGTCGCGAAAGGGGCACGCCAGGTGGCGTAGGGGGAGGTGTGCGCCGAAACTACGCACCTCGACCTAAACAGCAAACCCCGACGAGCGAACGAAATCGGGGTGTGGTGAACAGACGGAGTCCGTCGGTTCTAGTGCGCGGACGGCGTGACGGCCTCCACGCGGGTGATCTCGGGCACGGCGCGCTTGAGCGCCTGCTCGATGCCCGCGCGCAGCGTCATCATGCTCATCGGGCATGTGCCGCAGGCACCGAGGAGTTCCAGTTCGACGACCATGTCCTCGGTGATGCTCTGCAGGCGCACCGAGCCGCCGTCGGCCATGAGGTAGGGCCGGATCGTGTCGAGCGTGTCTTCGATGCGCTGGTTTAGGGCGTCGTCGTGGAGGGCAGTCGTGGTGCTCATCAGCGGCGTCTAGATGTGTGTCGAAGTCCTACGACCCAGCAGCCTTCAGGTTCGCAGGCTCACGTGAAATGAGCGGCCAGGTTGGAGGAGTGCCCTCGAGCTCGGCAGCGCTCGTCACTTGTACAGAATCTCAATCGGCTGCGTCGGCGGCGCGGAGTCGTTGCGGATCTCGACTTGGCGCACGGCATCTTCGGCGATGCGTTGGAACGCCTTGGCGGACGCGCTTTCTGGATCGGCCACGACGATGGGCTTGCCGCGGTCGCCCGACTCGCGAAGCTGCTCCTCGATGGGGACCTCGCCAAGGAGCGGTACGCCGAGTTCTTCGGCGAGCTTGCGCGCCCCGCCCTGGCCGAAGAGGTAGTAGCGTCGGTCGGGGAGGTCGGGCGGTGCGAAGTAGGCCATGTTCTCCACGATGCCGAGGACGGGCACGTTCACGTTCTGGAACAGCGCCACGCCCTTGCGCGCGTCGTCCAGCGCTACCTTCTGCGGGGTCGAGACGACGACGGACCCGGTGAGCGGGATCGTCTGGACGATGGTGAGCTGGATGTCGCCTGTGCCGGGTGGTAGGTCCAGGATGAGGTAGTCGAGTTCGCCCCAGTCGGCGTCGTTGAGGAACTGCCGGACGGCGGACGACACCATCGGGCCGCGCCAGATGACGGCGTTGCGGGTGTCCACGAGGAAGCCCATCGAGAGCAGCTTCACGCCGTAGCGCCGCAGCGGGACAATCTTGCGCTGGTCCGTGAGGCGTGGCTTCTCGCCCTCGGGCACGCCGAACATCGTCGGGACGCTCGGGCCGTAGATGTCGGTGTCGACGAGGCCGACCTGGTAGCCCTGGCGCGCGAGCGCGACGGCGAGGTTGGCCGCGACGGTGCTCTTGCCGACGCCGCCCTTCCCGGACGCGACGGCAATGGCGTTCTTGACGCCGGGGATCGAGGGAGGCGTGGGCGCTTGCGGCCCGGCGTTGGGCGGAGGCATCACTTAGGGGGGTGAACGTGCGGATGTGTGCAGGTGTGAACGTGTCGCTCTTCGGTACGTTCGGAGCCGCGCGCGTAGGGTTGGCGAAGAGCACGGCTGTCGGGCGTCAGAGCCGAGCATCGACGGGGGCCGTGAGGTCCGACGGGGCGGCGTCGCCCGTGTTGACGACGCCGAGCGGCTCGAACAGCACGATCTCGGTCGGCTCGTCGGCGACAGGCCGGTGCTCTACGCCACGCGGCACCACGCATACCTCGCCGGGGCCTAGCTCCACGACGCGGTCTCTGAACTCGATGCGTAGCCGGCCACGCACCACCCAAAAGAGTTCGTCGATGTCGTCGTGCTTGTGCCAGACGAAGGCACCGTGGACGCGCGCCACCTTGACGGCCTGCCCGTTGAGCTCAGCTACCACGCGCGGCTCCCAGAGCCCTTCGAGTGCCTCGAATTTGTCGGCGAGGGCGATTGGCGTCATGATTCGTTGGGTGCGGTTTCATCGGATGCGGCAGAGGCAGAGTTCGCTTCGGCGCGGCGTGCTTGTTCCTCCCGTGCGTACGCCTCTTCCCGCATCGGCTTAAACGGCGTGCGGCCCATCCAGGGTTGCATGGTGAGGTGCTGGAGCCAGTCTTTGACCGTCGGAATCCAGCCGAGGTCGTCCTTGACATGCTGCTCCCCGATGAGGCGGACGGGGACCGTACGCCCTTCGCTGTTGACCAGCGTCACGCCAAAGAGCCGTTCGCACAGAAAGATGCCCTCGCTGTGGTGCCGCAGGGCGCGGTGCCGCACATCTGCGAGGTGCGCCTTTGACTCGTCAAACCAGGCGTGGATGTCGAGGTAGTCCTCCGGCTCGCCGCCGAACAGGCGTGTCGAGCGGACCGCGTGGTGGTAGGGGTGAGCCATGGGTAGCGAAGTGTCAGCGCCACTGGAGGGGCGTCCTGGACGTCCACTACAGCAAATGATTCAAGGTCAAGATCAAAGGTGCCATAAACATGATGCAGTCCAGTCTCTACGAAGCCTACAAGGTCCAAGTAGAGGTCAAAAATCATGCGCTCGACAGCTACCATGGATGCTGCTAGTCCACAGTGGTCACTGTTCTGGTCGAGATCTCCGTCAAGGTATACTGCTATGGTGTCGAGAGCGGTGGCGGCGCTATCAACACGATCTCCCGAAGTAGCGGACACAAACTGAACGAGACCCTCATCGCCTCCGTAGTCAAAGCGGACTCGAACGGTGTCGTACTCGTGGTAGATGAAGGCGTCTAGCAGTAATTGGTGTCTACGCGTTAGCATGTCTGCTCGCAGTGGCGCTGAAACGTCGGCGAATCTGAACGGGTGGCGCGACGGATCATCTCCCGGCGACCACGCTAGGCCAAACTGCTCCTCAAAGCGCTCAAGGTTCTCTTCGTCTCCGTGCTCCACCGGAGGGGATTCCAGACGATACCAAGGCACGGGGCGAGTGGGAGCGGTTGTAGGACGGGGACTGATGTTACACGTCGGGAAGGAGGGTCGGGTCCATCGGGGCCGTAGGGTCATCCGTGATGGTGGTGGCCTCGGAATCAGCCTCGAAGCGGCCGTAGATCGTCAACTCCCCGACGCCGAAGCCGCCCCCGAGCAGTTGTGTAGCCAACGCTGTCGCCAACCAGTCGAGTCGAGCGGACGGCATGGTGGTAGGGGTGAGCCATCTCTGAGAACGCTTAACGCCACTTCGGTGCATCTTGCACGTCGATAACACGCTGTTCCTGCAGGTCTAGGTCGAAAGCCCCGTAGACGTGGTGTGCGCCGCTTCCCGCGATGCCAACGAGGTCCCAGTAAACAGAGTCGGCGAGAAGATGCAGGCCGTGGGCGATCTCGACTGGCGTGGCATGCAGTGTGACAGCAAGGAAGTCAGCCACTTCGGCAGAATCGTATGGTTTGCCTTCGCGCACGGCGTGGCTGAAGCGCACTACTCCTTCGTCACTCCCGAAATCGTACAGAATCCTGCACGATTCGAAACCGGCCTGCACAAGAGTCTGGAGAAGCCGATCTGTCTCAGGAGTGCAGTCGAGAGCGTCGAAGGAGGCGGATACGTCCAAAAAGTAGTAGGGTCCTCGCTCTGGAGTTGGGTCTGTGATCGCGGTGACTTTCATCGTGCTCAGAGCATAGCCCATGTCTGCTTCGTCGAAAGGGTCGGGGTCGAAATAAGGCATACTGGGTCACTAGTCGGGAGGGATATCCATGAGGTCGGAGAGATGCTGCCGGTGGAGGTCGATCTCAAAGACCCCGTAGGCGTGTTGCGGGCCCACAGAGCCGATTCCCACGAGCGTCCAGTAGAGGTCGTCGGCGAAATCATCAAGGTCTCTACGTCCGAACCGGCTGTGCTGGTCGCCCCAGGCAACGTTGTCCTGGCCTGTGACGACATACTCGGCGATGACGGCGGCCACGGTCGCTGCATCGTCCGTCCGCCCCTTCGAGGAAGCTGAGACAAAGCGCGCGATCCCCTCGTCACCTCCATAGCTGAAGCGGCAGCGCGCTGTGTCGTATTCGTGCCATGTGAGCGCATCGAGGATCGTCCAAAAAGAACCGTCGAGCGGCCCTAGGTCCAAGTCATCCAGGGCCACCGACACGTCGGCGAAGCGGTAGCCGTCGCGCCCAGGGGCGTCTCCGGGCGTCCATGGCTCGTCAAACTGTTCGGTATAGCGGTCGAGGCTGGAAGGGTTTTCATCCAAGTAAAAGCGATACCACGGCATAAGGTCAGAGCATCCAGAGGATCGAAAAGTCAGGCGACCTAGCAAGCCGTATGGGGTAGACGAGGATGCCGCCCTGTGTGAGCACGAGGTCGGGGAGGAGCACCACGTCGAGCGGAGGTACCGGTCAAGCTGTACGGGTAAAGCATAGCATCTGGGCGGTATCACCAGGCCCGCCTCTGTGGGTTCCGAGCGGAGCCGCCCGGCGAACTGGGCGCAAGCGCGCAGTCGGGACGCCAAACTAGCCGCTGCGGCCACCAGGAGGCCGTGGTACAGCGTGTGCGTAGGACTACAGTCCCTTCTCGCTGGCTCCGTTGTCAGCCGCCCTTCTCGCCACCCTTCTTGGTGCCTCTCTTCTCACCTCCGGCTCGTCTCATGCGTTTTCTCCTCCTTCTACTCGCCGTCGTTCTCTCCACGCTCCCAGCCTCCGCCCAGCGCGTCGTCCGCGCCGACCTCGCCTTCTCGCCCGACGGCACGCTCGCCGCGACGAGCACCGGCACCGGGACGCTCCTGATCTGGAACGCCGACGACTGGAGCCTGCAGCACCGCTACGCGACCGATGACGACCGGCTCTTCGGCTTCGCGTTCACGCCGGACAGCCGCTACGTGGCGTTCGGCAGCAACGGCGGACGGCTCGCGGTGATGGACCTGACGACGGGCACGCTCGTGTTCGATGTGCAGGACCGGCCGGGGAGTGTCAACGTCGCCCGCTTCGGCTCCGACGGCGCCACGCCAGACGGCAGGCTCTTTGCCGCAGGGGAGGGGCGCACGCTGACGAGCTACGCCTGGCGCACCAGTACCCCTAGCCAGGTCTACGACCTAGGTCGGGACACGATGCCGAACGGCGGCCCGCTGATCGTGGAGGACTTCGACGTGGTGCCCGAGCGCAGCTGGCTCTTCGTCGCGCGCTTCGACGGGCAGGCGCGGCTCATGGACGTTGCTACGGGCGAAGTCGTGCACACGTGGACGGCCAAGCTGCGCCCCCGCGATGGGCAACGCAACGTCAAGGACGTGGCTGTGCTGCCGGGCGGGCGTACCGGCTTCTTCGCGGGCGTCGGGGGCGATGTGATCGCGGTGGACCTGAACACCGGCGCACGGATCGACTCGGTGCGGGTCCACCCGGACTTCGTCTCGAAGCTCACGGCCCGACCAGACGGCGCGCTCCTCGCCACACTGGACCTCGACGGAACCACGACGCTCCTCGACCCAGCCGCCTTCGGCGACCCCGACGGCGAGGCCGTCGTTCGACAGATGACCCAGACCGCGAGCTTCAGCAGCCGGCGGCTGCTCTTTGCGGGCGAATTTCGACCGGGTACCGATCAGTTCGTCACGGGCGGCATCCGGCTCCCGCTCATCGTCTGGGACATCGAGTCGGGCGACCGCCTGCGCACGGTAGAGCGCCTCCCTGAGGTCGCCGCCGCCGATGCGAGAGAGTAGACCGCGAAATAACGGCTAGGCATGACGCCGCGCCCAGTCCAGCGCAAGGCCGTAGCGCAGGCCGCGCGGGCTGGGGCGGTAGGCGTCGAAGCCGCCGTTCGCGCACACGAGGTCGAGGATGAGCACGCCCGCTGCGAACACATCGCTGCGGCCATGCATGATCGCAGGGTTGAGCGCGAGTACCTCGTCGGGCGCGAGCGTGAGTAGGCGCTCGCTCCACGCGTGGACGTCGGTCGCGGGCACGTCCTGCCAAGGGTTGGCGGGATAGACGAGCTTCGCCAAGGCGCGCGTCGTGCCCGAGGCACCGAGAAGCGGGAGGCGACCGTCGAGCGGGACCGCAGCGAGGCCGTCTGTGACGATGCGCCGCGCGGTAACGACCTCGTAGGCGCTCGGCGGGATCGTCGCAAAGCAGCGCTCGGTGAGCCGCACCGCGCCCACGTCGAGGCTCACGCGGTGCTCGATCTCAATGCCGTCGTTTGTACGTCGCCCGGTGATGAGTTCCGTCGAGCCACCGCCGATGTCGAGGACGACCGCGCGCTCGAGCGCCGGGAACGCCGAGAGTGCGCCGAGGAAGCTCAGCCGGGCCTCTTCTTCGCCGGCGATGACGCGGTAGTCGAGGCCGAGTTCGTCGCGGGCGCGGTCTACGAGGAGGTGCCGATTGGCGGCGTCGCGCGACGCGCTCGTCGCGCCGATCACGACCGCCTCGGCACCGTGCGTGTCGGCCTGCCGCTTGTACGCGGTCAGTGCCGTCATCACCCGCTCGATGGCGTCGGGGTGGAGGTTCTTGCTGCCATCGACGCCCTGGCCGAGGCGCGTGTAGCGGTCTTCCTGATAGACGACGCTGAGCGCGCCGTCGGGCGTCACGTCGGCGACGAGGAGGAGGCAGGTGTTGGTGCCGATGTCGATGGAAGCAACGCGCAACGGAAGTGTGAGGTTGGAAGTGAGAAGTCTGAAGTGGGCGAGGTAGAACCGTCGGCGGCGGCGTGCGGTCCCGGCGCTCGGTAGCTTGCACGGGCTTTCACTTGTGCTAAGCCCTCGGGCGAACGTGCTACGGCGGGGCTCTGGAGGCCGGTTGTGCCCTGGCCAACCGGGGCACCTCGGCAGGAGCTTGCGTCGTAGCGAGCGCTCGGAGGTGGGAAGAGTCACTTCCTCCTTCTCCCTTCGAACTTCTGACTTCCTGCTTATGACTCCGACCGCCCACACCCGCCTCGCGCTGCTCCTCGGCGATCCCGTGGCGCACTCGCGCTCGCCCGCGATCCACAACGCGGCGTTCCGCGCGCTCGGCATCGACGCCGTCTACCTCGCGTCGCGCGTCGCGCCCGAGGACCTAGGCGACGCGGTTGCAGGCCTCCGCGCGCTCGGCGTGCTCGGGGCGAACGTAACGATCCCGCACAAGCAGGCTATCCTCCCGCACCTCGACGCGCTCACGCCCGTCGCCGAGGCCATCGGGGCGGTCAACACCGTCGTCCCGCAGCCGGACGGGACGCTTCTGGGGACGAACACCGATGCGGCGGGCTTCTTCGAGCCGCTGCGCCCCTACGCTGACCAACTCGACGGAGCCGATCAACTCAACGGGGCCGAGGCCGTCGTCTTCGGCGCTGGTGGAGCCGCGCGGGCCGTCGTCTACGCGCTGCTCACCGAAGTCGCGCTGCCCCGACTGACGCTCGTCGCGCGCTCGCCTGCCAAAGCAAAGGCCCTCGCCGACGATTTCACGGATCTCGACCCGCATCGCATCCTCGCGGTGCGGTCGAACGACGATGCCTCAGCAGTTGTCCGTAGCGCCACGCTCCTCGTCAACGCGACGCCGCTCGGTATGCACGGCACGCACGAAGCGGCGACACCGTGGTCCAACGCCGCCGACTTTCACGCGGAGCAGATCGCCTACGACCTCGTCTACACGCCCGCCGAGACGCGCTTCCTGCGCGAGGCCGCCGCCCGTGGCGCGACCGCGCTCGGCGGCATAGCGATGCTCATCGGGCAGGCTGCCGAGGCGTTCCGGCTGTGGACCGGCCAGACGATGCCGGAGGCGTTGGGATTTTCGATTTTAGACGGGTGATTTTCGATTGGGGAGTATGAGCGAGAGGGGTATCTCGCACATCAGCAATCCAACAGCGAACATGGATAAGCACCTCGTCAGCTCCGGTCTGCTCGCTGATGTCCCCGGCATCGTCGCGGCGTTCACGACACGCCACGCGCCGGTTGGTATCGCGCACGGAGATCTTGGCTACGACCTCGGCACGAACACTGAGACGGCCGCCGAGGCGCGCCGCGCGCACCAGGCGGCGTTGCTGCGCGCCCTCGACTTCCACGCGGAGGCAGACCCGTCAGACGTGCTCGTGCTCGCGGGGCAGGTCCACGGAGCCGAGGTCGAAACGGTCGCCGCAGCAGGCATCTACCGCGAGCGCGATGCGCTGGTGACGGACCAGCCGGGCTTGCTGCTCGCCATCCAGGTGGCTGATTGCGCGCCCGTACTCCTCGCCGATCCCGAAGCCCGCGTCGTCGGGGCGGCGCACAGCGGGTGGCGCGGGACGGTGGCAAACATTGCAGCGCGGACCGTCGCGGCGATGCAGGCACTCGGGGCCGAGCCGTCCCGGATGCGCGCCTACGTCGGGCCGTGCATCAGCCAGGCGCACTTCGAAGTCGGCCCGGAGGTCGCCGCCCAGTTCGAGGAACGCTTCGTGGTGATTCCCTCGCCGGGCGCGAAGCCGCACGTGGACCTCAAGGGCGTCCTCCGCGCGCAGCTCCTCGGCGCCGGGCTCGCCGAGGCGCACCTCGACATCGATCCAGGGTGCACGGTGGCAGACAACGATCGCTTCTTCTCATACCGTGCAGAAAAGGGGCAGACGGGCCGGATGCTCGGCGTGGTCGGGCTGCGGGAAGGCTGACGGCATGAGGCACGACGCTGCGCTCAACTCCCTCCATAAACCACAGGGAGCCAAAGGCGAACGTCCCCACAAGCGAGCCGGAGACGAACGCACCACAGGCCGCCCGGCCGTACCACGAGGGAGCGCAGCGACCGACCCATGGTTACCCCCATGTTATATTCGCGGCGAACGAATGTCATACGGAAGCTGCCCTGCCGCGCTTCCCCACAGAATCGCCCATGCCGACCCCCCGCTGGACGCTCCGCCCGGTCAATGACCTGGAAGCCGTCACCCGTCTGAGCTACCAACTCAACCGCCTCCCGATGGCCCTCGCGCGCACCCTCGTCGCGCGCGGCATCGGCTCCTACGACGAGGCCAAGCACTACTTCCGCGACGGCCTCCCCGCGCTCCACGACCCGTTCCTGATGCAGGACATGGAGCCCGCCGTGGAGCGCCTCCTGCAGGCGATTGCCCGAAACGAGCGCGTGCTCGTCTACGGCGACTACGACGTCGACGGCACGACTTCGACGGCGCTGATGGTCGGCTTCCTGCGCGCGCAGGGGCTCGACCCGGCGTTCTTCGTCCCGAGCCGCTTCATCCACGGCTACGGACTCTCGGAGGCAGGCATCGACCACGCCATCGAGGCGGGCGCGACGCTGATCGTGGCGCTCGACTGCGGCATCACGGCGCACGACGCGGCGCTCTACGCGAAGAGCAAGGGCGTCGACCTCGTGATCTGCGACCACCACACGGCAGGGGAGACGATCCCTGAGGCGGTCGCCGTCCTCGACCCGAAGCGCCCCGACTGCGGCTATCCGTTCGACGGCCTCTCCGGCTGTGGCGTCGGCTTCAAGCTCATCCAGGCCGTGCTCCAGCGCCAGGGGCGTCCGGAAGAGGAGGCGTGGCCCTACCTCGACCTCGTCGCGGTCTCGACGGCGTCGGACATCGTGCCGCTGCAGGACGAGAACCGCGTGCTGATGCGCGC
>JBCDFF010000139.1:0-9852 GCA_039178415.1 Bacteroidota bacterium
CATCATGATCGGCCCGACGGGCGTGGGCAAGACCGAGATCGCCCGCCGCCTCGCCCGCCTCGCGGGCGCGCCGTTCATCAAGGTGGAGGCCACCAAGTTCACCGAGGTTGGCTACGTCGGCCGCGACGTGGAGAGCATGGTGCGCGATCTCGCAGACCTCGCCGTGAACATGGTCAAGGCCGAGCAGGCCGAGCGCGTGCAGGAACCCGCCCGCGCCCGCGCCGAGGAACGCATCCTCGACCTCCTCATCCCGCCTGCCACCACCAAGAAGCCCAACCGCCCCGCCATCCAGGGCCCCGGCTTTGTGTTCACGCCGCAGGAAGAGGAGAAGGACGACAGCGAGCCCAAGAACGAAGCCGAGCTGCGTGAGCGCACGCGCGCGCGCTTCCGCGAGATGCTGCGCGCCGGCGATCTCGACGAACGCGAGGTCGAGATCGAGGTGACGGCGACCAACAACCCCACGCTCCAGATGTTTGGGCCGATGGGGCTGGAGGAGATGGGCATCAACCTGCAGGAGATGTTCGGCAACCTGGGCGGCAAGCAGCGCAAGAAGCGCCGCGTCAAGATCGAGGAGGCCCGCGAGATCCTGATTCAGGAGGAAGCCCAGAAGCTCATCGACCACGAGAGCGCGACGGCCGAGGCCATCGAGCGCGTGCAGCAGTCGGGCATCGTCTTCATCGACGAGATCGACAAGGTGGCGGGGCGCGGCGCAGGAAGCGGCGGCGGCAGCGGCCCCGACGTGAGCCGCGAGGGCGTCCAGCGCGACATGCTGCCCATCGTCGAAGGCTCGACCGTGACCACCAAGCACGGCCTTGTCAAGACCGACCACATCCTGTTCATCGCCTCGGGCGCGTTCCATGTCTCGAAGCCGAGCGACCTCATTCCGGAGTTGCAGGGTCGCTTCCCGATCCGCGTCGAACTCAACACGCTGGGCGAGGACGAGTTCGTGCAGATCCTGACGGCACCGAAGAACGCGCTCACGAAGCAGTACCAGGCGCTCTTCGCCTCGGACGGCGTGGCGCTCTCCTTCACCGACGACGCGGTCCGCGAGGTCGCCAAGACGGCCGCGCGCGTCAACGAGGAGGTCGAGAACATCGGCGCGCGACGGCTCCACACCGTCCTGACGACGCTCCTGGAGACGCTGCTCTTCGAGATGCCCGATGGCGACGGCCTCGGCGGCGTGGGAGGCGACACGGTCGAGATCGACGGCGCGTTCGTGCGCGAGCGGCTCACCGGCATCGTCGAGGACCGCGACCTGAGCCAGTACATTCTCTAGCGGTTCTCCCTCTCCAGTCTGGCCGGTTCGGCGTCTCAGCAGGTGCTGCGTGTTCCGTGTCGGACTGAGCCTGACTGCATCTTGACGACGAAGCGCCCCCCTCGCTGCCATCGTTTTCCAGCATGAGCGAGCTTCGCGCCACGTGGCATTCGCTGAACGACGCGGAGGCGCGGGCGGCGTACGCGGCGCTGCTCGCCGTGAGTCCGCAGCGGACGCCGTTCCACACACTCACGCACGCCGACGCGGCCTGTGAGGCGTTCGGGCTGACGGGCGAGATCCTCGCGGTCGGGCCTCTGGGCGAAGCGCCGCGCGTCGCAGGCGTTGCGTTCTGGAAAAAACGCGGGCCGTTTCGCCTGGCCGTGGTTCCACCACTGTCGCCCTACGGCGGTCCTGTATGCGCCGAGCCCCTCGACGACACGCTCGCAGGCTCGCACCCGCTCGGCACGCCCACGGGTGCCCTCACCGTCTGGATCGAGGCGCTCCGTGCTCGCGCCGACGCCGTTACGATAGATCTCCCCCCCGCGTTCGCCGATGCGCGACCCTTTGTCTGGGCCGGGTGGACTGCCAGCCCTCGCTACACCTACGCCGGCCCCTCGGATTGGGGAGGATACCTACCTCGGTACGTGCGGAGGATGGTGCGGGACCATAGCGCCCTCCGAGCGGATGGCACGCCTCGCCCCAAGGGCATCGCGGTCAGACGCGACGATTCGTGCACCGCGCTCGTGGCGAAACACGTGCATCGCCCTTTCGAGCGCCAGGGAACTACGTTTCCCGTCGCCACGGACGCCATCGAGCACCTCGTGCGCCGCCACGTTGAGGCAGGCCACGCTCGCATCCTAGTCGCAGAAACGCAGGACGGTACCCTGATCGGAGCCGTCACGATGCTCGCGGACCACACGTCGGGCTATGCGTGGGTGGGCAGCGCCGAGCCGGGTCCAGGCATGCTGCTGATCCTGGCAGCGGCGGCAGATGCGTTCGCCGAGGAGGGAATCCCGATGTTCGACGTGCTGGGTGCCAATTTCCAGGCGATCTCCTCGTTCAAGCGACGGCTTGGCTTCCCGCTCGTCGCCTCGGCGCGCGTCGAGGTGGCGCCGTCGCGCGCGCTCCGTATGCTTCGGGCGCTCCGGTGACGGGGTCGGACCAGCCTGGCAGGTGGCGCACACGCATGCGGGCGGCATGGGCCGGGTCCTCGCTGCTCGCGCCGATCCTCACGCTCGTTGGAGGCACGGCGGCAGCCCAGGCGCTCGTGTTCGCCGCGCGGCCCGTCCTGACGCGGCTCTACACCCCCGACGACTTCGGCGTGCTGACCGTCTTCACCACGCTGGTCTCGCTCGGGGCGACGGTTGCCTCGGGGGGCTATCGCTCTGCGCTGCTCCTCCCGCGCTCCGTCGACCGGGCCGCCGGGCTCTTCGTGCTCGCGCTCGGCTGCGCGGCTGTGTTTGCGGTGGTGAGTGCCCTTGTGCTGCTCGTCCCGCCGAACCTGGCCCCGACGGTGCTCGCCGACCCGGTGGCACGGATGGCGCTCGCGCTGTTCCCCGTGGCGCTGTTCGCTGCCGAGGCCGTGCAAACGCTGACGGTCTGGCATAGCCGCTATGACCGCTTTCGGCTCGTCTCAGGCCTACGCGTCGTCCAGAGCGGCACGACGCTGGCGGTGCAGCTTAGCGTCGGGGTGGCGCTGGCCGCCGGTGTGATCGCTGGCGGCAGCGGCTCGAAGGTGGGCGCGCTCGGGCTCGTCGGCGGCGTGGCGCTGGGCTTCCTCGTGAGCGCGCTCGGCGGCGCAGGCTGGGTGGTGGCGCAAGACCGCGAGCGCTTCGGCAGCGTATCGCGGAGCGGCGTGGCGCGCCTTGCAGGCCGCTACCAGCGCTTTCCGCGCTTCTCGGCCCCGGCGGCGCTCCTCAACGTCGCCGCGACCCGCGCGCCCGTGCTTCTGCTCGCCGTGTTCTTTGGGAGCGCCGTCGTGGGGCAGTTCGGCGTGGCGTTCGGGGCGCTCGCGCTGCCGTTGGGCCTCGTCACCGGGGCTGTGGGCGAGGTGTTCTTCATCCGGGCATCCGACGCGCACCGTGCGGGGACGCTCCCGTCGCTGACACGGACCGTGGTGCGCGGCATGTGGGCCGTGACGCTCTTTCCGAGCTTGGCGGTGCTGGTGGCTGGGCCGTCGCTCTTCGCGTTCGTCTTTGGCGACGTGTGGGCCGAAGCCGGGCGCTATGCCCAGCTCACTGCGCCGTGGGTGCTCCTCGCCGCCATCGCCGCCCCCATGACAGCGGTCTTCGACGTGCTGGAACGGCAGCGCGCCGACCTCGGCTTCAGCATCGTCATGTTTGTGATGCTGGTGGGCGCGGTCACGCTGGGGAGCCTCACGCTCGATGCGACCGGCACGGTGCTCGTCGCGGGCGTGTGTGGTGCCGTACTCCGGGTGGCGCACCTCGGCTGGATGTTTCACCTCGTCGGCGTCTCCCATCGCGGTGCCCTATCCGATGCGGGTACGGCCCTCCTCCGCGCCAGCCCGCTCGTCGCCCTCGTCGCCGTGGTGGAATGGAGCGGTGTGGGTCCCGCCTGGACGTTCGCGGCGGCGGCCCTGGGTGGCGTGATCACGGTAGCGCTCGGAAGCCGCGCGCTTCAGACCCCGCGCCTAGCCCCCAAAAAAGGAGGGCGCTCGGACGAGCACCCTCCTGGCGGATCAACGCGGTGATCGCACAGCGAGCTGGGCGATCAGAGAATCGACTTGAAGGTCGAGGGCAGGTCGCCGCGCTGGCTCGGGGCCTCGGCGACGTCGGGGCGCTCGGTTGCGCCGTCGCCCTCCGACCCGGCGCCGCAGAACTTCTGGAACGCCTGCGCCAGGTCCTGCGCGATGGCCGAGGCGCTGCGGCCTTCGATGTGGCGCCGCTCCACGGCAAAGACGGGGTCGCCGTCGACGAGTAGGAACATGGAGGGCGAGGAGGGCGGGATGCCCGCGAGGTGCTCGCGGAGGCGGGCTGTGGCATCAAGGTCTTGCCCGGCGAAGACCGTCACCATACGGTCGGGCTGCGCGATGGGGGCCTGGCTGGCCAGCGCTACTGCCGGGCGGGCGTTGGCCGCGGCGCACCCGCAGACCGAGTTGACGATGGCGAACGTGGTGCCGCCCGGCGCGTCGAAGAGCGCGTCCACCTCGTCGGCGGAGCGGAGTTCGTCGACGCCGAGGCGGGTCAGTTCGGCGCGCATGGGCGCCACGAGGGCTTCGGGGTAGGGCATAGGTCGGAGCGGTTCGGGTTGGGGAAGGGTGTGAATGGGGCTAGCGGCTGCGTTGGACGTCGTCCATGATCGCACGGCCGTCGACCAGGTCCCACTCGCTCCCGGCGAGCGGGATGTAGCGGCGGCGGGCGGCCTCAGTGGTCTCGCGAAGCGCCTCGGCGGTCGGCTCGGTCACGGCGCGTGCCTGGTCTTCAAGCCACGTCGAGGCGGTGCGGGCCTGCTCTCCAATCCGCTCGCGCGTGTCCGCGCCAGAGCGCGGGGCGAGCAGCATGCCGAAGCAGAGGCCGCTGGCGAAGGCGAGCCCTGCTACCACGAGGCGTTCGAGGCGGGACGCCCGAGGCACGGGCGTGGGGCGGGAGAGCCGAATCATGCAGGCGATCGGTGGATGAAGCAAATGCGGGGGCTTGCTGCGTCCCCCCGACAGTGTGTCAAGCAGCAGTGTGTCACGCAAGAGGGGACGTGTGCAAACGTAGGCCGCCGCAAGAATTCGTCCCGATCCGGGGCGGTTCCGCTCTGCCTCGCTCGCGGGTTTCTCTCGGCACGATCCGTGCTTGTTTCGACAAGAATTGCCGTTATCTTGCATGGATACCATCCACCTCTCATCTCCGATGCCCCGACTGTACGCCGACCGGGCGTGCGTACACGTCGCCTCGCAGATCGGGCGCTTCTGTGTGTTGCTCCTGGCCCTTGGGCTGTGGGGCTGCGCGGGGAGCGCCCGCCTCGACGCGCCGCTGACGCCCCTCGTCCCCGCCGCCGAGGCCCCCCACACCGAAGCCGAGACCGAGCTCCGCCTCCGCACCACCGCCGACCGCTGGATGGGCGTGCCCTACAAGTGGGGCGGCACCTCCCGCAACGGCATCGACTGCTCGGCGTTCGTCCGCGCGCTCTACCAGGAGACGTTCAGCGTGCCGCTGCCGCGCAGCACCCACACGCAGGTGCTCGTCGGCCAGGAGGTCGCCTGGGGCGATTTCCAGACGGGCGACCTGATCTTCTTCAAGACCGGCCGCCGCCGCAACCACGTGGGTGTCTACCTGCGCGACGGGATGTTCGTGCACGCCTCCAGCAGCCAGGGCGTCACCGTCTCCTCGCTCGAAGGCTACTACACGCGGAAGTACTGGACTGCCCGCCGCATTCTCCCCCGTTTCGGCACGGTGCAGCCCGTCGTCGCCGAGGCTCCCGACCTGCCGGTGTCGCCCGTACCCGAGCGTCCGACCGCCCCATCCGTGCGGCCTGGCTGGTAGCGCCCGGCAGCGGGGCTCGCTGAACCTTCGAGACTCGATATCGTATATTGCGAAGCAGTTCGCCGCCTCCCGCTACGCCGGGACGTGGCGTTCTTCTTTTTTGGTGCCCGACCGGCGGCATCGCCTCCACAGCCGCGCCGTCGTCCCGCTCTCCCCTCGCCGCCAGCCATCTCTCACGCCCATGTCGAACACCGTCTATCTCACCCAGCAAGGCCTCGATGACCTGAAGGCGGAGCTCCAGCGCGCCCGCACGACGGAGCGCCAGGAGATCGCGCAGGCCATCGCCGAAGCGCGCGCGCAGGGCGACCTCTCGGAGAACGCCGAGTACGACGCGGCCAAGGAAGCGCAGGGCCACCTCGAGGCCCGCATCGTGAAGCTGGAGAACACGCTCGCCAACGCCCGCGTGGTGGACGAGAGCGACGTGGACACCTCAAAGGCGCGCATTCTCTCGAAGGTGCGCGTGAAGAACGTTAAGGCAAAGGCGGAAGCGATCTACACGCTCGTCTCGGCGCGCGAGGCGAACATGGCGCAGAAGAAGATCTCCGTCACCAGTCCGATCGGCAAGGCGCTGCTCGGCACGGAGGTCGGCGATGTCGTGGAGGTGAAGGTGCCCGCCGGCAAGGTGCAGCTCGAGGTCCTCGACATCAGTCGCTAGCCGCGAGCTTGCGCGCCCTCAGGTATGCTCACGATTCCGGCGTGCTCACGGTGTATTGCTGCGTAGACCGACACGATGTCTGACACCGCCGCCGCAACCTCGTCGCCGTTGGTGCGCTGGCTCGGGCGCGTCGCCCGGCTCGCCGTCTGGGTGATCGCGGGCTATTTCCTCGCCTGCACACTCCTCATCGCGTCCTATCGCGTTGTGGATCCCCCGTTCACGACCGTCCACGTCGAGCGCTGGGTGGAATCTTGGAGCCGTGACTCCGACTACGACTACCGCCGCACGGTCGTATCGCTTGCAGCCATTTCCGATCAACTGGAGCGCGCGGTCGTCGCCTCGGAGGACGCCCGGTTCTACCAGCACCACGGCTTCGACTGGGTCGAGATCGGCAAGGCGCGGGAGGAGGCGGCGCGCGGCGGACGGCTGCGCGGCGCGTCGACGATCTCGCAGCAACTTGCCAAGAACCTCTTCCTCACCACCGACCGCTCGTGGCTCCGGAAGGTGGCGGAGGTGCCGCTCACCGTTGTCCTGGAACTGCTGCTGCCGAAGGAGCGCATCCTCGAACTCTACCTCAACTGCATCGAGTGGGGCCCTGACGGGGTGTTCGGGGCTGAGGCCGCAGCGCAAACCCACTACGGCCTCGCCGCCGCCGAACTCTCGCGCAACCAGGCCGCGCGCCTCGCCGCCATCGTCCCGGCACCGCGCACGCGCCAGCCCCATGCCGCCGACCGCACCGCCCAACGCATCCTCCGCCGCATGTGGCAACTAGGCTATTGAGGACGTTGGAAGCAGGCAAGGTTGAAGTGAGTCGTGTCCGTTTCACAAGCAGAGCATCTCCAGTAAGGCGCTCCGTCTATCTACTTCCTACTTCTCAACTCCTACTTCCGATGGTTGATCTGCGTAGCGACACGGTGACGCGGCCTACGCCCGCGATGCGGAAGGCGATGGCCGAGGCCGAGGTCGGTGACGACGTGTTTGGCGAGGACCCGACGGTAGCTCGGCTGCAGGAACGGATCGCTTCGATGCTGGGCAAGGAGGCCGCCGTGTTCGTGCCGTCCGGGGTGATGGGCAACCAGATCGCGCTCCACGTCCATACGCGGCCCGCCGACGAGGTGATCGTGGCCGAGCGTAGCCACATCTACCACTACGAGTCCGGCGCACCGGCGGCCCTCTCGGGCGTGCAGCTCAAGCCTGTAGGCGACCCGCGTGGCTTTGTGTCCCCTGCCGACGTGGAAGCTGCCGCCCGTGGCACCTACGACTGGGAGCCGCGCAGCACGCTCCTGTGCCTCGAAAACACGGTCAACAAGGCTGGCGGGCGCGTCTTCCCCCTGGACGAACTCGTTGCCACGACGGCCACGGCCCGCGCGCACGACCTCCGGCTGCACCTCGATGGCGCGCGGCTCTGGAACGCCATCGCCGCCACGGGCATCGCGGCGGACATCTGGGCCACCCCGTTCGACACCGTGAACGTCTGCCTATCGAAGGGCCTCGGCGCACCCGTCGGCTCCGTACTCGCTGGCGACGCGGGCACAATCCGCGAAGCGAGGCGGGTCCGCAAGCGTCTGGGCGGAGGCATGCGACAGGTCGGCCTCCTCGCCGCAGCGGCCCTCTATGCCCTGGACCACCACCGCGACGACTTCGCGGCCGACCATGCTCGGGCGCGGCGCCTCGCCGAGACGGTAGCGTCGCAGCCCAGCTTCGCCATCGACGTGGCCACTGTGGAGACGAACATCGTACTGTTCGACACCGTCACGCACGACGCTGTCGAGGTTCTGGACGCCTTGGACGCGCGCGGCGTCCGCATGGTCGCCTTCGGTCCGCGCACGATCCGCGCGACGTTCCACCGCGACCTGTCCGACGCCGACGTGGACCTCGCCTGCGCCGCGCTGTGCGAGGTGAGCAGCGCCCTTGCTGCCTAAGGCAGGCTCTCCCCCTCCGTAGCGCCCGTGAGGCTGGCGGTCCGCCCGGCGGGACGGGGCAAATTTAGCCCCGCGTTGAACTTTTTCCCGCCGCTACGCCTATTTACCTGGGCCGCACTTGTGGCCGCCACGTCCTGTAGCCACCGCCTGCCATGCCTGACTGGTACGAGGTTTACGACAACGAGCAGGTGCTCGTCCAGACACGCGAGCGCGTTGGACGCCTCACCATCGGCACGTCGCTGCTGGCGGGGGCCGTCGTGTCCTTTGCGCCCCTGATGGTGCTGCACTTCGACTACGGCGTCGTGTGGGCAGGCCTCCTTGCCGCGCTCCTCATGGCCGCGCTCGGCTGGGCCGCCCTCGACTATCTCCACCAGCGCTGCGTCGTGTGGTGCGTCAAGCTCTCCATGCAGCGCATCATCGGCTACGACTTTGCCCGCCGCACCCTCCAGCTCGAGTGGACGAGCGTCGCGCGGGTCGAGCTCGACGCCGAGGGGCTACTGGTCGTCGGCGAGGCGGGCGAGCGGCCGCTGCCTGTGGTGCTCAAGATTCCGCAGCACTACCCCGACTTCGCCACGCTGAGCCATCGCGTGGTCGAGTATGCCGAGGCGCACCACGTTCCGGTGCACGTAGAAGGGCAGCCCCTCGACGCGCTGGACGTGGGCGCGGTGTTTGGCGTCCGGCCTTAGGTGCACGCTTCCAGGATGTCTTCGCTCAGGTTGTCTCCTGGCCGATCGCGACCGCGATGGCGCTGCGCAGCGGCTCCAGAATTCGGTGCGGGTCGAAGGGCTTCTGGACGTAGGCCTGGAAGCCCGCCGTCAGGAAGCGGTCCCGGTCTTCCTCGTCGCCGTAGGCCGTGACGGCCATGGCGAAGGTGTCTGCATAGCCGTCGAGCGAGCGGGCGATGCGGAGCACATCGAGGCCTGTTTCGCGGCCGCCTAAGTTGATGTCGAGCACGAGCGCGTCGAACGGGTAGCGCGTGAGCGCGTCGAGTGCCGCCCGGGGCGTCTCGACGGCGACCACTTCGAACTCGCGGGCAATGAGGCGTTCGAGCAGCAGCCGCGTTTCCGTGCTGTCTTCGACGACCAGCACGCGTCCCTGGCCTGATCCCTCGCGGGCCTCGGCGGGCTTCGCAGGGGCAGGCGGCTGTTCTGCGACGCCCGCGAACGCGTCCAACGCCGTATCGAAGGCCGGCAAGGTGACATCGGTGCTCCGGGCGTTCGCGTCGGCTCCCCGCGAGGTTGGTGCCGATTCCTTGCGCGCCGGTCGCGCCGTCTTCGGCAGCTGTACGCCTACCGGCAGCACCACCTCGGTGCGCGCGTAGGGCTTCGGTTCGGCGTCTGCGGGCACGGCGGTGTCCGCAATCGGGTCGGTCGAGACCGGCTCCGCCACGTCCTCCGCAATCGGATCGAAGAGCATGAGCGCGTTCGCCGCCGCCTCCAGCGAGGCGTGCTGGCGCACCGGTGTGCTCCGCAGTGGAAGCTCCTCGGCGGCGACCTCCTCCGCGGCGATCTCTTCGGCGGCGATCTCCTC
>JBCDFF010000140.1:0-9844 GCA_039178415.1 Bacteroidota bacterium
CCCGTTCAGCCAGGCCCTGATGGCCGGGCCGATGCTGCTGCTCTACGAAGGCTCGATCTGGCTCTGCGGCGTAGTGGAGCGCCGCCGCGCGAAGGACCTCGCCAAGCTCGAAGCCGAGGCGGCCAAGGCCGCTGCTGCACAAAACGCCGGTCCACGCCTTGACCAGATGTAGTCGTGGCTATCGCGGCGTAGCTCCTGTCCTCTCGACCCACAACACGCGCGTCTTGACGAGACCGTCTGCCTCGCACGTTTCGAGGCGAAGCGGCTGGTCGAGATGGGCGGCCAGGTCCGGCACGTAACCCGGGGCAAAGAGTCGGTCGGTTGCCACATCGCCGACGTAGGGCACACCGATTCCGGCCTCGGTGTAGGTAGGGAGGCCCACAGCCAACGCCTCCACTTGGACCGAATCCGCCTCCGCGACGTCCAACCCCGCACGGGTGAACGGTTGCCGCCACTCGTCCGTCGCAGCTGCGATGTCGGCAAGCGTGACGACCTCGCTCGTGCTCGTGCAGCCCGTGAGCGCCGGGTCTTCGGCGCGTGTCTCGGCGCGCTCGTCGAGCAGCCACGCGACGGGACCGCGCTCGTCGCGGACGAAGCTCTCCAGGAAGCGCCGCGCTCGCAGGTCGAGATCGGTACGCGGCACGAGGCCGTCGGGCGTGACGGCAAACGGCCGGCCGGTGAAATACAGCCCCTCGCCGCGCTCCCCCGTGGGATCGGGCCCGCCGACCCACTCCGTCGCCCAGAGCACAAGCTCGCCCTCGGCGACGATGAAACTGCCGCCCGTCTCACCAAACTCCTCGACGCGGAAGCGATACGCGGGAACACCGTCGCGGAGAACGGTCGCCGTCCAGTAGCTGACGCCCACTCCATTGGAGACGCCATCGAGCGTCGCCACGAGCACGGTTTCCATCGTGTCCGCCTCGGGGCCGTTCGCCTGAGGGAGCATGAACGCGCGGAGATCCAGCAGCGACGGGGCGCCGAGGTAGGCCCACCGTGCCGTCTCTACCGTGCCACGTTCGACGGTCACGACGAGCGACTCATCCGCGTCGAAGCCGAGGCAGAGCTCTGTCGTAGCGTGCTCGGTCGTCTGCGTGGTGCACCGGGGGAGCCCGAGGGCGTGCGTCGTGTCGGAAACCGCCTCGGCGAACGGCACCTGCGCGGTGATAGGCACCGCAGTCACCAGAATGCCGAGCAGGAGCAGGGCACGTCTCATTCCTCCAACTCGGGCTGGTCGACCTGCCCACGCGCCTGGCGGGCCCAGGCATCTTCGAGGGCCGCGCGGACGGCAGGGCGCAGGTAGACCGCCTCGTGCGGCAACTCGCGCAGGCACGACGCCAGCACATCGAGGTGCGTCTCGACGGGCAGGCGGCGGTTGAGTACGACCTGCTCCTCGTCGTCCACCACGCAGCGTCCGCCTCGGAACGCGCCACGCTCGTAGCGCACCCGCACGCCCAGTTGCGTGACCGCCTCTTCGAGCGCGCGGACGACAGCGTCGGGTTTCATGATGAGTGCGGCGGTGTTGCGATGCGGCGGTGTTGCGGTGCGGCCTTCACCGCGACACTGCAACACCGCCGCACCGCCTTACTCAGAGACCGTGTACTTCTTCGTGAGGTCCTTCCCCGACTTCCTATCGCGCACTTCGAACGTGAGCGGGTTCACGTCGTCCGTCACATCGACTTCGAAGCGGGGGGCGCGGAAGCGCATGCGCCAGCGCAGCAGCATGCTCGGGATGCCGCGCTTCAGGAACGCCGCCATGAACGGGTGCACGCGCACGACGATGGGCCGGTGCTTGTGCTTCTCGCCGACGTTGTCGCGGTAGTGCCGCAGCCAGGCCTCCAGGTGGGTGACCACCTCCGCTGCCGAACGGGCGGGCTGTGCCGTCGATGCTGCCGGCGCTGCCGCTGGCTCACTGGGGGCGTGCATCGTCGCCGAAGTCACGACAGTCGTCTGCTCCTCCCGCGCGATGCGGTCGATCTCGCGGCGGGCCCGGTCACTCTGGACGATCTCGCCTGCGCCTGCGGCTTCCTGGCCGTTCTGGCCGTCGCCGTCGGCGGTGATGCTTGGGCGGAGGCGCTGGCGCGTGATCTGCACGACGCCGAAGTCGCTCATCGGGAGCAGCTTCGTCACCGCGCGGTCCTTGCGGAATTCCTGCTTGAGCGTGTCGTAGAGCTTACGGCGGTGGCTGTCGAGGCGCATGTCGATGAAGTCGACGCAGATGATGCCGCCGAGGTCGCGCAGGCGGAGCTGCTTGGCGATCTCCTTGGCCGCCTCCAGGTTCACGTCGAGGAGGTTCTGCGCCTGCGACTTCCCGCGCCCGGCGCGGCCTGAGTTCACGTCCACGACGTGCATCGCCTCGGTGTGCTCGATGAAGAGATAGCTGCCGGACTTCATGTTGACGCGCGGCGAGAACGCTTCCTCCACGGAGCGCTCGATGCTCGCCGAGCGGAAGACGCCTTGGCGGCCCTTGTAGAGCTGCACGTTCTTCGCCATCTGCGGCGCGACGGCCTCGACGTAGCCCTTCACGTTGCGGTAGAGCTTCGGGTCGTCGATGAGGATGCGGTCGAAGTCGTCGGTGAATAGGTCGCGGATGATCGACGACACCATGTTGACGTCCTCGTAGAGCGGCGCGGGCGGCTTGACCTTATCGCGGAGCTGCTTCTCGATGGAGCGCCACTTGTCGAGGAGCAGGCGGAGGTCGGTGTCGAGCGCCTTCGCGTCGCGGCCGTCGGCGACGGTGCGGACGATGATGCCGAAGCCCTCGGGCCGGAGGCTGCTCGCGAGCGAGCGCAGGCGGCGGCGCTCCTTCGACGACTCGATCTTCTTCGAGACGGCCACGTAGTCGGCCATCGGCACGAGCACCATGAAGCGCCCGGCAAGCGAGATGTCCGTCGAGATGCGGCTGCCCTTCGCCGAGATCGGCTCCTTGATGATCTTGACGAGGATGTTCTGGTCGCGCTGGAGGTAGTCCTCGGCGCGCTTCGACGAGGCCACCATCGCGATCGGACGCGTCTCGCTGCTGGACGGCTTCGACGCCGAGCGGGATGACTTCGAGCGCTGCGAGCGCGGCGACTTCGCGGCGTCCTGCTTGGTCTCGCTTTTCTTGGACGACGACTGCTTGGACGAGCCCCGGGACGACGAGCGGCGGCCGGACGACTTCGACTCCCCTGCCGTCTCGGAGGGTTGCTGCTGCTCAGACGTGGGGGTCTCGGCATCGTCCTGCGAGGACGCGTCGCTCCCGTCGCCCTTCGTGCGGCCTCGGTTGCGACCGCGTCCGCCGCGGCGTCCCCGCGACCGGCGCGGTCGGCTGCTCTCGGTGCCTTCCTGGGCTGCGTTTTCAGGTCCCCCGTCTTGCTGCGACGAGGCATCGGACGAGGCATGGTCCACCTCCACCGTGGACGTGCCGTCGCTGGCGTTGTTCTCGGCGTCGCCTTCGGAGCGGCGGCGCGACGAGCGGCGGCTGCCAGAGCGGCTACGGCGCTGCGGCTCAGCCTTGGCGGTCGGCTGCTCGGCGGCGTCCTGATCAGCGGCGTCCTGCGCCGCCTCTACTGTTGCCTCGGGGGCCTGCTCCGAGCGACGGCGGCCACGGCCGCGCGAGCGGCGCGAGGGCGCTTCGTGCTCCGGCGCCTCCGCACTCGAAGCCGGCACGTCTCCTTGCGATGCGGCCGCTTCGGGGGCGGCGGTCGCTTCGGGGGCGGCGGTCTCGGGCTGCGCCGCTTCGGGCCGCGCTGTCTTGTCCTGCTTGGCGGCAGGCGCTTCGTCGCTCGGCGTCTCGGGGGCTTCTGCGTCGGAGCGCTCGGTGCGGCGCTGGCTGCGGCGGCGCGGCCCTGACGAACGGCGCGGGGGGGGGCGACGCTTCGAGGTCTCCTTCGCGGGCGCTTCGCCAGACTGCGCCTCCGCATGTGCCTCGCCCGAGGCCTCAGGAGCCTCGGCGTGGACAGCGCTAGGCGCCTCGGCGGCGGCTTCGTTTTCAGGGGCGCTCTCCTGCACGGCGTCCTGCTTGGAGCGCCGGGAGCGGCTCCGCGTGCTGCGCTTCGGCTTTGCGGTCTCGCCCGCCGCGTTCTCAGGCGACCCGTTGGCTTCCGCGTTCGGCAGAGCATCGGTCGACACGGCACCACTCGGTGCATCGGCACCATTGTCCGTGGTGTCCGCCGTGGGCGGCGCGGCGGCGCGCGGCGCAGGCTTGTCGGCCCGCGCGGGCTTGGACGGCTTGGCAGGCTGCGACGTGAGATCGATCACGTAGGGCGACGTGCGGCGGGCGCGCGGCGTCGACTCCTCTTCCTCCTCCTCAGAGCGGCGGTTGTCGCCGCCTCGGTTGCGCCCGCCACGACGGCGTCCGCCTCGGCGTCCGCGACGGCGCTTGGTCTGCTCGCGGCGCTGGCGGTTGCGGCGCTCGTCGTCCGACTCCATCTCGAGGTCAGCGGTCGCCGTGTCGTCGTCCTCGTTGGCCGTCATCGACTTCGGCGCCTTCATGAGGCTGCGCGCGTCCGGGATGTCGCCTGCCGCGATGGCAAGCAGCTCGGGGACGTTGTCGGTCAGGTCCGAGAAGTGCAGGAAGGCGTCCTGCTGCTGGCCGATGTCCACGAATGCCGCCCGGATGGCGGGCATGATCTTGCGGACGCGGCCGAGGTAGATATTGCCGATCGTGCGGACGTTATCGGGGTTTTCGACGTAGAGTTCGACGAGTTCCCCATCCTCCACGATGGCGATGCGCGAGCGGTCCTTGCTCGCGTTGATGATGATTTCCTTGGGCATGTAAGAAGGGTAGACAGAGGCGGCTCAGCCGAGCGAGCCTGTCACGCTCGCCGCGCGTAGGCGGCAATAGCACCCCGGTCACCCCGGTAGGGGGCTGCGCCTCCAGGCACGCGCCTGCGGCTAGACCCATCGGGTAGGGGGTGACAGAGCCGCGAAACCCTTCCGCGGCAGACAGGCAGCCAGGATGGCCGGATGCGTCCGTGACACTCTGCGCGGAGCACCGGGCAGCAGGCCCGACTCCGGTAGCCAAGAGGCGTACGAGACGATGAAGAAAACGAAGCAGCACGGAGGCTAGCAGTAGGTGGGCAGCAGGCCCATCGGGCGTGCTACGGGGCGACACGCGCCACACAGAGGGCAGACGTCACCCGAAAAAACGGGGGCTCGATGCGCGGGAAGCCCGGTGGTAGTTCGACAGACGCCGGGATGAGATGCGTCGTGGGGCGTCTGCTGAGAGGCTTCAGAGCCGGCAGCGTGCGAGCGCTGCGGTGCGCGTTCGAGCGATAGTCGAAGGTACGCTGTGCCTGCAGGGTCCCGCAATGCTCTGGGCTCGCCGGATGGGACGTAGCCGTAGGCGCGACTGTATGGTCGGGCTACCGGCGGGACGTGAGCAGGCTCTAACAGCGTGCCTGTGGTGGTATTGCCTACCTCGCCGTAAGGTCCCTCCCGGAACACCTCGTCTGAGTCCCACCCGCAAAGTTTACGCGAAACCGCTTCCGTGGCCGCCAACGACGCGGCAATGCTCGGGCGCATCGGCTATTCTCTGCGCACGTGTGCTGCCCCTACGCGGGTTTGGGTGGCCACCGCGCCCCGCCGTGCGCGGCCTCCCCACGTGCCTTCCCCTGGTCTCTCTGTTGGTCCCATGTCTGCGATCGCTGCTATGCCTGCTCCCTCTACCGCTTCCACCAAAGTCCGCGGCCTCGCGGGCGTCGTCGCGCTTGACTCCGAGATCTCGGCCATTGACGGCGAGGCCGGGACCCTGATCTACCGAGGCTACACCATCGAAGACCTCGCCCGCGACGCGAGCTTCGAGGAGACCGTCTACCTGCTCTGGAACGACGAGATGCCCAACCAGGCGCAGCTCGACGAGCTGAGCGCGCAGCTCCGCGCCGAGCGCGCCCTCCCCGACGCCGTGATCGACCTGCTGCGGTCCACGCCGCGCGACGCCAACCCGATGGCCGTCCTGCGCACCGCTGTGAGCCACCTCGCCGCCTTCGACGCCGACGCCGACGCTGACGTCACCGACCGGGCAGCGGGCTACCGCAAGGCGATCAAGCTGACCGCCAAGATGCCGACCATCGTCGCCGCGTTCGACCGCCTCCGCAAGGGGCTCGAGCCGGTCGCCCCCCGCGCCGAAGGCTCGACCGCGTTCGAGTTCCTGCGCATGCTCACCGGCGAGGAGCCGGGCGCGCGCGCCGAGGAGGTCATGGACGCCTGCCTCGTGCTCCACGCCGACCACGGCCTCAACGCTTCGACCTTCACCGCCCGCGTCATCGGCTCGACGCTCGCCGACATGTACGGGGCCGTCGCCGGGGCGCTCGGGGCGCTCAAAGGGCCGCTCCACGGCGGGGCCAACCGCGCCGTGATGGAGATGCTCCAGGAGATCGACGCCCACGACCTCGACACGCGCACCTACATCCAGGGCAAGCTCGCGCGCAAGGAGAAGATCATGGGCATCGGCCACCGCGTCTACCGCACCCTCGACCCACGCGCCAAGATCCTCGGCGCGATGCTCGAAGGGCTCTCCGAAGAGAAGGGCGATATGAAGTGGTACGAGATGTCGCTCGCCATCCAACAGGTGATCAAGGACGAGAAGGGCCTCAACCCGAACGTGGACTTCTTCTCGGCGTCGGTCTACTACCTGCTCGGCATCGAAGCCGACCTCTACACGACGATCTTCGCCATCAGCCGCACCGCAGGCTGGACGGCCAACCTGCTGGAGCAGTGGGAAGACAACCGCCTCATCCGCCCCCGCGCTGAGTACATCGGCCCCCGCGGAAAGACCATCCGCCCAATCGCCGAGCGGTAGCGTGGCGCGCGCCGCGGTGAGCGCGTTCGGACACCGATCACCGCACCAAGATTGACGTGGATCCGGCGGCAACCGGAGGCAGGCACGGCTGTTGCTCGCACGCCCGCACTGCTGCCATACAAGGCCAGGTGCCTCGCCGTACCACGCAACCTGTGGGAGCTCTGGGGGGCGCTGTGCACGCCCGGTGCGCGTCGCAAGACGGCGCGCATGTGCGTGTAAGCGCTCTCTCCCCGGAGTCTTCGCGTAGGGAATTTTCCCGCGCGCCCTTCCAGCTTTGCACTACGAACACGCCGCGTTACCTTGCCGCTGTGGGCTGCTGAGCGCACGCGGACGCTGTTCAAGAGGCTTTCAATCTAAATTGAAACCTCTGGATTCGTCCCGCCTTTAGACTGCCCCGGAACCGCTACCACCCGGTATGCGTCCGGCGACGCTTCTTTTTTTCTGACGACACCCCCTGTCTGACCCCATGGCTGTCGACACCCTCGCACGCGGCCCTGCTGCTGCCAGACCCAAGCCGTTCACGCGCTACAAGGTGCGCACGGGCATGTTTGCCTGGATGCTGCACCGCCTCACCGGCCTCGCGCTCGTGGGCTACCTCGTGGTCCACGTCTGGGGCCTCCGGGCGATCACAAACGCCGAGGCGTACAACACGCTCATCGCGAAGTATCACGGCCCGCTCTTCAAGGTAGGCGAGTTCCTGCTCCTAGGCGCGGTGATCTACCACGCGCTCAACGGCCTCCGCATCGTCCTGATCGACTTCATGGGCTGGAGCCCGAAGCAGACCCGACTCTTCTGGACGCTCGGCGCGGTGGCGGCGGTGCTGTTCATCGTCGGCGGCTACCCCAGCATCGCGGCGCTCGTCGCGCACTTCGGCGCGTGAGCGCCCCGCCCGGGACCAGCCGGGCCTTCGCCGCTTTTCGGCACGCCGTTCTTCGGCACCCTGACCCCAACACCATGGCTAAGCAATACGGGCGCAGCGCGAAGTCGAGCGCCTACCAGTGGTTCATCCACCGCATCACGGGAACGTTCCTCGTGTTTCTGCTCATCACCCACTTCTGGGTGCAGCACTACGACCGCACGACCGCGTCGATCTCGCACTCGGTCATCACCGCCCAGGAGGCGAAGGAGGGCGTCCTACCGCAGTACTCCGAGCGGGCCAACGCGGCCGTCGAGGCGCGGCGCGGCAGCTGGCTCGAGAGCCAGGAGGCCGCTCCGGCGCAGGAGCCTCGCGTGACGCCGATCGAGGAGAGCGATGCGCTCGCGGGCCACGAAGGCGGCGCGACGCCGTACGACATCCTGATGCTCCGCCTCGCCGACCCGGTCTATGCGGTGCTCTGGAAGGCGTTCAACATTCTCTTCCTCGCCTTCGCGCTGCACCACGGCTTCTACGGCCTCAACAACATCATCACCGACTACGTCCGCAATGACATGGCCCGCGTCGGCGCTGTCGCGCTCTCGTGGACGGTCGCCTTCGGGCTCCTCGTGATCGGCGTCTACTCGGTGACCGTCGCCGGACTGAATATTTAGCGCGCCAGGAGCGGTCGCAGGTCGGATGTCGCAGGTCACCCTGCCTCTGGACCTACGACCTTTGACCCACGACTTACGACCCCCAACACCATGACTTTCACGCACGACATCGTAATCGTTGGAGCGGGCGGCGCGGGCCTGATGGCGGCGCTCTATGCCCGCGAGGGCGGCGCGGACGTCGCCGTCGTCTCGAAGCTGCACCCGCTGCGCAGCCACACGGGCGCGGCGCAGGGCGGCATCGGGGCCTCGCTCGGCAACGAGGAGGAGGATCACTGGCTCTGGCACGCCTTCGACACGACGAAGGGCTCCGACTACCTCGGCGACCAGGACGCCATCGAGATCCTCTGCCAGGATGCCCCACGCACGATCATCGAGCTGGAGCACTACGGCGTGCCGTTCAGCCGCACGAAGGAGGGCAAGATCGCGCAGCGCCGCTTCGGCGGACACACGCGCAACTTCGGCGAAGCCCCGGTCCGTCGCGCGTGCTACGCCGCCGACCGCACCGGCCACATGATCCTGCACACGCTCTACGAGCAGTGCGTGAAGCAGAACGTCAACTTCTACGACGAATTCCAGGTGCTTGACCTCGTGATGAACGAGGACGGTGCGTGCGTCGGCTGCGTCGCCTATGAGATCCTCACGGGCGAGGTCCACACGTTCCACTCGAAGATCACCTGCTTCGCCACCGGCGGCTACGGCCGCGCGTTCAAGACGACCTCCAACGCCCACGCGGGCACCGGCGACGGCTTCTCGATGGTGCTGCGCGCGGGCATCCCGCTGCAGGACATGGAGTTCGTGCAGTTCCACCCGACAGGCCTCTACCGCCTCGGCATCCTCATCACCGAGGGCGCGCGTGGCGAGGGCGGCATTCTCCGCAACTCCGACGGCGAGCGCTTCATGGAGCGCTACGCACCGACGGTGAAAGACCTCGCGCCGCGCGACATGGTGTCGCAGTGCATCTACAAGGAGATCCGCGAGGGCCGCGGCATCAAGGGCCGCGACCACGTCGTGCTCGACATGACGCACGTCGGCAAGGACGTGCTGGAGCACAAGCTCCCCGAGATCTCGACGTTCTCCCGCGTCTACCTCGGCATCGACCCCGTCAAGCAGCCAATCCCGGTGGCCCCGACGTGCCACTACGCGATGGGCGGCATCCCGACCAACGTAGACGGCCAGGTCGTGCGCGGGACGGACAACACCAACCCCGACGACTTCGTGGAGGGCTTCTACGCCTGCGGCGAGTGCGGCTGCGTGAGCGTCCACGGTGCCAACCGCCTCGGCACGAACTCGCTCTTGGACCTCGTGGTGATCGGCCGCCGCACCGGCATGGCGATGGCGCGCGCCATCAACGAGGGCAAGACGCTCCACCCGATGGTCGACAACCCGGAGAAGCGCACGCGCGAACTGCTCGACGAGTTGCTCAGCCGCGACAAGGGCGAGCCGACCGTCGCCGTGCGGACCGACCTCCAGGAGACGATGATGAAGAACGTCTCGGTCTTCCGCAACGAGGACACGCTCTCCGAAGCGATGAGCGACCTC
>JBCDFF010000141.1:0-9838 GCA_039178415.1 Bacteroidota bacterium
CAACACTGGGCTGACTAATCTCGATGCCTTCGGACAGCTAAGCGGTGGGGGCCTGACGGTTTCAAGTAATGCCAGGCTCACCAACCTAGATCTACTCGCGTCCGTCGACAACATTTTTAATGACTATATCATCGCTGACAATCCAAGCCTGACGACACTCCCTACCCTCAAGAATGAATGCGGTGGGACCTCAGAGGTTGAAAACATTTTTCGCATCTCAGGAAACGAAGCCCTTGTTTCTATTGGCTCTCTTTCAGATATATGTTCCAGTGTATTGGATATATCTAACAATCCTGCACTCACTACAATTGGGCCAATGAGCGGCTTTACCCGAACCACATTTAACATCTCAGGAAATAGCTCACTTAAATCTATTAATGTGAATAACTTTACCTCCGGCACATTTAATATCAACAACAACCCTCTACTCCGATTTATTGAAGGAGACCAACGATCGGGGACCGCCTCCGTGTCTATTGGTGGGAATCCTGAACTTGTTCGAATCAGTGGGTTCGAGAGCTTGGAGCGGGCCGAAAGTTTCAGCATCGCGAACAACGCTTCATTAGCAACGATCGACGCCTTTGGGTCCCTCACGAGTGTCACGACGCTCGATATTTCCGGCAATATCGCCCTCGCCGACCTCGACGCATTCGTGATGCTCGCGGAGGCACGCCGCAACGTGCTGATTCAGACGAATGAGTCGCTCTCGAACGTGGACGGGCTCGCCGCGCTGCGCTCCGTCGGGCGCGACCTCGACGTCCGCTTCAACCCCGCGCTCGGCGACTGCGCCGACGGCCTCGGCCCCCTCCTCACCGAAGGCTCCATCGGCCGAGACACGCGCATCGACTTCAACGCGACCGGCTGCAACAGCGTCGACGAGGTCGTCGCCCTTTTCACCGACATCGAACCCGGCGCCGCGCCGCTCACTACGGCGCTCACGGACGCCTACCCCAACCCGTCCACGGGCACGCTTTCGCTCGCCTACACGCTCGCGGCTCCGGCGGAGGTAACGCTGGCGGTCTACGACGTGCTCGGACGGCTCGTGGCTACGCTGGAGGAAGGACCGCGCGGCGCGGGTACGCACGAGATCGACGGTGTGACGACTAGGCTTCCTGCCGGGGCGTACGTGCTGCGGCTCGCAGCGAACGGGGAGCGTTTCGCTCGGCGCTTCGAGATCGTCCGCTGAGCTTTTTTGCTGCGAGTCGTATGCTGTAGCGTCGCCGCGCCCTCTTGCGGTACGCCTTTCTCCCTTTTTCCTCTCTACTCTTCACGTTACGCACGGCGCAGGCCGCCCCGCTGTGTTCCTTTCCTTCAGCCTCTCTCGCCATGTCTTCCTTGCTCTCCCGCCGCGACGCGCTGCGCGGCCTCGGCCTCCTCGGCCTCGGCACCGCCGCCGCTCCCGCCGTCTTCGCTCAGCCCTGGCCCATCGCCCCGCGTGGGTTCGACGACCACGGCGGGATGGCTACGCCGTACTACCGCGCGAAGCTCGGCGAAATCAGCCTCCACGTCTTCCGCGACGCCGTCTTCGAGATTCCCGCTGCCGCCTTCGCCACCAACGTTGAAGGGACGGCTGTCCAGGACCTCCTCGGTGGGTACAACCTGCCGACCGACATCGCCTTCACGCCCGTCAACGTCCTGCTGCTGGAAACAGGTGGGGAGACCGTACTCATCGATACAGGCACGGGCCCTGCCGAGGGCGAGCGTGGCCGCCTGTTCGAAGGCCTCGCCGCCGTCGGCATGGACACGGGTGCCATCGACAAGGTGGTGATCTCCCACTTTCACGGCGACCACATCGGCGGGATGGTGCGCGACGGCGCGCCGAGCTTCCCGAACGCCACCTACCACTTCCCAGCACCCGAGAAGGCGTTCCTCGACAGCTACGAACCCGGTGACAATGAGCAGGCCAACCAGGGCGTCGCGATGGCGCAAAGCGTCCTGCAGCCGCTCATGGACGCGGGCGTATTGCAGACCTTCGAGGACGGCACCGAGTTGGCCGCAGGCGTCACCGCAAAGGCCGCGCACGGCCACACGCCGGGCCACATGGCGTTCCACATCGCGTCGGGCGACGAGCACCTCCTCGTGACGGCCGACGCCGCCAACCACTACATCGCCACGTTCGAGCACCCCGAGTGGATCTTCGCCTTCGACGCGATCCCCGAGATGACCGTCGCCACGCGCGGGGCGCTCTACGGCATGGCCGCGGAGGACGGGCTGAAGGTCTGGGGCACCCACCTGCCGTTCCCCGGCTTCGGCACCGTGATCCGCGACGGCGAGGGCTTCCGGTTCATCACCGCCGCGTAACCTCGCGCCCCACCGTTCCTATACGAGGCGCGTCTGAAGTTTGGACGCGCCTCGTCTCTTCCTTTTGCCTTTCTCGTCCGGCTCCGGGCCTCTACCGCTTTTCCTCGCCATGCGCTTCCTTCTCGCGTCGTGCCTCCTAGCGTTGGCCGCCTGCCAACCGACGGAGGCTCCCACCACCCCCACACCCGTCGAATCCGTGGCGTTGGCCATGCCGTCCGACGCCACCATCGAGGCGCGGGTCTCCGAGGCGACCGCCCGGCTTGAAGCCTCAGAGGCGGGGCAGCGCGTCCTCGCTGCCATCGACGCCCACGGCGGACTGGCGACGTGGTACGGCAACGGGCCGCTCCACTTCCGCTACGCCTACACCCGCCTCACGGGCGGGGCCCCCATCGACACTGAGCAGACGATCGACACGTTCAGCAGCCGCGCCGTCCACACGCTCATGCGCGACGCTTCAGGCGAGGCGATGGACGACGGCCCGCGCTTTGGCTGGACCGGGGAGACCGCCTGGGTGAGCGACTCGACGGCGGCGCTGCCCGCGGACGCGCGCTTCTGGAGCCTCACGCCCTACTACTTCGTCGGCATGCCGTTCGTCCTCGCCGACCCGGGCGTCAACCTGGAGATGGCCGGCTCGATGTCGTTCGAGGGGCGCACGTACGACCTCGTCTACGTCACCTTCGACGCGGGCACGGGCGACGCGCCGGACGACTACTACTACCTCCTCCTCGACCCCGAGACGAACGTGGTCGGCGGCGTGCGCTACATCGTCTCCTACCCGGCGTTCTTTCCCGACGGCGGCTTCAACCCCGAGAAGCTGATGATCTACGACGGCACGCAGACGGTGGCCGGCCCCGAGGGCGACATCGTCGTGCAGGAAGGCTTCCGCTCCTGGCAGTGGACCGGCACCGCTGCCAACGACGGCATCGGCGAGGCATCGGCCGAAGGCACCGTCACCGGCGTCGCGTTCAAGCCCGACATGCCCGACGCCGACTTCGACATGCCGGACGACGCCCACCCGACGAGCGTGCTGTGACGTACTGCCCCGATGGCGGGAAGCAGAGCGATGCCGGCTCTTTATTCCACCGTCACGCTCTTGGCGAGGTTGCGCGGCTGGTCCACGTCGCACCCGCGCATCACGGCCACGTGGTAGCTGAGCAGTTGCAGCGGGATCACAGTCAGCAGCGGCTCTAGGCAGTCGAGCGTCTTCGGGACGGGGATGACGTACTTGCAAAGGGCGTTCAGGTCGTCGTTGCCCTCGTCGGTGATGGCGATCACCTCGCCGCCCCGCGCCACGACTTCCTCGATGTTGGAGAGGACCTTCTCGTAGATCGCGTCGCGCGTGGCGATGAAGACGACCGGCATGAACTGGTCGATGAGCGCGATCGGCCCGTGCTTCATCTCGGCAGCCGGGTAGCCTTCAGCGTGGATGTAGCTGATCTCTTTGAGCTTGAGTGCGCCTTCGAGGGCCACGGGGAAGTTGCAGCCGCGCCCGAGGTAGAGGAAGTTCTGCGCCCAGCGGTAGTCACGCGCGATCTGTTCGATGGTGTCGTTGAGCTTGAGCACCTCGCGCATGAGGTCGGGGATGCCCGCGAGCGCGTCGAGGTAGGCCTGGTAGGACGGCATCGTGCCGTTGTGGTCCACGCCGCGCTCGTGGGAGAGCATGAGCGCGATCATCGTCAGGACCGACACCTGGCCGGTGAAGGCTTTTGTCGAGGCCACGCCGATCTCGGGGCCGGCGTGGAGGTAGGCACCCGCTTCGGTCTCCCGCGCGATCGTGGAGCCGACGACGTTGCAGATGCCATAGACGGGGACGCCCGCCGCCTGGGCCTTGCGCAGGGCTGCCAGCGTGTCGGCCGTCTCGCCACTCTGCGAGATCACGAACATCACGTCGCCCTCCTGGAAGACGGGATTGCGGTAGCGGAACTCGCTCGCGTAGTCTACCTCGACGGGAATGCGCGCGTGGCGCTCGATGAGGTACTCGCCCACGAGGCCCGCGTGCCACGACGTCCCGCACGCGCAGATGAGGATGCGCTTCGCCTCAACGAGGGTCTTGAGGACCGTCGGCGTTTGCAGGCCGCCGAGGTGGATCTCGCCGAGGTCGGGCCGCAGCCGCCCCCGCAGGCCGTTCTCGATGGCCTCGGGCTGCTCCATGATCTCCTTGAACATGAAGTGCTCGTAGCCGCCCTTCTCGATCTGTTCGAGGTCCCACTCGAGCTCGTGGACTTCCTTCGCGACGGGGGCCCCTTCGATGGAGAACACTTCGTAGCTGTCGCGGCGGAGGACCGCCATCTCGCCGTCGTTCAGGTAGACGACCTGCCGCGTGTGCTCGATGAGCGGACTCGCGTCGGAGGCGACAAAGTTTTCGCCCTCGCCCAGGCCCAGGATGAGCGGGCTACCGAGCCGGGCCGCGATGAGCATGTCTGGGTCCTCCTCGCTCACCACCACGATGCCGTAGGTGCCGCGCACCTGCGTGAGCGCTTGGCGGACGGCTTCGGCGAGCGCCAACCCCGCCTTCCGCTGCACATCGTCGATGAGGTGGACGAGCGCCTCGGTGTCGGTGTCGCTGTGGAACGTGTAGCCGTCGGCGATGAGGCGCTTGCGGATGGCACCGTAGTTCTCGATGATGCCGTTGTGGACGAGCGCAAAGCGGCCGTTCGGGGCCGTGTGCGGGTGCGCGTTCACGTCGTTCGGCGCGCCGTGCGTGGCCCAGCGGGTGTGCCCGATGCCGAGCGTGCCATGGACGGGACTGGCTTCGAGCGCGCTGGCGAGCTCACCCACCTTGCCGCGCTTCTTGCGGATCGAGACGTTGCCGTTGACCACGGCCACCCCCGCGGAGTCGTACCCACGGTATTCGAGGCGCTTGAGGCCGCTGACGAGGAGGTCGCTGGCTTGGCGCTGGCCGATGTACCCGACGATGCCACACATAGAGGGAGAGTAGGTTTCTAACGAGGGGGCGCGCAGGCGAGCGTCGCCGCTGCGGCGCGGAACGCCGCTACGGCTGCAACGATGGCTCCCGTGCCTTCGCCTGCCGGTTTATCAGAGCCAAATGTAACCGCTTAACCCGCGTACGCCAACGCATGCCGCTGCACTTCGCGCGATCCTGGAACGACGTCGGGTCGCGCAGTCGGGGCCCGACGCTCTACACGGTCTCTGCGATTGGCGCACGGACCGTACGCCCGACTACCTGGGCAACTGCCCGGACTTGACGCATGAGGTCGGCGAACTGATCGAAGTAAAGGGACTGCGGGCCATCCGAGAGGGCGCTCGGCGGGTCCGGGTGCGTCTCGATCATGAGCCCGTCGGCACCAACAGCCGCGCCGGCACGAGCCAGCGGGAGGATCTTATCCCGCAGGCCCACGCCGTGGCTCGGGTCCACGAAAATGGGCAGATGGCTGTGCTTCTTAATGACCGGCACGGCCGAGAGGTCGAGCGTGTTGCGCGTCGCTGTCTCGAAGGTGCGGATGCCGCGCTCACAGAGGATCACGTTGGGGTTGCCGCCCGCGAGGATGTACTCGGCGCTCATGAGCCACTCCTTGATGGTCGCCGAGAGTCCGCGCTTGAGGAAAACGGCCGTGTTGGTCTTGCCGACCTCCTTCAGAAGCGGGAAGTTCTGCATGTTGCGCGCGCCGATCTGGAAGACGTCGGTGTACTGCCCAATCAGCTCCACATCGCCGGGGCGCATCACCTCGGTGATGATCTTG
This sequence comes from Bacteroidota bacterium, assembly GCA_039178415.1. Classification (GTDB taxonomy): domain Bacteria; phylum Bacteroidota; class Rhodothermia; order Rhodothermales; family Rubricoccaceae; genus JBCBEX01. The sequence continues at coordinate 6,003 of JBCDFF010000141.1, forward strand.
AGGCCGTAGCGGTCGGCGGCGGCGCGCATCCACTTGAGGCCCTCCTCGCCGTGGCCCTGGAACGAGTACGGCGACGAGCGCGGCTTGAACGCGCCGCCGCGCAGGATCGGCACGCCCTGCGACGCGACGAAGGCAGCCGACGTCTCGATTTGCTCCTCGCTCTCCACCGAGCACGGACCTGCCATCACCACGAACTCGTCGCCGCCGAGCACCACACCGTCGCCGAGGTCGATGGTGGTGTTGTCCTGCTTCCACGTCCGGCTCGCGAACTTGTAGGGGCTAGTCACGCGGTACACGTCCGCGACGCCGTCGAGGATCTTGATGTGGCGTACGTCGAAGTCGGGCTGCACGCCGATGGCGCCGAGCACGGTCTGCGCCTCGCCGGAGGAGCGGTGCACGTCGAACCCGTACCCGTTCAGGCGGGCGATGACGGCTTCGATCTGGGCCTCGGAGGCCCCGCTTTGCATGACAACAACCATGGGAGGACTGAGCGTGGTGGTACGTAGAGTGGCGGTGCTGATGCGCCCGAACGCGAAGGTAGGCCGGACGTTCGGGTCGGAGTAGGCTTTTCCGTAGCCCTCCGCCTTCTCACGCAGACTTCATGTTCTGATTTTCGATTTGAGATTGTTGATGTACGATTGCGCAGAAACCTCTTCCCCAAATCGTCTATCGCAAATCATCCATCAGCAATCTTGTACCGTTCCAGCGTGAAGCTCTCGCCGAGGTAGTGGCGCCGGACCTCCTCGTCGTCCGCGAGTTCTTCGGCGGTGCCGTGCTTGTAGATCGCGCCGTCGATGAGGATGTAGGCGCGGTCGGTGATGGCGAGCGTCTCGTGGACGTTGTGGTCCGTGATGAGCACGCCGAGGCCGCGCGCGCTCAAGCCCGCGACGATCTGCTGGATGTCCTCCACGGCGATAGGGTCCACGCCTGCGAACGGCTCGTCGAGCAGTAGGAACTGCGGGCGGGTGGCGAGGGCCCGGGCGATCTCGGTGCGGCGGCGCTCCCCGCCGGAGAGCATGTAGCCCTTCGAGCGGCGCACTTTTTCGAGGCCAAACTCCGCGATCAACTCCTCGACGCGGGCCTCCCGGTCAGCCTTGGCCATCGTCTGGAATTCGAGCACGGCCATGATGTTGTCCTCGACCGAGAGGTTGGCGAAGACCGAGGCCTCCTGCGCGAGGTAGCCGAGGCCGCGCCGCGCGCGCTGGTACATCGGCATGCGCGTGAGACGCGTGCTCGCGTGGCCGCCGGTGCCCCCGTTCGCGTTGGGGTCGGGTTCGTCGAGGTAGATGTGCCCGTCGTTGGGCCGCACCATGCCGACGATCATGTAGAACGTGGTCGTTTTCCCTGCACCGTTGGGCCCGAGGAGCCCGACGATGCGGCCCTGCTGCACTTCCAGGCTGATGCCCTTGACGACGGTGCGCTTGCGGTAGCGCTTGACGAGGCCCTCCGTGCGGAGCACGCGGGCGGCGGCGCGGTCGAGCACAGGGGGCGGCGTGGGAGCTTGCATGGGGAACGAGCGGGGGAGTTTGGTCGCCCCACCAAACGCGCAAGGCGCGACACGTTCCCGTGCGAGGTCGGCTCTGCGCCCAATTCCCACGTCCGGGCCGCTGCTATGTCCAGGCCGCTGCTAGGTCCAGGCCCTGGCTACGTCCAGGCCATGGCTACGTCCAGGCCATGACTACGTCCACGCCGCCTCGGCATCGTCTCCGTTCACCAGACCTTGCGCCCAGGCCCAGGCGACGGCTTGCGCACGGGTCTGCACGCCGATCTTGGCGTAGACCTGGTGGACGTGCTTCTTGACCGTGCTCTCGGTGATGTAGAGCCGCTCCCCTACCTCGGCGTTTGAGTAGCCACGCGCCACCTCCAGCAGCACCTCGCGCTCGCGCTCGCTGAGCGCGTCGAGCGCGCCAGGCTCGGGCCGGCTCCGCCGCTGCCCGACGAAGAGCGCCGCGATCCGCCGCGAGAGCCAGCCCGTCTCGCCGCGCGCCGCGCCCTGCACAGCCTCACCGATGAGGTAGAGCGACTCCTGCTTTGTGAGGTAGCCCGCCGCGCCGCGTTCGAGTACGCCGAAGATGTATTCGTCGTCTTCGTAGGCACTCAGGATGAGCACCGGTAGGTCGGGGTGGCTCTGGCGCAGGCGGTCGAGCACGTCGAGGCCCGAGAGGCCTGGCATCTGCAGGTCGAGCACGAGCACGTCGGGCGGCGTGGCCTCTACCGCGGCGAGCGTCGCCGCGCCGTCGCTTGTCTCTGCAAGGATGGTGCACCCGGCTTCCTGTTCGAGGAACGCCCGCAGACCCGCGCGAAACGTTGGGTGGTCGTCGGCGATGATGACGCGGGGAGACATGCGCTCGGGCAAAGGTGGGACAGCAGCAGAGAAGATCGGCACGGGCGAACACGCAGCGGCCCAGAGCGGCCCACCAACCACTCCGAGCCGCCGCGCTCCACCCAGCAGCAGACCGCTAGGTTGGAGGTGGAGGCGTGTGTCGACCGACAGATCGCAGGGCCCTTCAGTAGCTCAGACGCTCACCACGTGCCGTGAGCGACGAGTCCCTGGGCCGATCAGCTTGAGGGCCCTTACAACCAGCTTGGAGACCACAGCCACCTAGTCGGCGACGTAGAACCAGGCTTGGTTCAGGCCTTCGAGGTACTGCGTTGGGTCGGTGCCATCGCGCACCTGCTGCCCCGCTGGCACGAAGCGCCCCCCGGCGATCTCAAAGGGGTAGGTCCGGACCTCGTCGTCCACGTTCGGTCCGGTGAGCGTGAGTTCGAGCGTGTAGGCTCCGTCGGTGAGGTGCTCCATCCGTAGCACGTCCACCGCGCCGATGCAGTCCTGCGGGAGCGGGTAGAACGACGCCGTATAGGGCCCGCTGCTGTGGTCTGTCCGCGTGTACGACCCCAGCGGATCGTCGACCTCCTGGCAGGTCCGGTCTATGTCGTGGGCCGCCACGATCCGCCCGCCGCGCTTGATGACGGCGACGTATTCGAACTCGGTGCGCCGTTCCAGAGCGGGCCGCAGCGCCTGCTTGTAGAAGCTGAAGTACACCTGCGGCGAGGCGTCGATCTCGCGGCTGTTGAACGAGAAATACCCGATCTCGTCCCACAGCCCGCGCAGGAAAAGCGACGAGCCCCGCGTGCTGTAGGGGTCGCTGCTCCCCATGCTGGCGACCTCGAACGGGAAGCGCCAGAAGAGCCGGTCGTCGAGGTAGAACTCGAGGTGGTAGGTCCCGGCCGTCAGCATGTCGTTGACCCCGATCTCATAGTTCGCCTCGGGGCGCTTGTTGTTGGTGAGCGTGCGGTTGAAGCTGAAGTCCATCACGGGCCCGTTGTGGACGCTGCTGCCGCTGTAGTAGCGGTCCCATAGCTCGGTCCCGCCCTGAATGAGCTTCACGTGCGCGCGCTGCTCACTGTAGTAGTCCACGCTGGACCCGTTGGCGTCCTTCGTCGGGACGAAGACGACGGTGAAGTCGGTGAGCGCAAACCGCCCGTTGGCCTCAAACTCGAGGTAGTCGAGGAACCGGTCTGTTCGGATCGCGGGGGCGAAGGGGCGGTCGTAGACGAGCGGCGGCAGCGCCGCAGGCTCCGATGCGAGGACGTCGCCTGTAGCTGGACGTCGCCACTGGTCGTCGGCGCTGTCTTGTTCTTCCCGCTCGGGCGTAGCCTCTTGCTCCCCACGCACCTCCTCGGCGGCCTTGCGTGCCCGGTCGCGGAGGCGGTCGAACTGCGCCGCGCTCTCAGGAACGGCAGCGGCGGCCAGTGCGAAGGCGAGGAGCCCGAGTGTGGCGCGGCGGAAGCAGGCGGGGGTCGTCATAGTCGGGGCCGGTCGGTGGAGGAGGCTC
>JBCDFF010000142.1:0-9669 GCA_039178415.1 Bacteroidota bacterium
ATCGCTACCAAACGGGGGGAGGCGCACGCCGACCGGTCGTATGCCCCCGAGGAGGTCGTCGTCATCGGCGACACGCCGCGCGACATTGCCTGCGCCCGGCACTTCGGCGCGCGCGCCATAGCCGTCGCCACGGGCCGCATCAACGCAGACTCGCTCGCCGAGCACGCGCCGGACGCCCTCTTGCACGACCTCCGCGACCCGGACGCGTTCTGGGCGGCGCTCGGGTGATCTGGCCCGCGCGTGGCAATTGGGGTAGCGATGGTTGGTTGTGGGAATTCGCTTGTCGTATTCTGCGCGCACCACCAACCACTCCCCCTCGGCGATGGCGGACGCCCTCGACGTCACGCAACTCCTGCACGCCTACTCTGGCGGCAACCGCGACGCGTTCGACGACCTGTTCGCGCAGGTCTACGACGAGCTACGTCGCCTTGCGCGCTACCACCTGCGGCAGGAGCGGTCCAACCACACGCTCTCGACGACGGCACTCGTCCACGAGGCGTACATCAAGCTCGTCCGGCAGGAGAACGCGCAGTGGCAGAACCGCGCGCACTTCTACGCGGTCGCCTCGCAGGCCATGCGGCGGCTCCTGATCTCGCACGCCCGGAAGCGCAACGCGCAGAAGCGCGGCGGCGACGTAGCGCGGGTAACCCTCAACGAGCACCTCGTGGAGGGCGCGATGCAGGACGATCAACTGCTCGCCCTCGACGAGGCGCTCTCGCGGCTGGAACAGCTCAGCCCGCGTCAGAGTCGCGTCGTGGAATGCCGCTTCTTCGGCGGGCTCTCGGTCGAGGAGACCGCCGCGGCGCTCAGCATCTCCGAGGCCACCGTCAAGCGCGACTGGCGCGTGGCCAAGGCGTGGCTCTACCGAGAGCTACAGGAGTCAGACGACTGATACGGTGTGCGGGTGAGTCGCCGAGCTTTGGTCGGCTTCCTCCCTCATGCCCGAGGGGTACCGTCCGAAGAGCGACCGTGGGGAGACGAGGAGGCCAAGGGGCGCAGCGATGCCACCTCATGCCCCTCGCGTCCAACAGCCCTGAAACGGAGGTCAAGGAACGGAGGACATGGCACGCGCTTCTCAATCGGCGTAGCTTGCGGAAATCAACCAACTGCCTACGTGACGCTGACCAAAGACGACATTCGCGCCTGGCCCAAGGCCGAACTCCACTGCCACCTCGACGGCTCGCTCCGCCTCTCCACGATGCTGGAGCTTGCCGAGGAATTTGGCAAGACCCACATCCTCCCTGCCACGACTGAGGCCGACCTCGAACGCGAGCTGCTCAAGGTGGACGCCTCGGCGACGCTGGAAGAGTACCTGGCCTGGTTTGGCTACTCGATCCCGCTCATGCAGACGCGCGACGCGCTGCGCCGCATCGCCTTCGAGCTGGCCGAGGACGCCGCCGCCGAGAACGTGCGCTATCTCGAAGTGCGCTACGGCCCCATCCTCCACACCGAGGAGGGCCTGACGCTCGACGCCGTCAACGACGCGGTGCTCACGGGCCTGCAAGACGCCGAAGACGAGTATGGCATCAAGACCGGCCTCATCGTCTGCGGCCTCCGCGACCGCTTCGAGAGCGCCTCGCTCCAGCAGGCCGAGCTCGCGGTGCGCTACAAGCGACGCGGGGTGCTCGGCTTCGACCTCGCCGGCGGTGAGCGCGGCAATCCCGCCGACATGCATGGAGCCGCGTTCCACCTCGCCCGCAAGCAGCTCCTCAACATCACCGTGCACGCGGGCGAGTCGTTTGGCCCCGTCTCGATCCGGCAGGCGCTCTTCAAGTGCGGCGCGCACCGCATCGGCCACGGCGTCACGCTGCGCGAGGACCCCGACCTGATGCGCTTCTTCGTGGACCGGCAGATCCCGCTCGAAGTCTGCCCTACCTCCAACGTGCAGACGAAGGTGGTGCCGAGCTACGAGGAGCACCCCGTCACGGAGTACGTCCGCGCCGGCGTCCCGGTCACCGCCAACACCGACAACCGCCTCTTCAGCCGCACCACGATGACCGACGAACTGTGGCTGCTCCACACGCGCTGCGGCCTCACCGTCGAGGAACTGCGCGAGGTGACCCTCAACGGCTTCCGCCACGCCTTCCTCCACTGGGAGGAGAAGCAGGCGTTGGTCGAGGAAGCGGAGGCCGAGCTTTTAGGATTGGCGATAGGGGATTTCTGATTTAGGATTGGTGGTTTACGATTGTTGATTTTCCAAGCTGTGACAAGATTTGCCTTAGCTACAAATCATAAATCTAAACATCTCAAATTCAAATGAACCTGTCCGTCGAGCCCGTACCGGCTATTGCTGGATCGGTCACGCTGCCCGCCGACAAGTCGATCTCGCATCGGGCAGCGTTGTTTGCAGCCATGGCCGAGGGTGAGAGCGAGATCGTGGGCTTCTCGGACGCCGTGGACCCCCACTCCACGCTGGCCTGCCTCCGCGCGTTCGGCGTCGGGATCACGGAGAAGGACGACAGCCTGAAGGTGACGAGCCGGGGCCTACGCGGGTGGCGGGCTCCGTCGGGGCCGCTCGACTGCGGCAACTCGGGCACGACGATGCGGCTCCTCGCGGGCCTCCTCGCCGGGCAACGCTTCGAGACGACACTCCTCGGCGATGCGTCGCTTTCCGCGCGGCCGATGGCGCGCATTGCCAACCCGCTCCGGGAGATGGGCGCCGAGCTCACGATGACCGACGGCCACGCGCCGCTGACGCTCCGTCCGCGCCGCCTGATCGGCATGACCTACGAGTTGCCGATGGCGTCGGCGCAGGTGAAATCGTGCGTCCTCCTCGCTGGCCACCTCGCCGACGGCACCACGACCGTCGTCGAACCCGTTCCCACGCGCGACCATACGGAGCGGCTGCTGGGCCTCGACACGCTTGACATCGGCGGGGTCCGGCACATCTCCGTCGAGGGCGGCCGGACCGTTAAGCCCGGCCTCTGGGTCGTCCCGCGCGACGTCTCAGCGTCGGCGTTCTTTCTCGTCGCCGCGTCGATTCTGGAAAACGCGACGCTGGAGATGGCGAGCGTGGGGCTCAACCCGACGCGGGCGGCCATCATTGACGTCCTCCGCGCGATGGGGGCCGACATCCAGATCACCAACGAGCGCGAGCGCAACCGGGAGCCGCTCGCCGACCTCCGCGTCTACGCGCCGTCGGGCGGCCTCGTCGGGATCGAACTGGGCGGCGCGATCATCGCCAACCTCATCGACGAGATCCCGGTGTTGGCCGTGGCCGCCGCCCTCGCCGACGGGCCCACGACCATCCGTGACGCAGGCGAGCTGCGCGTCAAGGAGACGGACCGCATCGCTGCTACCGCTACCATGCTGCGCGCCTTCGGCGTGGAGGTCATCGAGCGCGAGGACGGCATGACGATCCACGGGCGCGGCCGGACGCTCCTGCGCGGCGGGCAGACCGTCGAGAGCGTTCACGACCACCGCATCGCCATGGCTGCGGGCGTGGCTGCCCTCGCCGCCGACGCCCCGACGACCATCCGCGACGCCGACGCGGCCCGCATCTCGTTCCCCACGTTCTGGACGCAGCTCAGCGCCGTCGCGGGCGGGCAGATCGTGAGCGAAGTCCCGAGCTAAGCGAGGTCAGCCTCCGACGCCTCAGCAGGGTCCCACAGATGGGCGGCGAGGTCGACTTGATCGTCGCCGACGAACGCGACGCCCTCGGCGTGGAGGCGCTCCGCCATGAAGTCGGGCGTGGGGAAGTGTCGCCGCCCCACGAGCACGCCGTGGCGGTTGACCACGCGGTGGCACGGCACCGAGAGGTGGTCGTCGGACGACGCTACGGCTTTGAGCGCCCAGCCGACGGCCATCCCAGACTGCCCCGTGCCGATGTGGCGCGCGATGTGCCCATAGGTCGTCACCCGACCGCGCGGGACCTGGGCCACGACGGCCCAGACCCGGCGGAAGAAGTCGGACGGAGCGCTTGCGGCCACGGCGCTAGTTGTCGCCGAGGATGATCGGCAGGCCGCTGTCGCCGCCGCCGACCACGACGACCTTCGAGTTAGGCGACTCGGCGAGTTGGCGCGTGGCCTGGATGCCCTCGAACTGGAGGAAGCGGTCCGAGAGCGACTCCGTGATGATGCGCTGGTAGTCGGCCTGGCCCTGCGCCTCGACGCGCTTGCGGTTGGCCTCCTGCTCCGCGACCTGGATCGAGAGCCGCGTCTGCTCCACGCGCTGCTCCTCTTCAAGCTTGTTCTCGATAGCCGTACGAATCTGCTGCGGCAGTTCCACGTCGCGGATCAGCACCGCGTCGATGTTGATGTTCGCGGAGTCGGCCGTCGCCGAGAGGCGGCTCGTGATCTGCTCCTGGAGTTCGTCGCGGCGCGTCGAGTACAACTCCTCCGGCGTAAAGCGCCCTACGGCTGCGCGTGACTCGGAGCGGATTTCAGGCTGGATAATGTCCTCGTAGTAGTCCTGCCCAAACGTCACGTGGAGTTGGGGCAGTTGGGACAAGTCGGGACGATAGCGCACCGAGACGTCCATGACGATCTCCAGGCCGTTCGACGAGAGTACCTCGACCTGCTCGTCGCGGTTCTTGAACGTCACGTCGTAGATCGTCATGCTCTCCCACGGCCAGAAGAGGTGGAAGCCCTCCCCGTAGCTGCGTTCGAGGTTGGTACCGGACAGCAGGCTCACCTTGACGCCCTGCTCACCCGAGCCCACGGACGCGGTCATGCACCCCGCGGCGAGGAGGAGAAGGATGAAGACGAAGAGCGCCACGACGCCATAGCGACTGGCCGTGCGCGTGAGGTTGGGATACGGATTTGCCATAGCAGGTGCAGACGGGTGGGATAGCGGGGGCCGGCGGAGTCGCGCAAGCTACGATGCCGCGTCGATCCGGGTGGAATTTCGATTCCTTTCCCGAACCCGCCAGGGTCGTCCTGGCTCCCCGACCTACCCGGAATGCCGGGGCATTCTCATGCCGATCTCACGGGTTCATCGTCCCTTCTCGGACGCCGCGCGCGTAGACTTGTCACGATGCTCCGCCCCGGCCCACGTATGCCATGTCTACGCCTATGCTCCCTGCGCTCGCCCGTCTCCATGACGCCCTCGCCGACCGCTTCGGAACCAACCGCGTCCGCTCGCACGTCGCGCTCGCGCCGTTGACCACGTTCAAGATCGGCGGCCCGGCGGACCTCTTCTTCGAGGCGCGCACCGCCGACGAGCTTGCAGACGCGATCACCCTCGCCCGCGCGTCCGTCGTCCCGTATTTCTTGCTCGGACTGGGCGCGAACATCCTCGTGGGCGACCATGGGTTCCGCGGCCTCGTCATCCGCAACGCCGCCGCGCGCGTCACGCTGGACGAACCGCGGCACCGTCTCCGGGCTGAGAGCGGGGCCGTCGTGTTTCCTGATCTCATCGAGACGGCGGTGCGTGCCGGGCTGTCGGGCCTGGAGCACTACGTCGGCATCCCGTCCACCGTCGGAGGCGCGCTGTGGCAGAACCTGCACTTCCTCTCGCCGGATCGGTCGCGGACGATGTTCATCGAAGAGGTGCTGCTGGAAGCCGACCTGCTCACCGAAGAAGGCGCACGCAAGACGGTCGGCGTCGACTACTTCGAGTACGGCTACGACGACTCGATCCTCCATCACCGCGACGACCTCGTGCTCTCGGCGACGTTCCAGCTCGCGCCGCACGACGAGGCGACCATGCGCGCCGTGATGGCTGCCAACCTCGATTGGCGGAAGAAGCGGCACCCGCCGCTCGACACCGAGCCGAGCGCCGGGAGCATCTTTCAAAAGATCGAGGGCGTCGGCGCGGGGCGGCTCATCGATTGGTGCGGGCTCAAGGGCTGCCGCATCGGCGGCGCGATGGTGACGCATCGCCACGCCAACATCTTCATCAACCAGGGCCTCACCGAGGGCGGCGCCATTGGCCACGACGTCGTAGCCGGGCGTGGGGGTGCCACCGCGCGCGACGTGCGGCACCTGATCACGCACGTGCAGACCGTCGTCGAGCGCGAGCAGGGCTACCGCCTCCAGCCCGAGATCAAGTTCGTCGGCGACTTCGGCGACCTCCCTGGCATGCTTCCGACGAACTGGGCCGACGCGGATGGCTTCACGGGCGGCCTTCCCCCCGGTGGACACACCGACGCCCACGCGGAAAGCGTCGGTCGGTAGGGTCGAGGGTCGAGGGTCGAGGGTCGAGTAAGCAAACTGGCTCCGTCCGTGGGATCAAGCGAATTCGCCGGTCGCCCCTCCTGCTCATCACTCTTTACTCCGCACTCTTCGCTCGGCCCAGCGCATCGGCCGCGGCAAGGATCTCGTCGCGGGCTTCGAGGCCGTCGTGCCAGGCCTGCGGGAACGCGTCGGCTCCGTTGAGCGCGCCGAGCAGTGCGCCGCACATCGCCCCGACGGAGTTGGCGTCGCCGCCGACGTTGATCGCCGAGAGGAGCGTCGCCTCGGGCAGGTGCGGGTTACGGGCAAACATCGCGAGCGCGAACGGCCACGACTCGCTCGCCCGCGCACCCGTCCCACCGCAGGCGTCCTGGAGGTCGAGCGGGAAGTCGTCGAGGTTGCCCTGAAGCGCTGCGAGCCGGTCAGAAACGGACGTATCGGCGTCGCCTAGGCGTTGCTCTGCGTCACGGGTCGCGATCAAGACGGCCTCCCAAAACGCTTCCGCGTCGAAGAGGTCGGGGGCGGCACGCAAGGCGGTGTGGATCGCGAATGCCTGCCCACAGGCCGCCGCGACGGATGCGGGATGTCGGTGAGTCGCCTCGACGATGGTGCGGACGAACACGATCCCGTCCTCGCTATGCTCGTCGAGCGCTAGCCAGACTGCGAGCGGAGCCATCGTCACGGCAGCCCCGTTCGTCGGTGTGTCGAACGCCGCTCCATGCTCCAGCGCCCCAACGAGGCCCGGCTGCCAGCGCCGCGCGTGGGGAAGCACGTCCATCACTTCGTCTCGAAGGCGTTCTGCGACGGTCTCACCCGCGTTCGTCTTGGCCAGCACGCGAGCGAGGGCGAGCGTCCGTTGCGTGTCACCAGTCCACTGCCCGGCGTCGAGTTCGCCGCGCTTCTCGTCGGCGCGAAATTCCTTGATGCCCTTGTAGTAGAGCCGGACGTTTTGGTGGCTCAGGTGCTCGATGGGCATCCCGAGCGCGTCGCCGATGGCGGTGCCGAGCAGCGTGCCGCGCACGCGGTCAGGGGAGAGCGGAAGAGGCATGAGGCTAGGTTTTGGTGAACGCCGATCCTGTCAGGGCGCACAACGTTTGGCCCCAGGCACCGGCTCCCCACCTGCGGCGCTCTTCACGCTGAACTCCTCACCCTTCACGCCACCCATGCCCGTCCTCACGCTCCACGACGTATCGCTGAGCCTCGGCGGCCCGCGCCTGCTCGACCGTACCGGGCTCGTGCTGGACGACGGAGAGCGCGTCTGCCTCGTCGGACGCAACGGGACGGGCAAGTCGACGCTCTTGCGCATGATCGCGGGGCAGGTCGCGCCGGACGAGGGCGAGGTGCGGCTGCGCTCCGGGGCGCGCGTGGCCTACCTCACGCAGGCCGCTCCCGAAGCGCCAGGGCAATCGGTGTTCGATGTGATCGCAGAGGGGCTGCCCGAGGGCTTTGACCGGCATGCGAACGCGCACCGCGTGGAGGCGCTGTGCTCGCAGATGGACCTCGATCCACAGGCGCGCTACGACGACGGCTCCGGCGGCATGCGACGCCGCGCCCGCTTGGCTCGCGCCCTCGTCGCCGAACCGGACCTCCTGCTCCTCGACGAGCCCACCAACCACCTCGACCTCGACGCCATCACGTGGCTCGAAGGCTTCTTGCAACGCTGGGGCGGCACGCTGCTCTTCGTCACGCACGACCGCGCGTTCCTCCGCGCCCTCGCCACGCGCATCGTCGAGCTGGATCGCGGCGCGCTGAAGAGCTTTCCCGGCAACTACTACACGTTCCTACAGCGCCGGGACGAGTTGCTGGAAATCGAAGCGCGCGAGCAGGCGCAGTTCGACAAGAAGCTCGCCGAGGAGGAGGCGTGGATCCGTCGCGGCATCAAGGCCCGCCGGACGCGCAACGAGGGCCGCGTGCGCGCACTCAAGGCGATGCGTGACGAGCGGGCCGCACGTCGCGAGACCGTCGGTGATGTGCAGGCCGAGATCAGCACCGCGAGCCGCTCTGGTAAGCGCGTCATCGTCGCTCAGGGCATCGCCTACGCGTGGCCTGAAGCCGAGGGCCCCGGCATCGAAAACGGAGCGTCGCCCGTCGTTCGCGACTTTTCGACGACGATCCAGCGCGGCGACAAGGTCGGGCTGATCGGCCCCAACGGCGCGGGCAAGACGACGTTGCTGCGGCTCCTCCTCGGCACGCTCGAACCGGAGAGCGGGACGGTTACGCACGGGACCAACCTCGAAGTGGCCTACTTCGACCAGCACCGCGACGTGCTTGACGACACGATGACCGTCGAGCAGGCCGTCACCGACGGGATGACGGACACGGTGCAGGTCAACGGGCAGCCCGTCCACGTGATGAGCTACCTCAAGCGCTTTCTCTTCGACCCGAAGCGCGCGCGTGAGTCCGTCGGGGTGCTCTCCGGCGGCGAGCGCGCCCGGCTGCTCCTGGCTCGCCTTTTCGCGCGGCCCTCCAACGTGCTCGTCCTCGACGAACCGACCAACGACCTCGACCTCGAAACGCTCGACCTGCTCGAAGACCTCCTCGGCGAATATCCGGGCACGGTCCTCCTCGTCAGCCACGACCGCGCGTTCCTCGACAACGTCGTCTCGTCCACATTCGCCTTAGAAGGCGACGGCGTGGTGAACGAGTACGTCGGCGGCTACGCGGACTGGAAGCGGCAGAAGCAGCGGCAGACGGAGCCGGTGTCGCCCAAGCCCAAGGCGAAGTCCGCCCCCGCGGCTTCGAACGGCAAACCTCGCAGCGGGAAAACGAAGCTCTCTTACAAAGAGCAGCGCGAACTCGACGCGTTGCCCGGCCAGATCGAAGCATTGGAGGCCGAGCAAGCCGAGATCCACACGGCGATGGCGCAGCCTGACTTCCACACGCAAGGCCCCGACGCCTACGAGACGACGCAGAAGCGGCTGAACGAGCTCGCGGCGGAGCTAGAGACGGCGTACGAACGCTGGGACGAGCTCGAAACGCTGCGCGCCGAATTAGAAGCCGCTCGGGCGTGATCCTCGTGTTGGTTCTCAGCAGACCCTCAGTCTCCCCCCGTCCTGCGTCGCCTTCGCACTGCGTGCTTCGCTCCTTGGACTGTCCCCCTCAGATGTGAGGGGGACAGCTTGCGCGCCGTCACAGGTGTGCAAGCGGGGGAGCCATCCTGGCATAGGGGCGACCCCTGAACCGAAAAAGAGGAGCGGCCCGAAGGCCGCTCCCCTGTCAGCGTTGAAGCTAGATCCGCCGCGTTTACTCAGGACGAGTGCCCTCCGTGAGCTCTTCCACGAGGCGCGTCGCCTGGTAGATGTCGCGGATCGACTCGAGCATGCCGCGCGAGTCCACCGAGACGGTGCGGTTGAAGGTGTCGTCGAAGATGTAGTTGCCCGGCAGGCTGTCGATGTTGCCGTCGAAGGCGACGCCTACGATCTCCAGGTCGCGGTTGAGGACCGGCGAGCCCGAGTTGCCGCCGATGATGTCGTTCGTCGAGACGAAGTTCATCGGGGTGTTGTAGTCAAAGCCTGGGCCGGGATTGAGCCAGTTGTCGGGGAGGTCCCAGTCGCAG
>JBCDFF010000143.1:0-9533 GCA_039178415.1 Bacteroidota bacterium
CGGGCGCTACTTGCGCGGGGCCTTCTTCTTGCCCGCGACGGTCTTCTTGCGGCCCTTGCGGGTGCGCGCGTTGGTCTTCGTGCGCTGGCCGCGGACCGGCAGCCCGCGACGGTGACGCAGACCGCGGTAGCAGCCGATGTCCATCAGCCGCTTGATGTTGAGCTGGATCTCGGTGCGGAGGTTACCCTCCACGACGTAGTTGTCCTCAATGAGGCGGCGGACACGGCGCGTCTCCTCCTCGGTCCAACTCTCGGCCTTCGAGGTTGGATCGAGCTCGGCACGCTCCAGGATCTCGATGGCGCGGCTGCGCCCGATCCCGTAGATGTCCGTCAGCGCGAACTCCGCGCGCTTGTTGTTCGGTACGTCGACTCCTGCGATACGTGGCATGGTGTATCCGTTTTGCAGTGGTGCAGTGAGGCCGTGTTGCCGGGCGAGCGTGCTCACAGCAACACTGCGACACGGCTGCACGGCATCACTGCCTTACCCCTGGCGCTGCTTGTGCTTGGGGTTCTTCTTGTTGATGATGTAGATGCGGCCCTTGCGGCGGACGATCTTGTCGTCGGCAGAGCGCTTCTTGACGCTGGCGCGGACTTTCATGAGACTCGCTGGCTGGTGTGGTTCTCTGGACTAGGAGGCGATCAGAATCAGGACGGGCAGAATCAGGACGGGACAGCCGCGAGCGGCGTGGGCTCCGCGACGAAGGCCCCCCTCGCGTGGAGGACGGCCTCGATGGATTCAAAGCTGGAGAGGATGTCGGCGCGGCCGCGACGAACGGCAACCATGTGCTCGTAGTGCGCGGCGGGCAAGCCGTCTGCGGTGCGGACGGTCCACCCGTCAGGGTCGACGTCCACGTCGGCGGTGCCGCGGTTGATCATCGGCTCGATGCAAATCGTCATGCCAGGCTTGAGCTTCTTGCCCTTGCCGCGGCGGCCGTAGTTGGCGACCTGCGGGTCTTCGTGGAGCCGCCGCCCGATGCCGTGCCCGACGAGGTCGCGCACGACGCCGTAGCCTCGGTCCTCGCAGTACGTCTGCACCGCGTGGCCGATGTCGCCCAGTCGCTTTCCGGCATAGGCGTTGGAAATGCCCGCGTAGAGCGATTGTTTCGTGACGGCTAGGAGGCGCTGGTCCTCCTCGGAGATTTCGCCGACGGCAAAGGTGTAGGCGTAGTCGCCGAAGTAGCCGTCGAGTTCGACGCCGCAGTCGACCGAGACGATGTCGCCCTCGGCGAGCACCGTACCGTTCGGGATGCCATGCACAACGACGTCGTTGCGCGAGATGCAGAGCGACGCGGGGAACGGCCGGAGGCTCCCGCCGCCGCCGTAGCCCTTGAACGCCGGGCGCGCGCCCTTCGACCGGATGAGCGCCTCGGCGGCCTCATCCAGCTTGTGGGTCTCTACTCCCGGCTCCACCATCTGCGCGACGGTGGTGAGCACCTCGCCCACGAGCTCTGCCGACCGGCGAAGCCCCGCGATGTCGCGCTCGTTCTTGAGGTGGATCATGAGGAGGAGAGTGGTTCAGTGTTCCGGTGACTCAGTGCCCACTGAAAAACTGGAGCGCCGAGTCGCCAGAGCCCTTATCCGCGGCGTCCGCGGACGCGGCCGGACTTCATGAAGCCGTCGTAGTGGCGCATCAAGAGGTGGCTCTCCACCTGCTGGAGCGTGTCGAGCGCCACGCCGACCATGATGAGGAGGCTCGTACCGCCGAAGAAGCTGGCGAAGCCGGGCAGGATGCCGAACTGGAACGCGAACGCAGGCAGAATCGCCACCACGCCGATGAAGAGCGAGCCCGGCAGCGTGATCCGCGTCAGGATGTTGTCGATGAACTCGTTGGTCTGCTTGCCTGGGCGAATGCCGGGGATGAACCCACCCTGGCGCTTCATCGTGTCGGCCATCTCCTGCGGGTTCACCGCGATGGCGGTGTAGAAGTAGGTAAAGAAGACGCAGAGGACGAAGAAGATCAGCGAGTACCAGAACCCGAAGATGTCCGCCGTCGCCCCGCCGATGCTCTGCCAGAACTCGCTCTCCGGGAAGAACGACGCCACCGTCGCCGGGATGAACATGATCGACTGCGCGAAGATGATCGGCATCACGCCCGCCGCGTTGACGCGGAGCGGGAGGTACTGCGTCGCGCCGCCATAGACCTTGCGGCCGACCACGCGCTTGGCGTACTGGACGGGGATGCGGCGCGTGCCCTGCGTCACGTAGACGATGCCCATCGTGATGAGGAAGAGGGCTCCGATCTCGATGAGGAAGATGAAGACATTCGAGGTCTCGCGCTGGAACTCGTTGAGCATCGCCGTCGGCAAGAACGCGATGATGCCCACCGTGATGAGCAGCGAGATGCCGTTGCCGATGCCCTTCTCGGTGATGCGTTCGCCGAGCCACATCACGAACACCGTGCCCGCCGTGAGGATGATGACCGCCGAAACCATGAAGGCGGTGTCGCTCACCACGATGGCGTCGCCAAACTGCACACGCAGGTTGATCGCGTAGCCAATGGCCTGGAGCGCTGTGATGCCGACCGTGGCATAGCGGGTCCACTGCGTGATCTTTCGGCGGCCGTCCTCGCCTTCGCGCTGGAGCTTCTGGATGGTCGGACTGACCGCACCGAGCAGCTGGAAGATGATCGACGCCGTGATGTACGGCATGATGCCGAGTGCGAAGATGCCCGCCTGGGCGAAGGCACCGCCGACGAACATGTTGAACATCCCGAGCAGCCCACCGAGGCCGTCGCCGACGAGCTCGCTGAGGCGGCCTGCGTCAACGCCTGGCAGGGTGATGTAGGCACCGATGCGGTAGACGATGAGCAGCCCGAGCGTGTACAGGATGCGCTGGCGCAGCTCGACGATGCGCCAGATGTTCTGAAGGCTTTCCGTGAGGGAGGCCATGGGGATTGGGGAGCTTTCGCGGAGGGACCTAGCTGTGCCCGCCGCAGTTGCGGGATGGGCCCCTACGCACGGGTGGGGAGCTTAAGCGTCGGCCGGGGCGTCGTTGCCGGAGTCGCCGCCCGAGGCCACGTCGCCGACCTTCGTGGCGGTGCCGCCTGCGGCCTCGATCTTCTGGACCGCCGACTTCGAGAAGGCGTGCGCCGTCACGTTGAGTTTGGCGGAGAAGTCGCCGTCGCCGAGGACCTTGAATCGGCCGTTCTTGCCACCGATGCCGAGGGCACGGAGCGTGTCTGGCGTCACCGTGGCCCCGTCTTCGAGCACGCCGTCTTCGACGAGGCGGGCGAGGCGGCTGAGGTTGACCGGGTCGTAGGCAACACGGAAGCGGTTCTTGAAACCGTACTTCGGCACGCGGCGCTGGAGCGGCATCTGGCCGCCCTCAAACCAGGCGGGGAGCTTGCCACCGGAGCGGCTCTTCTGGCCTTTGTGGCCCTTGGTCGCCGTGCCGCCGGTGCCACTGCCTTGGCCGCGACCGATGCGCTTCTTGGAGTGCGTGCTGCCTTTGGCAGGCGTGAGCTTGCTGAGGTCCATTGATTTCTACTGGCTGAGGGCGCCCACCGGGCCGTCGGACGAACGGCGCGGCAGACTCGCAAAGAGTCAGAACATAGAAACGCAGCCGCCAGAGTCCTAGCCGCCGCGTCGGGCTTTACGCCCTATTCGCAGGGGGATGCAAGGCGCTACGCTGCGTCCACCGGCTCGACCGCGACAAGGTGCCTCACCTTCGCGATCATACCTTGGATCTGCGGCGTGTCGTTTTGCTCGACCGACTTACCGATGCGGCCAAGCCCAAGCGCCTCAATGGTGCGCTTCTGGACCTGCGAACGCCGGATCGTACTGCGGGTCTGCGTGATTTTCAGTGTTGCCATGATGAGAAGTAGGAGGTTAGAAGTTTGAAGTTGAACGTGGGGGCGAAGCGAACTTCTCACTTCAAACGTCCCCCTTCGCACTTCCCGTCTATCCTTCGTAGACGCGCTTGAGCGAGATGCCGCGACGCTTGGCCGTCTCGGCGGGGTCTTCGAGTTGGCCGAGCGCGTCCACCGCCGCCGCAACGACGTTGTGCGGGTTGGACGAACCCTGGCTCTTCGAGAGCACGTTCTTTACGCCTGCGCATTCGAGCACGGCGCGCACGCCGCCGCCCGCGATCACGCCCGTACCCTCGCTTGCTGGCTTGAGGAGCACCACGCCCGCGTCGTTGCGGCCGCGCACGGCGTGCGGGATCGTACCGTTCTTCGTGATCGGCACCCGGATCATGTTCTTCTTGGCGACCTCGGTGCCCTTCGCGATGGCGTCCGCCACCTCGTTGGCCTTGCCGAGCCCGTGGCCGACCGCCCCGTTGCCGTCGCCGACGACGACGATGGCGTTGAACGACAGGCGGCGCCCGCCCTTCACGGTCTTCGAGACGCGGTTGACCTCAACGAGCCGCTCGATGTAGTTGGATTGTTCGGAGGCTTTGGCTCGACGCCCGCGCCCGCGATCATTGCGTGCCATGATGGTATCTGGTTATCTGGGTGGGTGCGTCGTTAGAACTGGAGGCCGCCTTCGCGCGCGCCGTCCGCGAGCGCCTTCACGCGCCCGTGGTAGCGGTAGCCACCGCGGTCGAAGACGCAGGTCGTAACCCCGGCGTCCTTCGCGCGCGCCGCGAGGAGCTCCCCGACGGCCTTGCCGACTTCGCTGGGCGACTTGGCGCTCACGTCGATCCCGGCGTCGGTGCTGCCCGCCGCGGCGAGCGTGCGACCGGCGAGATCGTCAATGAGTTGAGCGTACATGTGCTTGTTCGAGCGGAAGACGCTCAGGCGGGGGCGCTCTGCCGTCCCGCTGATCTTGCTACGGATGCGCCGGCGGATGCGGGCGCGCTGCGTAACCTTGCGTGCGGTCTTTGCCATGGTGTTGGTTGCGTTGAGGGCCGACGATTCCGACCGTCTGGCCACGCGTGGGGAGTATTGCGGTGAGGCAGTGTTGCGGTGTTGCAGTGTACAAGCACGGACACCGCCGCACCGCTTAACTGCTGCACCGCTTCACCACTATCGGGCGGCGGTCTTACCGGCCTTGCGGCGGACGTACTCGCCCTTGTAGCGGATGCCCTTGCCCTTGTAGGGCTCCGGCGGACGGAGGGCGCGCAGCTTGGCTGCTACCTGCCCCACGAGTTGCTTGTCAATGCCGCTGATCTTGACGCTCGGGTTCTTTCCGCGCACCGTCTCGGCCTCGATGTTGATGCCGTCGGGCGGGAGGAAGTAGATCGGGTGCGAGAAACCGAGGGCGAGTTCGAGGATGCCGTTCTCCACCGTGGCGCGGTAGCCGACGCCAATGAGTTCGAGCTCCTTCGAGTAGCCTTCGGTGACGCCCTGGATGTTGTTGGCCAGGAGCGAGCGGTAGAGGCCGTGGAGCGCGCGGTGGCGCTTCTGCTCGGTCGGGCGGGTGACGACGAGTTCGCCGTCCTGCTGCTCCACCGTCAGGTCTGGGTCCACCTGGAGCGCCAGTTCGCCCTTCGGCCCTTTGACCGAGACGATGTTGCCGCTGGAGATCGTCACGCTGACCTTGTCAGTGAGCGGGATCGGCTGTTTTCCGATTCGGGACATGGGTTCGAGATCCTGCGTCCCGCAGCGCGCCGAGTTGGCAGGCTGCGTGGACCGATGACTGGGTTAGCTGACGTAGGCGAGGACTTCGCCGCCGATGCCGGCGCGACGGGCTTCTTTGTCCGACATCACGCCCTGGCTCGTGGAGAGGATGGCGATGCCGAGGCCGTTCTTGACGCGCGGGAGGCGGTCTGCGCCAACGTACTTGCGAAGACCGGGCGTCGAGACGCGCTCCAGGCGCTCGATCACGGGCGAGCCGCCGCGCTGGTACTTCAGGTAGACGCGGAGCAGGCCCTGCTTGCCGTCGTCGATGTTGAGGTAGTTCTTGATGTACCCCTTGTCCATCAGGATCTGCGTGATCGCTCGCTTGAGCTTCGACGCGGGGATGTCGGTGTGGGGGTGACGGGCCTTCTGGGCGTTGCGGATCCGGGTGAGGTAGTCCGCGACGGGATCGGTGATCGCGCTCATAGGTGGGTTGGGTTCTTCGACCAGTTTGGGGCGGCCACTCGGCGCGCGCCACTTGATCGCTAGAAGGAGCAGGACGCTGTCGAACCTTCGTTCGTGTCATCCTGAACTTGATTTAGGATCTCGCCTCGTTGGGATGCTGACACGAGTTCAGCACGACAAGGGAGAGAGATCCTGGTATGCTACCAGCTCGACTTGCGGATGCCGGGGATCTTGCCCTGGAGCGCGAGCTCGCGGAACATGACGCGGCTGATGCCGAACTTGCGCATGTAGCCGCGGGGGCGGCCGGTGAGGGCGCAGCGGTTGTGCAGCCGCACGGGGCTGGCATTCTTGGGGAGCTTCTGGAGGCCCTCCCAATCGCCCTCGGCCTTCATGCGGCGACGCTTTGCGGCGTACTTCGCGACGAGGCGTTCGCGCTTTCTTTGGCGGGCGATGACGGCAGAACGTGCCATGAGTCAGTCGAAATCTGTAGTTAGAATTAAGCGAGTTCCTCTTCGCCGCGGCGGACGAACGGCATCCCGAGCTCTTTGAGGAGCCAGTAGGCTTCCTCGTCGGTCTCGGCCGTGGTGACGAAGGTCACGTCCATGCCACTGACGCGGTCCACCTTATCGATGTCGATCTCGGGGAAGATGATCTGCTCCTTGATGCCGAGCGTGTAGTTGCCGCGGCCGTCGAACGAGCGGTCGGGAACGCCGCGGAAGTCGCGGACGCGCGGGAGCGCGAGCGTCACGAGGCGGTCGAGGAACTCCCACATCTTGGCGTCACGCAGCGTCACGGACGCGCCGATCGGCATGCCGTCGCGGATCTTGAAGTTCGAGACGCTCTTGCGGGCGCGGCGCGTGACCGGCTGCTGCCCGGTGATCTTGCGCAGTTCCTCGATGGTGTCTGTGAGCACCTTCTTGTTCGTCGCGGCCTCGCCAACGCCCTTGTTGACGCTGATTTTGAGGAGGCGCGGGACCTGCATGACGTTGTCGTAGCCGAAGCGCTCGGTGAGCGCAGGCATCACCTCCTCGCGGTATTTCGTCTTCAGGCGGGGGATGTAGTCTTCCATCGGGATGAGTTCGTTCTGGCTGCGCAGCGGACGCGAGCGTTCTGGGCTTGGTGCGGCCGGGGCAGCCGAGGAGAAACGGAAGGGGGTGGGGGATGTTCTGCGCTACCGAGGCTTTGCCCACACTTCAAACGGGGGCCCGGGGTGCTGCGCAGCGTGGCTTAGCTGTCGAGCTCTTCGCCCGTCGTCTTGGCGTAGCGGACCCAGCGGCCCTTGCCCGTCTCGGGGTCTTCGATGCGCTTGCGCCCGACGCGCGTCGGGTTGCCATCGGAGTCGACGGGGAGCACGTTGGAGACGTGGATCGGCTGCTCGCGCTCGATGCGGCCGCCGTTGGGGTAGACCTGGTTGGGCTTCGTGTGGCGGATGCGCACGTTGACGCCCTCCACGATCACCTGCTCCTTCTCGGGCATCACGGCAAGCACACGGCTCTGGTAGCCCTTGGCGCGGTCGCGGCCGAGCGACTTCGCGGAGGTGATCGCCTTCGTCAGCACGACCCGGTCGCCCTTCTTGATGTGGAGCTTTTTCTGCTTGTTCTTGGTACGAGGCATGGATTTGGAGGCTAGAAGTTTGAGGTTCGAAGTTCGAAGTTGGCCCTACTGACCACTTCCCACTTCATCCTTCTCACTTCACACTTCTAAAGGACTTCGGGGGCGAGGGAGACGATGCGCATGAACTCCTTCTCGCGGAGCTCGCGGGCGACGGGCCCGAAGATGCGGGTGCCGCGCGGCTCGTCGGCGTCGTTGAGGAGCACGGCGGCGTTCTCGTCGAAGCGGATGTACGAGCCGTCCTTGCGGCGGTACTCCTTCTTCGTGCGGACGACCACGGCGCGGGACACCTGCCCCTTCTTGACGTTGCCGCCAGGGATGGCCGACTTCACGGACACGACGATCTTGTCGCCCACGCGGGCGTAGCGGCGGCCCGAGCCGCCGAGGACGCGGATGCAGAGGACTTCTTTCGCCCCCGAATTGTCCGCGACGTTGAGTCGAGATTCTTGCTGGATCATGACTAGACGAGTTAAAGGGTGAGTGTTGAACGTTGAAGGTGAGCGGCTCAGAGCGTGAGCGTTCCACCTTGCACCTTCAACCCGTTGGCTTAGCGGCGACGTTCGAGGATTTCGACGAGCATCCAACGCTTCGTCTTCGACATGGGGCGTGTCTCGCGGATGCGGACAGTGTCACCTTCGCCGGCATTGTTCGTCGCGTCGTGCGCCTTCAGCTTGGTCGTCTTCTTGATGATCTTGCCGTAGATCGGGTGCTTGACCTGGCGCTGCACGGCGACAGTGATGGTCTTGTCCATCTTGTCAGAGACCACGAGGCCGATGCGCTCCTTGCGCGCATTGCGGCCCTTCGGCGCTTCTTCGGCGACAGGCTCAGCAGCAGGCGCTGCTACGGCGACAGGGGCCTCAGCGGCAACTCCAGGAGCAGCGGCTTCGGGGGCAGCGGCTTCGGCAGCAGGCGTTGCTTCGGGGGCTTCTGCCTCGGGCATCGCCTCTTCAGGGGCCGTGGCCTCGGGGGTCCCCTCTTCGGGGTTTACTGCGTCTTTCGGTTCCATGGGTTGTCAGCGGTTTGCTTCGCTTGGTGAGCCGACACCTCACCAACTACGGGTCGTCGGAAGGAGGGGCACCTAGGCAGCCTTCTCCTTGAGAATGGTCTTGAGGCGGGCGACCTCACGGCGCTTGCGGCGCAGCGTGAGCGGGTCGTCGAGGGGCGTGATGGTATGCCGGAACGTGAGGTCCCGGATCGCCTGCTGCTCCTCAGTGATGCGCTGCTGGATTTCGGCAGCGGACAGCTCGCGGATGTCTTTGGGCTTCATAGGTCTAGTCGGTGACAGTGGACGCGCTCGGGCGATACCTCGCGGGCGAGCACTCGCTTAGCCGTTCTTCTCGGCCTCGTAGGCAGGACGCGTAACGATCTTGCACTTGATCGGCAGCTTCTGGATCGCCAGGCGCATGGCCTCGCGGCCCGTCTCCTCGTCGATACCGCCGATCTCGAACAGGATGCGGCCGGGCTTCACGACGGCCACCCAGTATTCGGGCGAGCCCTTGCCCTTACCCATGCGGGTCTCGGCGGGCTTCTTCGTGATCGGCTTGTCGGGGAAGATGCGGATCCACACCTTGCCGACACGCTTCATCCGGCGCGTCATCGAGATACGGGCGGCCTCGATCTGGCGGCTCGTGATCCAGCCCGCTTCGAGGGCCTTGATGCCGAAGTCGCCGAAGTCGACGCGGGTGCCGCGCTGGGCGTTGCCCTTCATGCGGCCCTTCTGCATCTTGCGGTACTTCGTCCGCTTGGGCATTAACATGGCAGTTCTCGTCGGTTGGGCAGCAGCGCGGAAAACAGGGCCACTGCGAGTGAGCTAAATGCTGTTCGGTGCTGGGGAGCGGTGCGCTTAGGAGCGGTTGCCGCCACGGCCACGACCGCCGCGGCCACGGCCACCGTCGCGTCCGCCGCGGCCTCC
Source organism: Bacteroidota bacterium (assembly GCA_039178415.1). Classification (GTDB taxonomy): domain Bacteria; phylum Bacteroidota; class Rhodothermia; order Rhodothermales; family Rubricoccaceae; genus JBCBEX01. Next base: position 9,488 of record JBCDFF010000143.1, read on the forward strand.
ATCCCGACCGCCACGACCACCACGGTCACGACGACGATCCGGCGGC
>JBCDFF010000144.1:0-9503 GCA_039178415.1 Bacteroidota bacterium
CGCCGCGTCGTTCACGATGCCGTTGCGCAGAACCTGACCCGGGTTGCTCGGGTCGGCCACGTAGTCGATGTAGCCCTCGTCGAGCGGCCACGCGTTGAGCAGCCCCTCCGGACCGTCCTCGTCGTCGATGGGGCCGTTGGCAAAACGGTAGGCCTCGGTCTGGCCGTAGGGCTCGTTGGAGTCGAGCCAGGCTTGCTTGGCCGCGGCGAAGGTGGCCGGGGTGGGGTTGGCGATGAAGGCGTCGAGGGCGGCGTCGAGGGTGACGGCGGCGTCGAAGGAGTCTTCGTAGGAGGCGAAGACGATGTCCGCGTACGTCGCGAGCACCTCCGCCGCATCGGCCTCGCTGATGGGGCCGTCGTCGCTGGAGGCGCAGGCGGCAAGCAGAAGCGGCAGGGCCAGCAGGGCCGTTGTCGTGAAAAAAAGCGAACGCATAGGCATACGGGATGGAGTCACAGCGCAGTCGCTGTGTCGTGCGAATCCAGTGGGAGTCTCAAGCGCGGGGCGGATTAGCTACGAGGCAGGGCCGCCAGGATCTCGCGCCAGCTTTCCAACTCCGGAATACCAGGCTTGCGCTTGCCGAAGAACTGCGCGATGGCGTGCCCCTCCGCGTCGAACAGTTCGAGCGCGGACACGACGCCGTCGGCGGTGGGCTTGCGGACCACCCACGCCTCGGTGATGGCATCTTCGCGCAGGTGGAGGTTGAAGCCAGGGTCGAGCACGTTGTACCACGCGCCGTACTCTTTGAGCTTCTTCACGGGGCCCGTGTGGATCTGGATGCAGCCCCGGTTGGCGACGAACACCATGATCGGCGTCTTCGTCTCCCCGGCCAGGTCCAGCGTGCGGCGGGCGCTGTCGAGCGTGACGCGCTCGGTGAAGGTGCCCTCGGCGAAGCGGAGCGCCTGCGTTCGGCCTACGCTATGGTCCTTGAGGAGCGGGAAGAAGTCGTGCGTGTCCTTGAGTTCGGCCCAGCCTTGCAGGAAGGCCGCGCGGTCGATCTCGGCGTCCGGCGTCTCCGGCTCCGGCACAAACGGAGCCTCGACCTCGATGGCCTCGTGCTGGTCGCGGTGGCGGTACTTGCCAACGAGTTGCTCGTAGGCCTCGCCGTTGCTCTTGCGCGTGAGGAACACCTTGTGGACGGCCATGCCGTGCGCGTCGAAGAACTGGAGGCTTCGGCGGAGGCCGTCTTTGGCACCATCGAACGGGGTGGCGACGGCGAACCCGTAGCGCCAGCGCCCGAGGAAGAGCCGCAGGTCGATGTCCTCGTCCAGCACCAAGCCCATCGCGTGGCTGTCGAAGAGCTTCACGTTGCGGTAGACGCCGTGCTTCTCGTGCACGCACGCATCGTTGCGGGTGAGCGCCATGACGGTGCCCATCGCTTCGATCTCGTGAAGCATGGCTCCCCACCCCCCGTCGAGGCGGATGGTGTGCTCAGCGTTCAGGTCGTCCTGCCCGAGATTGGTGGCGAGGAGATCGGCTTCGCTGACGCCGAGGTCGGCCGCAGCGTTGCGGATGCGGATGCCCGGGTGCTCGGCCCGGTGGGCGGCCCAGCGGGCTGCGAGGTCGGTGGCGCCAGGGTCGGTAGCGGTAGGCGTGGCAAGCGTCGTCGCGTTAGACATAGGTCGAGGAGGACAGGGAGTGGATGGGAGACGCGCCGTGGCGCGTCGTCGGGTCGGCGATCACGAGCGGGCAGTCCGCCGTGGGGTGCGTCTGCACGAGCGCGTCGAGGCCGAAGGCGTGGCGGATCGTGCCAGGCGTGAGGACCGCCGCCGGGGGGCCGAGGGCCACCAAGCGGCCCTGGCGCAGGACGGCGATGCGGTCGGCGTAGTAGGCGGCGAGGTTCAGGTCGTGGAGCACCGCGAGGACGCCCACGCCCGCGTCGGCGCACTGCTTGGAGACGCCGAGCACGGCGTGCTGGTGCGCGGGGTCGAGGCTTGCGGTCGGCTCGTCGAGGAGCAGGACGCGGGACCCGGCCGCCGGGGCCTCCCAGAGCTGCGCGAGCGTGCGCGCGAAGTGGACGCGCTGCCGCTCGCCGCCCGAGAGCGTCGGGTAGGCGCGCTCGGCCAGGTGCGTCACGCCCGCGAGGTGCAATGCCTGGGCGGCGACCTCGTCGTCCATCGCCTGCCCGGCGGCGTGAGGCGTACGGCCCAGAAGCACGACCTCGCGCGCGGTGAAGCCGAACGTGAGCGCCGCGTGCTGCGGGAGCACGGCCCGCTGTCGCGCCAGGGCGTCGGGCTCGTAGGCGGCGAGGGCACGGTCGTCGAGGCGGACCGTGCCTGCACTCGGCGTCAGGTCGCCGCTCGCCATGCGCAGCAGCGTCGTCTTGCCCGCGCCGTTGGCACCGACCACGGCCACGACCTCGCCGGGAGCCACCGCCAGCGAGACGTCCACGACGAGCGTGTTCGTTCCCACGGCATAGCGTACGGTGTCAAGCGCGAGCATGAGCGGAGAATACGGTTCCGTGGTCCAGTGATTCTGACAGACGCGCTGGCGCTAGAGCGCGTAGTCGCGGCGGCGGTGCAACAGCAGCGCGAGGAAGAACGGAGCGCCGCCGAGCGCCGTCAAGATGCCGATCGGCACCTCGGCGGGCTCGATGACGATCCGCGCGATGGTGTCGGTGACCACGAGCAACGTCGCGCCGAGCAGGGCCGAGGCGGGAAGCAGCGTCCGGTGGTCCGGGCCGAGCATCAGGCGGACGAGGTGCGGCACCACGAGCCCCACGAAGCCGATCAGCCCGCTCACCGCCGTGACGGCCCCCACGGCCAGCGCTGCCAACCCAATCACGAGCCGCTTGACGAGGTCGACGCGCACGCCGAGGTGCCGCGCTTCGGACTCGCCGAGCAGCAGCGCGTTGAGGGCGCGGGCGAGGCGCGGAGCCGCCGCCAGTAAGACGGCCACGAACGGCGTCACCGCGAGCACCGTCGGCCACGTCGCGCCGCCGAGGCTCCCGAGCGTCCAGAAGGTGAGGCTGCGGAGCTGCCCCTCGTCGCTGAAGAGCACGAGCGCGCCGGTGCCCGCGCCGCAGAGCGCGTTGAGGGCGATGCCCGCGAGCAGCATCGTCGCCACGTCGGTGCGCCGCCCCCGCGTGGCGATGCGGTAGACGAGCACGGTCACGGCCAGGCCGCCCGCAAACGCACCGAACGCCACGCCAAAGAAGCCGAGGACGGCCGCGACGCCGCTGAGCACCGACCCGCCGAGCACGATCATCGTGGACGCCCCGAGCGCGGCCCCGCTCGACACGCCGATGAGGCCGGGGTCGGCGAGTGGGTTGCGGAAGAGGCCCTGCATGAGCGCGCCGCTCACCGCGAGTGCCGCGCCCACAAGCACGCCGAGCAGCACACGGGGGAGCCGGATGCCGGTCAGCACGAGCGCCTGCTGCCCCGTGAAGTCCCACGAGAGCGCTGCGCCAACCTGGTCGAGGCCCACCTGGGCCGCGAGGATGGCGAGGACCGCGCCGGGCGAGATCGCCACTGCGCCAATACCGAGAGCCAGCACCATCGCCACGCCGAGAGCGACCGCAAGCACGGCGAGGGCCTGTCCCGCACGCGTCCGTGCCTGGGGAGGTTTGAGCGCTGGAACTGGGATCGGGTCCGGCGTGGCGCCCCTGGGCTCCAGCCCGGGATCAGGCGCGGGGGCCACCGACGAGGCCGCCCCGTCACCAGCAGGTGCGGGGCGGTCGAGCAGGACAGCCAGGGACGATCCGGTCATGCGTCCGTCGCGGGTGCAGCCGCTGCCTCAGCGACGCCGGAGAGGGCCTGGGCGAGTTCGAGCACGCCTTCGCCGACGCGGGGCCCGAGGCCCAGCAGGAGCGCGTCGTCCACCGCGACCACGTGGCGGTTCTGACCGGCGGGCGTCTGCCCGAGGCCCGGCTGCGCCAGCAACCCGTCCACGCCCCCGATGCTTTCGAGGCCGCGCGCTGGGATAACCAACACCTCTGGCGCGGCTTCCACCGCCGACTCCGCCGTGAGCGCTTGGAAGCCCTCAAAGTCGGTGACGGCGTTCTCCGCCCCCGCCAGCTGCATCACGAGTTCGGCGGCGGTGCCCGTACCGGACACGCTCACCAGACCCGCGCCGCGCGCATAGATAAAGAGCGCCTTCGGCGGCGTCGCCGGCTGGGCGGCTTCCGCGCGCGCCAGGCCCGCCGCCATCGTGTCGAGCACGGCCGTGGCTTCGTCGGGGCGGCCCAACGCCTGGCCGAGCGTGCGCACCCGTTCTTGCGCCCCATCGAGCGTCGCGGCTTCCTCGACGAGGAGGACCGCCACGCCGGCAGCACGGAGCTGCTCGGCCACGGTCGGCGGCCCCAGCCCGTCGAGGGCGATCACGAGCGTCGGCTCCAGCGAGAGGATGCCCTCGGCGGAGGACTGCCGGAAGTAGCCCATGCGCGGCTTCGCCTCCACGTCGGCCGGGAACACGCTGGAAATGTCTGCCCCGACCACGTTGTCGCCGAGGCCGAGCGCATAGACGGTCTCCGTGACCGGGCCGCCGAGCGTCACGATCCGCGACACATCGGGGGCCTCCACCACGACGCCGTCGGTGCCGGTCACCGAGACCGGGCTGACGGGGGCCGCCTCCACAGCGGCCTCCTCGCCCGCAGGCGCATCCGACGATGCACCGCAGCCGACGAGGAGGCCTCCAGTCAGGAACGCTACGAGGAAAAGCGCGCGCGTCATGGTCAGGTGCCCTCGGTGGTCGTTTCGAAGTCGCGCGAGCCGTCAGGCTGCACAATGTACTCGAACGTGTAGTAGCGGCTCGGGTCCGAGAAGGGGTCGATGTCCGCCGGGTTGCCCTGGTAGTAGTTCAGGATCCGGATCTTGGCATAGTTGCCTTCGCCGGTCGTCATAACGATCACCCGGCCGGGCAGCGGCGCGACGATGTTGGTCATGAAGTTGTAGTTGTACCAGCCGTTGTCCGAGCCGGGGCACACGGCGAGGCCAGCGTCGCAGTCCGCGTTGCTGCCGTCCGCCACGTAGCCCGCCGTCGGGGCCTCGGTGACCTCGTCGAAGAGGCTTTCGACGATCTGTGCGGTACCTTGACCGGGACCGCTCACGCCGCCGTTGATGATGATGGTCGTCGAGTTGAAGCCGATGTCCCAGGCCACCGAGGACGAGTCCGCGGCGCGCACGGCCTGGTCGGTCACGGACGACGAGAGGACGATCGTTCCCGTTTCGAGGTCATAGAGCGTGTAGCGCCCGGACGAGGTCGGAGGTCCACCCCCGCCTCCCATAGACGGGTCGGCTTCGACGTCCGAAGCCATCTGGGTTTGGAGCGGTATAGGATCAGGTTCGGGTTCGGAGTCGGTGGTGTCGCAGCCCGCGAGGAACACGAGGACGGCGGTCGCGAGGGTGAGTACCGAGACGCGTTGAAGCATGGTCGGAAGAGGTCAGGTTGAGTGGTGTGAAAGAGTGCCCGTGGGCGTGGCACCGCGTGGGCGAGTCCGCCGCATGGGTGGGTTCGATGTCGGAGGGTCTTGCCAGCCGAGGCGGTGTGGTGGGTGGCAGAACTCGTGGCTGATGCGCCCTAGAGGTTGATCCGCAGCGAGGCGTAGTAGCGGCGGCCGGGCTGCGAGGGAACCAGGGCCACCATGGGACCAAAGCGCGACGTGACGCGCGTCACGTCGAAGAGGTTGTCGACGCCAACCTGGAGGCGGGCGCTCGTCGAGCCCCGCGTAGGTACGGTCTTGCTGAGCGTCGCGTCTACGATGCCGTAGCCATCGACGAATTCGTTCGGGCCGTACGGAATCTGGTTGCCGTCGAGGTCGACATAGCCATAGTCGCTCCGGTAGCGCATGCGCAGCGACGCGTCGAGGTCGAAGGGGACGTATCCATAGTTGACCTGCATGGTGGTCGAGTGCGGCGACCGCCCAAACAGGCCCCCGTAGTCGCTCATGCTCAGCCGGATGTCCCGGTTGTTCGCGTCGCGCGCGAAGGCTACGCCGTCTTCGATCTGATCGACGATCTCCCGGTCCCGCGCCTGCAGGAACTGGTAGCTGATTCGCACCTCCGCGCGGTGGCTCGCGCTCGCGCCGAGGAGGTCGAGCGGGAGGATCGTTGTCTCCGCCTCGATGCCACGCGTGTAGACACTCGCGAAGTTTCGATAGCTGAAGATGGGGTTGTTGGAGTTCTTGAAAGCGACGATCTCTGTGTCGATGAGGTTCTCGACATCGTTGTGGAAGGCGTTCACCGACGCCGTCAGCCATCGAGTGGGCGTGACCGTCGCCCCCACATTGAAGGCGGATGAGCTCTCTGCCTCGATGGGCTCGATCGCGTCCACGTCGATGGTGATGCTCGACGGGTCAACGATGCCGAGGTCTACGAACTCTTGGAGGCCATCGCGCAGCAGCGTCGTCCCCAGGACGGAGTATCCGGCGGTCGGGTTGGTGAAGTTGAGGTACAGCTGGCGGAAGGCGGGCGCCTTGAACCCGCTCCCCAAGCTGGCGCGCAGGCTCAGCGCCTCGAACGGCCGGACGAGGACCGAAAGCTTGGGAGAGACCTGAGACGCGTAGTCCGTGTGGGCGTCGAAGCGCGCGCTCGCGTTTATCTCAAAGGCGCGCACAGGGGCCCACTCGTGCTGCAGAAACACGTAGGCCTGCTGCGCTTCAGGTTGAGAGCCGCCGAAGGCGTAGCGGGTGCTTTCGAGGCGCTCGTCAGTCAGGCCCGCGCCGATAACGGTAAGGTGACGCTGACCCCAGAGTGCGTCTACCTGCGTCTCGGCGCGGGCGAGTCGTTGATCAAAGTCGTCGCTGTAGGAGAGCGCGCCGTCGGCCTGACGGGTGTGGTGCGTCTCCGTCTTGTACTGCGCACCGTAGAGCGTGGTGCGGAGTCGGAATACGTTGGAGAGGCGGATCTCTGCCTCCGGATGAATGCTCCAGTCTGTCCGCCGCGCGTCGTTGTCGAAGCGAGCCCCGCCGGAGTCGAACGCGCTGTTTTGATCCTGGATGGCGGCCCGAACGCCGAGCTTGAGTCGAACGCGGTCGGTGAGGTCGGTGTGGGCACGTACGTCGGTCGTCCAATCGCTGAACGCCGCGATCGTGGGCGCGAACGAGTCCGGCGTCATGTCATAGCCGTTGGAGGCGTAGCGGTTGACGAGCAGCCGGACGCCGCTCCGCTCGGAGCCCATCTCGGCTTCCGCGGCGATGTCGCTCGTCCAGTACGTGCCGCCCCGGAGGCTCAGGCTGCCACTCATGCCCGCACTCGGCTTCGCGGTGATGATGTTCACCACACCCGCGAGCGCCTCGCTCCCGTACAGCGAGGACGAAGGCCCCCGCACGAGCTCAACCCGCTCGACGCCCTGCACCGTGAGGCGGTTGAGGCTCAGCGTGCCGGAGGTGCGCCCGATCACGGGCTGCCCGTCGATGAGGATGAGCGTGTAGTCGGGGTCGAAGCCTTGGACCTGGAGGCCGGTCCCGTGATCGTCGAACAGGTGAAGGCCGGGCACGGCTGCGAGCACGTCGCCGAGGCGCAAGGCTCCCTGGCGCTCGATCTCTTCGGCACTCACCACCGAGATGGGCACGGCGACGTCTTCGATCTCCTTCGCCGTCCGTGTGGCTGTCACCACGACCGAGGCAAGCCGCACCGTCGTGTCCGGCTGGGCAGTGGCACCTCCAGCAGAATCAGGCAACCGCGATTGTGCCGCCGCGTCGAGCGGCGCGAGCACAGCAGTGGCCACCAGAAGAAGGGCGAGGCGGAGCAACACGGTGGGGTCAGAGGTGATCAGATGGTATATCTGGATTGATTCTAAATTAAGTGCAGACCTAGGCCGCGTGGGGGTTTCCCGGTGCTCTCTTCGCCTAGTTGCACGACGCGGCTCCGAACTGCACACCGGCACGCTGACTGGAGGGGGGTTCACAGCGTTTTTGCAGAGCCGCCAACCCGACCGAGCGCGGGTGCGCGACGCCGCGCTAGCACTCCGTCTAGATGAGCACGAGGTAGGTCAGCTTCACGATAGCGACGCGGTCGCGCAGGACCACGCTCCGGCGCGGGTCGAGCGGGTCGTCCTCGCCAAGTCCGTAGGCGGTGTCGAACACGACGAAGAGATCACTGCCGGGCGTGTGGATCCAGTTGACGCGGACGTTGGCGCGTAGCTGCTTCGAGAAGTTGTCGTACTGCACGAGCGTCCGCCCGAAGAGGTCGCGGCTGAGCGCGGTGGCAATCGACAGGGAGCTGACGGTGGCGGTGAACGGGCCGTTGCCGAGGTCGAGCACCGAGTGCTCCACCTCCGCTTCGAGGCGGAGGCCCGGCGAGGCCCGCCAGCCGATCTCCACGTTGGCGTCGACGCGGCGGCCCGAGAAGAAGCCCCCCACCTGGAGGCCCGCGTCGCCGTAGACGGGGCGTCGTCCGTCGGTCTCGGCGAAGAAGAAGCCCTGCACGAACCCGTAGTCGCCGACGGGCACGACCTCGTCCTCGCGGATCGAGAAGGCCTCGTCGAGGCGCTCGAAGACGTGGCGGACGCCCGCGCCGAAGCCGTCCTCGTTGGCCGTCTCGACGGACGCTTCCCATTCGACCTCCGAGGACTGCAGCCCGCCGTCGAGGCCCCAGTAGGCCGAGGCGTCGACGTCGCTGTAGAGTTCGCGCAGGCCGAGCGGGCCGTCGTCGAATGGCTGGCGGAGGAACGTGCCGCCGCCGAGCCGGCGGTAGTCACGCCGCCGCACGAAGCCGAGCGCGGGGTCGTAGTCGCGCCCGACGATCGAGAGCGAGCCGAACACGCCGAGGCGGTCCGAGGCGAGCTGCCCCGACACCTGGCCGGCGGAGCTTTCGGGCCCGGCGGTGTCCCACACCTGCGTCACCCACGCCTCGATCTCGCTGTTCTGCCCGAACCGCACCTGCGCGTCCAGCCCCGCCGCCGTGTTCGTGCCCTCCGCTCGGGCGAGGTTCGTCACGATGCCGCCGACGGTCGTACGCGCATCGCCGAAGCCCACGGGCAGGTCGGCGCGGACGCGGGCGACGGTGTTGTTCGACGACGCGGTGCCGAGGACGTCGTCGAGCTCGGGGCCCGACTCGATGTTGAGCAGGCCGAGCGAGACCGGGCCGAGCTGCCCCGTCAGCCGCGCCCCGGCAAGGATCGACTCCGTGAGGCCGATGCGCCGCGAAAAGAAGGTCTGCGTGACACGGCTCGACCCGTGCGCGAACAGCCCCGCGCGCTCCAGGAAGAACTCGCGCTGCTCGGGGAAGAACAGACTGAACCGCGTGAGGTTGATCTGCGCCGCGTCGGCCTCGACCTGCGCGAAGTCGGTGTTGAGCGTGGCGTCGAGCGTGAGGCTAGACGTGACGCCCCACTTCACGTCCAGCCCGGCGTCGTAGGTGAAGTCGGGGTCGCTCGTCGGCTCGGCGAGGTCGGGGCGTGTCTGCTGGACGCCCGAGATGCCGTAGGGCTTGATTTCGAGGTTGCGCCCCCGGCGGATGCCGCGCAGCCCGCGAAGGAGGCCGTACTGCGAGACGGTTGCCAGCGCCGTTCAGATGGCGGCCGCAACAACGTCGGCGATCTACGCGTACGCGGCGAGGTGAAAGCGC
>JBCDFF010000145.1:0-9491 GCA_039178415.1 Bacteroidota bacterium
TCGCGCGACTGGTTTCAGGGCACCGCCGACGCCGTGCGCAAGTCGATGCCGCACATCAACGCGTTCCCGCACGAGCACACGCTGATCCTCTCCGGCGACCAGCTCTACCGGATGGACTACCGGAAGATGTACCAGCACCACATCAGCTCCGGGGCGGACATCACCATCGGCACGGTGCCCGTCACGGCGGCGGACGCGACCGGCTTCGGCATCATGAAGACCGACGACGACGGCTTCATCACGGAGTTCTACGAGAAGCCGGCCTCCGACGAACTCGACGGCAAGGAGAGCAAGGTCGACCAGGAGCTGCAGGACGAGGGCCGCGTCTACCTCGCCTCGATGGGCATCTACCTCTTCAACCGCTCCGTCTTGAGCGCCGCCCTCGACGCCGACCCGACGTGCACAGACTTCGGCAAGGAGATCATCCCGCGCGAGATCAGCAACCGCAAGGTCGTCAGCTATCCCTTCGCTGACTACTGGAGCGACATCGGGACCATCCAGTCGTTCTACGAGGCCAACCTTGCGCTTGCCGAGCGGGAGCCCGCCTTCGACCTCTACGACGCCGAGATGCCGATCTACACCAACGCGCGCATGCTGCCGCCCGCCAAGGTGCAGAACACGATGCTCCAGGACGTGATGATCGCCGAGGCGGCCGTGATCTCGGACGCCTACGTAGAGCACTCCGTGATCGGTCTCCGCACGTCGATCCGCAAAGGCGCGGTCGTGAAGAACAGCGTCGTGATGGGCTCGGACTACTTCCCCTGGCACCCGCCCGCGAGCCGCTACCTCAACCAGGCCCCCGACGCGCCCGGCATCGGCGAGGGCAGCTACATCGAGAACGCGATCATCGACAAGAACGTGCAGATCGGCAAGAACTGCCGCATCACCAACGACCGCGGCGTGGAGAACGAGGAGGGCGACTTCTACACCATCCGCGACGGCATCGTGGTGATCCCGAAGAACGCCAAGGTGCCCGACCACACCGTGATCTAGCGAGCGGGCTGTCGGCTGAGGGCTGTCGGCTCCCAAGCTGGTGGTTGACAACGCGAAGCAGGCTGGACAGCTTTCACCGCCGCACCGCCGCACCGCCGCACCGCCGCACCGCCGCACCGCCGCACCGCCGCACCGCCGCACCGGGGCACCCGGTTGTGCGCTGTGAATCCGCGCAGGCGCTTCGTACCTTGACGTCCTCACTTCGCTCACGCTCCTGACGGCGTCCCGCCCGCCCCGGCCTATGCCTACGGTTACTCCCACCGACTTCGACCTCAAAGCGCTCGTCAAGGATGCGGTCCGCGAGGTGCTCGTAGAGCGGCGCAGCTACCTCAAGACGCTCGTCGCCGAGGCGCTCGAAGAGCTGGCGGAGGACGAGGCGCAGCGCGAGCGCGAGGCCATCGAGCAGGCGACCCGCGACCACCTCATGGCGGGCATCAACGCGCAAGCCTAGCTAGGGGACAGGGTCTTGGGACGAGGAGCGCGCGTGGTTCGGTGGAGCAAGACGCTCCCGGCTTGGCTGTGTCTGGTTGCAGGAGTCTTGTCGAGTTGTGCGCGGGACGACCGGGAGGCGCTCGTCGTCTACTCGCCGCACGGGAAGGAACTGCTGAGCGCCTACGAGGCCGCCTTTGAGGCAGCGCACCCCGAGGTCAACGTGCAGTGGCTCTTCATGGGCAGCCAGCAGGTGCTCGACCGCGTGCGCACGGAGCGCGTCAACCCGCAGGCGAGCATCTGGTGGGGCGCGCCGCAGCCACTCTTCATGCGCGCCGCTGACGAGGGGCTGCTCGACCCCTACCAGCCGACGTGGGCCGACGTGCTGCCCGACGCCGCCCGCGACGCCGAGTGGCGCTGGATCGGCACCTACCTCACGCCCGAGGTCATCGCCTACAACACCGAGACGCTCGACTCGGCGCGCGTGCCGAGGGACTGGGACGCGCTCCTCGACCCGGCCACGGCGCAGCCGCTGCTCATCCGCTCGCCGCTGGAGTCGGGCACGATGCGCACCATCTTCGGCGCGATGATCCAGCGCCAGCCGACCACCGAGGCCGGCTTCCGCTGGCTGGCTCGCCTCGACACCGTCACGCGCAGCTACACCGCCGACCCAACGCAGCTCTACCTCAAGCTCGCCCGCGGCGAGGCCGGCCTCACGCTGTGGAACCTCCCCGACATCGAACTCCAAGCGCGGGACATCGGCTACCCGTTCCGCTCCGTCTTTCCCGAAAGCGGCACGCCGGTCCTCGTCGACGCCATCGCCATCCCGGCAGGTGCGCCGAATCCCGAGCGGGCGCGGCAGTTCGTTGAGTTCGTCACGACGCGCGAGGCGCTCGTCCGGCAAGCGCACGAGTTCCACCGGCTCCCGGCGCGCCAAGACATCCCGCCCGACAGCCTCCCCGCGTGGATGCGCCAGCCCGTCCGCCCGATGGACCTCGACTGGACGCTGATGGCCGACAGCGGGCAGGCCTGGCTGGAGCGCTGGGACCGCGAAATCAAGGGGCGCGGCGCGGCGTTCCTGGAGGCGCACCCGGAGCCATGAGCGGCTGGCAGCAGGCGGCGCTGGTGGCGCTCGGCGGCGCGGGTGGCGCGCTCGCGCGCTTCGGCGTGGCTGTCGCCTCCGCACGGTGGGCGGGTGTCTCAGGACTGCCCATCGGTACGTGGATCGCTAACATCGCAGGCTGCTTCCTGATCGGCCTCGCGCTACCCTTCGTGTCGGGCCGTGACCCGCTGCGGCTGCTCGGCGTGGTCGGCTTCCTCGGCGGGTTCACGACGTTCTCGTCGTACTCGGCGGAGACGCTCGCGCTCTTGGAGACGGGCCGCTTAGGCTGGGCGCTCGTCAACGCGCTCGGGAGCGTGGCCGTCGGGCTCGTAGCGGCCTGGGCGGGCTGGACGCTGGCACGCTCATTCGTCTAGACACGATGACTGCGATCCGACCGCCGGAGTTCTTCCCATCGCTGCCGGTGGCGGCGTTGCTGCTGACCGCGGAGCGATTTGTGGTGGCCGACACGTTTGCCTACAGCCGCCAGTCGTACCAGAACCGGACGCGCATCCGTACCTCGGCAGGCACTGGTCGCGACGCAATGTGGCTCACGGTGCCGGTTCGCAAGGGCCAGCCAGGCCGTCCGATCCGGTCCGTTCCGCTCGCCGACCCGACCGGCGCATGGCGACGGGCGCATCTCCGCACGCTCGCGGCATGCTACAACAACGCGCCCTACTTCGCGCACTATGCTCCGCAACTCGAGCACCTCTTCGACGCGGTATTTGCGGACAACGAGGTGCCGCCGACGCTCGGCACGCTCACCGTAGCGGCCATGCGCTGGGCGCACCGGGTGCTCGCCAGCGATGCGGAGTTGGTCGTGGCGTCGGAGCAACCCCGCAAGCCTGCCACGCTCGCCGAGGTATGGCGCGACGCAGGCGTGGAACCGATCCTCACGCTGCCCGATGCGGCGGCCGTGGAGCAGGCGCAGTTGCCCGACGTGGCACAAACCGTGGCCACGTTCGAGGAAGCGGCTCGGCGGCAGGTGTTCGAGGGCTTCGTGCCCGGCTGTGGGCTCCTCGACCTCGTGTTCAACTACGGGCCTGCCGCGCGCCTGGTCGTGCGTGAGGGGATGCGCTTCGCCGCGTGAGGGGACGTGAGGTCCGCCATTCGTCACCGGAGCGGGACAAACGGTAGGGGCGAAGTCGGCGTGTTGGCATGCGTGGGAATTGGGCTTAACCCGGGCACGGCGCACGCCGACACCAGGGGCACATGCCTCCTCGCCTCACGCCGCGCGCCTCGTGTTCCTCACCGCACTCCTTCCTGTCGTCCTGTGGCTCTTCGGAGGCATGCTCCCAGGGGAGGCTACCGCCGACCCGCCGAGCGTTCGGATGGACAAGCAGGTCAAGACGGAGTACTACGACATCACGGGCACGTCGTGGCAGGAGCTCGCTCGCCAGATGCGCGCCAAGGGGCCGGGCGACTTCTTCGGCCAGACGGTCTACCAGATCGGCTACCGCTACACCTCGCAGCGCCTCGGCGACCGCTGCTGGGTCAGCGATGCCACCGTCACCATGGAGGCGACCATCGTCCTCCCGCGCTGGCAGCGGTCGAGCCGCTCGTCGGGCGCGGTGCCGTATGAGTTGCGCCGCGACTGGGACCTGTTCCGCACCCGCCTCGAACGGCACGAGCAGCAGCACGTCCGCATCGCCGAGCGTGGCGCGCAGGCCGTGCAGCAGTTCCTCACCGGCGTCACGGGCGAGTGCACCACGATGGACACCCTCGTCAACGAGCGCGTGCGCGGCATCGTGGCCGAATGGGACGACCACAACCGGGACTACGACGTGCGCACCGAGCACGGGCGCACCGAAGGGGCCATCTGGCCGGTTAGCACGGCTGTCGCGCGTCGCTAGGACAAGCGTAGCCGAGGCCGAGGCCGTCGGCGTAGACTCACGGAGTCACCACCTCCCTGATTCTACGTCCCCACGATGTCGCCCTTCTTCCAGAGCATCCTCGACCGCCTCGCCGCCACCTTCGAGCCGGAGCGCACGGGCGAGGCTGTGGCCGTCTTCCTCGCCGATCTGCTGACCGGCCTCGCCGTCTTCGCGGTGTTCTACGTCGGCTGGTGGATCCTCAACCGCCTCCTGCGTACCGCCTTCAAGCGTGCCGACGCCGACGCGACGCTCGCGAGCTTCATCCTGGTCACGAGTAAGTTCGCGCTCCTCGCCTTCGGCCTCGTGCAGGCGCTTGCCGCCGTTGGCATCAACACGGCGTCGCTCATCGCCAGCCTCGGCATCGCGGGCCTCACCATCGGCTTCGCGGCGCAGGACGCGCTCTCGAACATCATCTCGGGCATCCTCATCTTCTGGGACCGCCCCTTCGTCACCAACGACCTCGTGGAAGTCGAGGGCGATTACGGGCGCGTCGACAAGATCACGCTGCGCTCGACACGCGTCGTCACGCCCGACGGCCGCATGCTCGCCGTGCCCAACGCGACCGTCATCAACTCGGTCGTGGCATCGTACACCAACTTCCCGAACCTCCGGCTCGGCATCGAGGTGACAGTCGGGGTAAACGAGGACCTCGGCCGCGTACGTCGCCTCCTCCTCGCGCTGGTTGAGGACGACCCAGCGTTCATGGACACGCCGCCGCCGCGCGTCGTGGTGACGGCGCTCAACGACTACAACGTCGCGCTGGAGCTGCAAGCCTGGCTACGCGACGAGCGCCAGCACGTCCAGGCCCGCTTCGACCTCCGCGAGCGCGTCTTCGACACGCTCACCGAGGCCGGCGTCGATATGCCGTTCGAGACGGTCCAGCTTCGCCCCGTCCCCGGAGATCTCCTCGACGTGCGGCTGAATCAGGCGGCATAATCAGGCGGCATAATCAGGCGGCATGGCAGAGCACGCTCCCTACTCGAACTTCGAGAAGTCGGGCGGACGGCGCTCCATGAAGGCCGTCAGCGCCTCGGCAGTCTCCGGCGAGGTGAGCCGTTCGATGAAGTGCGCGCCCTCGGTGCGGATCGTCGCCTGGATGGCGTCGGCGTCGGGGGCGCGGAGGAGCTGCTTCGTGAGGCGCACGGCGGCGGGCGGGCGTGTGGCGAGGGCCTCGCAGCGCTGCATCGCCACCGTCAGGAGGTCGGGCTCGTGGACGACCTCGTTGACGAGGCCGTAGCGGTAGGCGTCCTCGGCGTAGAACGGCTCGCCGAAGAGCAGCCACTCGGCGGCCTTCTGCGGCCCGACGAGGCGCGGGACGAGCAGGCTGCTTGCTGCCTCCGGGCACAGGCCGAGGTTGACGAACGGCATCTGGAAGCGCGACGACGGCGCGGCGTAGACGAGGTCGCAGTGCAAGAGCAGCGTCGTCCCGATGCCGACGGCGGGCCCGGCGACGGCCGCCACGAGCGGCTTCGGGAACGTCGTCGCGGCGCGGAGGAAGCCGAACACGGAGCTGTCCTCGCCGCGCGGCGGGTTCATCATGAAGTCGCCGAGGTCGTTGCCCGCGGTGAAG
Source organism: Bacteroidota bacterium (assembly GCA_039178415.1). GTDB lineage: Bacteria > Bacteroidota > Rhodothermia > Rhodothermales > Rubricoccaceae > JBCBEX01. Next base: position 5,966 of record JBCDFF010000145.1, read on the forward strand.
AGGCTCGCGCCGCCGTCCTCGTCCTGGCCGTGGACGAGCACCACGCGCACCGCGCTGTCGGTGGCGGCCTCGTTGAGCGCCGCCGTCATGGCGTCGTACATCGCCGTGGTGAGCGCGTTTTTCTTGGCAGGGCGGTCGATGACGAGGCGGAGCACCGCGCCCTCGCGCTCGGTGCGGATGTTGACGGACATGGAAACGGGGGAGACCGAGGAAGTGCGAAAAATCAAAGGTACATGGGAAGTGAGAGGTGTGAAGTGCGAAGTTGGAAGTAAAGTGAGCCAGCGCGTGGCACCACACGCTGAATCTGCCTCGACCCTCGACCCTCGACCTGTGCCCGACTTCGTCCTTCACGACTCGCTCTCCCGAGAAGCCAAGCCGCTCGTCCCCGCTGAGACGACCGAGGACGGCACCCCGCGCCTGACGTTCTACGGTTGCGGGCCGACGGTCTACAGCTATGCCCACATCGGCAACTTCCGCTCGTTCCTCACCGCCGACCTCATCGTACGCACGGCAGAGGCGCTCGGCTGGCACGTGGACTATGTGTCGAACGTCACCGACGTCGGCCACCTCACCGAGGACGACGCGGCGGACGCGGCCGGTGAAGACCGCATGGCGAAGGCGCTCAAGAGCAAGGAGGGCGAGCGCTTCGCCAACGTGTGGGACCTCGCACGGCACTACACCGAGGCGCTCGTTGAGGACTGGCACACGCTGGGCCTCCGTGAGCCGACCGTACGGCCCCGCGCCGCCGAACACGTCCGCGAGCAGATCCGCGCCGTCCAGACGCTCATCGAGAAGGGGCACGCCTACGAGACCGAGCAGGGCGTCTACTTCAGCGTCGCGTCGTTCCCCGACTACGGCAAGCTCTCCGGCAACACGGAGGCCGACGCGCTCGACGTGGGAGCCGCCGCCGAGTCGCGCGACGTGGTCACGGACGACGGCAAGCGCGACCCGCGGGACTTCGCGCTGTGGAAAAAGGATGAGCACCACCTCATGCAGTGGCACAGCCCGTTCACCGAGGGCACCGCGTGGGGCTTCCCCGGCTGGCACCTCGAGTGCTCGGTGATGGCACAGAAATACCTCGGCGACACCATCGACCTGCACGCGGGCGGCGAGGACCTCCGCTTCCCGCACCACGAGTGCGAGATCGCGCAGGCCGAGTGCCTTACGGGCGAGACGTTCGCCCGGCACTGGGTCCACACGCGCTTCCTCCAGGTCAATGGCGCGAAGATGTCGAAGCGGACGGGCAGCTTCCTCACCGTGCGCGACCTCACGACTGACCCCGCCGACGGAGGCCGCGACGACTACGGCGCTCCCGCCGACCCGCTCGCGCTGCGCCTCGCGCTCATCGCCGGGCACTACCGCAAGCCGCTCAACTTCACGCGCAAGGCGCTCACCGACGCCGCCAAGATGCGACGCCGCTACCAGGAAGTGGATGCCGCCGTGCAGGACGCGTTCGACTTCCACACTGAGAAGCAGTACGAGGAGCGCGGCCCCAACCACCTCGCGGAGCCGCTCGCGAAGGCCTACGCTGACACGCTCGCCGCGCTCTGCGACGACCTCAACACGCCCACGGCGCTCGCGGCGGCCTACCGCGGCGTCAACATCATCGCGTCGATGGGCAAGCGCAAGGACGCGCGCTCGAAGAGCGGCCTCGACAGCCTGGCCATGGCGACGAGCGCGAAGGACTACCTCGACCAGATCAACGCACTCCTCGGCATCGTCCGTCCGGAAATGGTCGCCGAAGAAGGCGAGGACGACCCGCTAGCGGAGCAGATCGAAACGCTGCTGGCCGAGCGCGTGGCCGCGCGCAAGGCGAAGGACTACGCCCGCGCCGACGCCATCCGCGACGAGATCGAAGCGCTCGGCGTCGAGGTGATGGACAGCACGCAGGGCACTACCTGGCGGCGGCGGATCGACTGAAGCACCTGGGCTCCGATGGCCTCGGGTACGGTCTTTGTCGGTGGGACACACACGACCCCTGTGTCTGACCGCCAAACTGGAGCGGGCGGTGACCACGACCGCTCCTGCACTCCAACCGATCTCCTTCTTCCATGCTCCGCCCTCTCGCCTTCGTACTCGCGCTCACCGTGACCCTCGTGGCCTGCGATGCTGCGGACACGACGCTCGCGCCCGAGCCGCCCGTCGATGATGCCTTCGGTATTGCTGTCGTCGCGACGGCACCGGACGGCGCGCCCGTGGAGGGGCTGCGCGTCGCCATCCGCCCGTGCTTCCCGGTGGTGATCGCGAGTCAGCAGGACTCCTGCGGGGCGTCGGACAGCGGTGGCCTCGTGACGGGAGAGGGGCCCTCGACCTTGGCTCAGGCTGCTGCGAACGACCTGAGCTCGGTGTATCCTTCCCCCTTCGTCGAGCAGACGACCGTGAGCTATCGCTCCGACGGGACCGGCACGGAGCTGGAGGTCGAGATCGTGGACCTCGACGGCGAGGTATTCACGCTCGTTGAGCAAAACATCACGTCGGCCCGTGACTATGTCGTCGGATGGGACAACGACGGGCCGAGCGGCGTCTACACGGTGCGTCTGGTCCAAGACGAGACCGTTGTCGGCTCTATCGCGGTGGCACACTGGGCGGTGCTTGCGCCCGATGCCACAGATGGGCCGGACGTGCGTGGGCGCACCGACGCCGAAGGCCGCCTCGAAACGGAGAGCCAGACGCTGGCCCCCGCGTTCTTCGGACCGGAGGAACTGACCTACCGCGACGAACAGAACGCGCTCCTCGGCACGTTCGAGATGCCCACGCGCGTGCGGATCACGCTCATCGAAGCGCTCTCTGGGCGACAGCAGACCTACGACCGCGACCTCGTCAACGGCCCGAACACGTTCGACCTGACCTGGGACGGATAGGCTTGCACAGGACGCGTTGCTTCGTGGGAGCGCGGCCTACCAGAGCTTCCACCATGGCTTCGCAGGCCGCTCCTTCGCGCGCTCGTCTTCGATGGCGTTGATCGCTGCATCGACGGCAGCGACATCGACAGGGCGGCGGTAGCGGGGACGCTGCGCGGAGCGGTCGGGAGCCCAGCGGTGCTTGACGAGCAGCGCGTGAGTGCGGGCTACGAGCGGCGCACCGCGGGCGGCGTCGACCATCGCCACGAAGCTCGCGAAGCCGTGGACGGCAGCGAGTACGTCCGGCGCGTCGCCCCAGTGCTTGCCCGTCGGCCCGTCGAGTTCGATCTGGCGCAGTGTGGCGCGGAAGCGGCGTATCGTGCGGCGGTCCACGCTCAGCTTCTCGTTCACGACGAGGCCCGTGACCTCCTGCCGTGCGCCGCGTCGCATCACGCGCAGCTTGTCCGGGTGCAGCGTGAAGCCTTCGTCGGCGATGATCTGCGCGGATCGCCAGAGCAGTTTCGTGACGTGCTGCGCAGCGTCGCCCGAGCCCGAGAACGTGAGGTCGTCGGCGTAGCGGGTGTAGGCGAGGCCGAGGCGGTCGGCCATACCCGCCATGCGCGCGTCGAGGCGGCGGCAGAGGACGTTGGTGAGCGCGGGGCTCGTCGGCGCGCCCTGCGGGAGCA
>JBCDFF010000146.1:0-9478 GCA_039178415.1 Bacteroidota bacterium
GCGCGCGGCGCACTACGCGGCAGCGCTGGAAGCTGCCATCGACGCCACGTTCAAGGTGGAGACGCTCGGCCAGCGGGACACCCTAGATCCGCACGCGGAGGAGACGTGCTACGTCTACGCCACGCGTACGCTCTACCGCTGGGACGGAACCACCTGGGGCGCGGTGAGCCAAGCCACGCCCACGCTCGACGCCACGGGACGTGTCCAGGAGACGGTGCGTCACCTCGGCCCCGGCATCCGCGTCGCTGCCGCCGATGCCGCCGAACTCCAGGACGACCTCCGCGCCGGCCTAGCCTGGGTGCAGGCCAAGGACTACGACCTCAGGGCGCTGCCCGATCAAACGCTCGACGTGCCCGATGGGCGGACGCTGGCAGCGCTCGGAAGCCTCGCCACCTTCCACGGGGGCACGATCCGCGTGGCAGGGCAGGCGGGCGGACGGGTCCCGCTGGCCGTGGGAAGCCAGCCCGGTGCCGACCACATCATGCTGGCGCGCGGGCAGCGCCTTGTGGGCGCGGGCGACACCGTGGTGGTGCGGCAGGGGGCGAGCCGCGACGCCGAGCAAGGCAGCCGCGAATACAACAACGCGCGCCGGGCACCGCCTCAGGAGATGGCCACCGTCGAAGCGGTGGAGGTGCACGGCGGCTACGACCGCGTCTTTCTCGACCGGAGCCTGCGCCACGCCTACCCCGTGATGGGCTTCGTGGAGCCCGCCCAGGTGCACGTGGTGACTCCGCGCGAGGATGTCGCCATCGAGGGCGTGCGGCTGCGCGCGACGAGCCTCGATCTCGGCGTGGCGCGGCGGCTCAAGCTCGCCCTGACCTCCGAGGGCGACGCGCTGCGGTTCAGCGAGCGCCTCGCCCAGGCGGGTCCCATCGCTTTGCAGGACCTCACGCTCGACTTTTCCTTCGGGGCCACGCGTCAGTCGCGCTCGGGACCGGCCAATGCGCTGCTGCTGGTGGGCGTGTGCGGCGAGAGCCGCCTCACGCTGCGCTTCTCCGGCGGGCGCAAGGACCACGTGGACCTGCAAGGCTCCAGCGGCTTCACCCTCGACCTGCACTCGGACCGCTGCCCCAACCGCCCCCTCGCCCTCTATGCCTGTGCAGACTTCACCGTCGAGCGCGCGGTGCTCACGGCGAGCCAGATCGGCAACGAGGCGGGGCGCAACATCGAGGCGGCGCTGTTCGACTTCTGCGAGCGGGGCACCGTGCGGCTGCTCAGCATCGTCAACAAGTACAAGGGCGACGGCCTCGAACTCCGCGGTGCCTGCCGCGACCTCGACGTGCAGAAGCTGGTGGTCCACATGGATCCGACGGTGCCGCAGGGAGCCAACCACCTCGTGAATCTCCACTGCTGGGCCGAGGGCGGGGCCGAGCGCGTCGCAATCCGCGACTTCCACCTGCGCGGCGGCCGAAAGCAACTCGCGCTCGCCGAGCGAGCGGCCGACGTGCGGTTCGAAGATGGGCTGATGGAGCACCTCCCCGGCGGCGTCGGCACCAACACCGACCTCGGCGACAAGCTCCTGGCGGACGTGGAGCGGCTCGCGTTCCGTCGCGTCCGGTTTGACCGAGGTGCCTCGGGCGGTCCCGCGCTTCTCGTCAACGACCAGGACGACACCGGCTTCCGCTTCAAGGACCTCGTCGTCGATGAGTGCTCGGCGACGGGGGGCGGGCGCAAGCCCTCGGTCAACATCGCCGACGTGGACGGGCTGACGCTGCGCGAGTGGGGCGGCACCTCCTCAGGCGACGTGCGGGTCCAGCGCGCCACCGGGGTGAGCTACCGCTCGGGCCGCGACGCCGCCGTGCGCCGCGTGGTGCTGCGGGACGCCGAACTGGCTGCGCCCGTTCGTTCCAACGCGCGGCAGGTCGTGGAGGGATAGGCTCGCAGCACAGCTTGGTAGCTCTCAGCGCAACTTGGCGAGCAGGCGCTCGGTGAGGCGCATCGTGTGCAGCGCGTCCAGGGCGGTGCGGGGAGTGGGGCGGCCTGCGGTGAGGGCGTCGAGAAAGCCGCCGAAGCCGTCGCGGTCGGCCACCACGCGCGTCCGGCTGGAGCCGCGCCCCGGGCCGAACCCTGGCGGGGCGTCGAAGCCTGGTGGGGCGCCGAAGCCTGGCGGGGCGTCGAAGCCGAGTGGGGCGTCGAGGCGGGCTACGGTGGCGCGGTGGTCGCGGCCCGCAACGAAGAGCCGCGTCGAGGCGGCCGCCGCGCCGAGGAGCAGGTGCACGAGCGTGCCTGCGCGGAAGCGCAGCGTCGCGCCGACGGTGTCGAGGAGTGCGCCGCGCCGGTCCGCCTCGGCGTCGAGGCGGGGCACGTCGGCAGAGCGGGCGAGGGCCGCAGCTAGGTCGAGCGCGCCCGCCATCAGGAACGGCCACGAGATCCCACCGGCAGGCAGGTCGAGCGCAACGAGGCGCGGGCGCCAGCCCGCCGGACGGCTCGCCAAGAGCGGCGCGATGGGCAGCGGGTGCGCCACGCCGACCTCGACGCCCGCCTCCTCGCTCAGCGCCACGAGCCGCTCGCACTCGGCGACAGAGGTGGTAGCGGGCCACTCGAGGAAGACGTGCCGCCCGTCCTTCGCCGCGGCCTCGGCGATCAGAAAGTGATCGCGTGTTGGCGTGGCGATGCAGACGGCGTCGCAGGCGGCGAGGAGGGTCGCCGCGGAGCGGTAGGCCGCGGTGTCGTGGCGGTTCGCGAGGGCGTCGGCGCGCGCGGCGTCGGCGTCGGTCACGCCCACGAGCACAACATCGTCACGCGCCGCCACCGCCTCAGCACGCGTCGTCCCCCGTTGGCCGACGCCAACGACACCGATGCGGAGCCGCGAACGCGAAGACGGAGCGTGGGCCATCGGGTGGAGGCGCTAGGCGCGGTGGCTCACGCACGACCACCACTCGCCTTCGGTCGCCTCGTCGCGCAGGGCGAGCCCCACCTCGGCGAGGGCGTCGAGCATCAGGGCGCGGTCGGTCTGGAGCAGGCCAGCGAGAATGAGCGTACTGCCGTCGTGCATCTTCGCAGCCAGGCCCGGCAGCATGCGTCGCAGCGCCTCGCGGTTGATGTTCGCCGCGATCACGTCGAACTCGTCCTCGGGTACCACTTCCAAGCCACCCTCGCGCAGCACGAAGCGGTCGCCGACGCGGTTGTCCAGCGCATTCTCGGCCGCGTTCTCGATAGACCACGGGTCGATGTCGAACGCGTAGGCCTCGGCCGCGCCAAGCTTGAGCGCCGCAATGGCGAGGATGCCCGTGCCCGTGCCGGCGTCGAGCACGCGGTGGCCGTCCTGCACCAGGCCTGGCAGGAAGCGTAGCGCGAGGCGCGTGCTCTCGTGGTAGCCCGTCCCGAAGCTCATCTTGGGGTCGATCTCCAGCAGCACCTTGTCGGCGTGCGCAGGCGGCGTGGCGTGCCACGACGGGCGGACGAGGAACGGCCCAATCACGACGGGCGCGATGGAGGCCTCCCACGTCGCGTTCCAGTTGTGCGGGGCCTCCACGCGCTCGCTGATGCGGATCGGCAGGTCGCGCCGCTGGAGCCACTGCTCAACGTGCTCGCGGTGGACGTCCGACCAGCACCGCGCGGGGCCCCACGCCACTACGGCCTCGTCGCGCGCCTCGAACGCCTCAAAGTCGAGGTCGGCCAACTCGGCGATGAGAAAATCGTGGTGCTCGTCCGGGAGGTGGACGGTGAGTTCGAGCGTCACAGGGCTGAGGTAGGCAAGTGGGGCGTGTGAAAGTATGGACGTGGGACGCTTCGCTGTCGGGGGCGTTCGGTACCCTTGCGTCATCCCTGCGTGTTCACACGGGCTTGCGCTTACATCTCCTCGACCAGCACACCCCACGCGTCGGGCTCCTCGGGCGGTTCGCTCACAAAGTTGCCGAAGGCGTGGCTGTCGTCGGAGCGGACGAAGAGGACGTAGGTGCCAGCGGGCAGCGTGACGGTGCCGTCGAAGCGCTGGTTGCGCGGCGCGCCGCCCGCGTAGACGGTGTTCTCGGCCGTCATTTCCCAGACGGTGCTGCCGTTGTCGGCCCGCGCGATCCAGGCGTAGTCGTAGCGGTTGGGGCCGTCGATCTCGCCGACGGCGGTGATCATCAGCGTGGTCTCCGCGTCGAGCGTGAAGGGCACGTCGAAGCGCTGGTTGTTGGTGAGGCGGCGAAGGTCGAGCGGGAGCCGCTGAGGCTCGCCGCGTATCGGGATCGGCGCGCCGGGTGCGCTTGTGGCCACGCCAGGCGCTGGGTTCTCTGGCGGGGGAGGGGGGGGCGGCGGCTCGGAGACGTCCACGGTCACGTTGGATCCGGCGCGCGGCCCGCGCTCGTAGGCGATGCCCGTGACGGAGGCGGGGCGGAAGTCGCGGTTGAGCGCGAAGAGGGCGGCGCCCCAGCGCTCGGGATGGGTGGGGGCGGCCCCGCTCCAGTCGTCGGGCGAGTGCGAGTCGTCGGTCTGGTAGCGGAGGGTATAGCGGCCGGGCTCGAGGTCGAGGACGGCCTCGGCGAGGCGGTTGCGCGCGGTGCCGCCACCGTGGCGGGTGTCGTCGTATTCCATTTCCCACACCTCCCGGGGCGGACGCCTGCTGATCCCATCGTCCTCGGGCATGCGGAGGAGCCGCGCGAAGTCGTAGGAGCTGGAGGCGCGCATCTCGCCGAGCGCCCAAACAAAGACGCGCGTGGGCGTGCTGAGGGTAAAGCTCGCAGTATGGAGCTGGTCGTCGCCCACCTTGCGGAGCGCGACGATCTCAGGGAGGTCCATGTAGGGTTCAAAGAGGCGGGCCGTGCCGCCGCCGCCGCCCAGCGTGAGGCCCCAGGCGTCGGGGTCGAAGGGCGGGTTGGCCGTCCAGTCGCGGTACGCGTGGGAGCCGTCGGTGGTGAAGCCGATGCGGTAGCGCCCCGGCTCCAGGCGTAGGGTGTCGCGGACGCGGCGGTTTTTCGCCGAGCCGCCTGCCCAGACGGTGTTGGCGCGCGTCATCGTCCAGACGCGCTCGTCGGTCACGAGGTCTTCGATCCAGCCATAGTCGATGGCCTCGTCGAAGACTTCGCCGGTGGCGTCGACCCAGAGGCGGGTGGCGGTCGGGACGTCGAGGTAGGCGCTGGAGTCGGCGCGGCTCCCCATCGGTCCGGTGGCCCAGACGAGGTCGGGGGCCGGCTCCGGCTGTTCGACCCTGGCGACGGCGCGGGCGAACCGTGCGCTGTCGGGCACGACGGGGTCGAGGCGGAAGCGCCACTGCTCGGCGTCGGTGTGCCAGGCGTCCTGGTTGCCCTGGAGGAAGGCGCGGGCGCGTTCGAGGAAGCCCCCGTCCACGTCCTGCACGGGGCGGAGCGGATCGCCGAGCGCGGTGAAGTAGGCCTCGTAGGTGCCCGGCGGGAGCGCGATCGTGTCCTCGGCCGTGGCGAGTGTGGTGCGTGACTTGACAGCGTCGGCGCTGCGCATGACCCACACCGTGTCGCGCGTGGCAGCGTTGAGCACCCAGCCGTAGGCCGCGAGCGCGTCTGGGATGCCGGCCACCGGCGTCTCGAAGGAGCCGGTGGCCGTGACGGTGAGGCGCAGCGGCCGGTCGAGCTGGAAGCCCCGCTCGCGGGTGTCGCCCGGGTCCCACGACGTGCCAAACGCGACCAGCGTGTCGGGCTCCGACGGGCCGCGCAGGGTGCGCACGAGCACGGCCACCGCAAGGGCACCGAGGACGACGAGCAGGAAGCGGGAGACGCCACGACGCATGGCGGTGGGGCTAGGTGGGGCGGCAAGGAGGGGGGCCGGGACGCGCGCGAGGCGGAAGATAGGCGGAGCTTGACGGACGACCTACGAAGGCACGGCGGCGAAGTTACCCACGCCGCCGCCGCGCCCATCGCAGGCCAGCGGGGCCAGTATCTTGCGCGCGGCTCGCCCTGCGCTGCCACGCTGTTGTCGCAACCTCGCGGGTAGGTTTTCGATACGATAGAGGCTCCACGGCCCCCACCGGGCTCCCGGTGGCCTCCGTCCACCGGCCCGCACCCCACCGGCCTGCGCCCCGCTCGTGGCCTTCACGACCCCTAGCACCGATCGCCCTCGCACCTCGCGGCTGCGCCTGCCGTCGCGGCAGACGCTGCTGTGGACGGTCGTGGGCCTGCTCTTCGCCGCTGGCGTGGTCTACTTCGCCGCGCTCTCGTTCTCGAAGCAGCCGCCGAGCCATCCGGCGCTCGTCACCGTAAACGGCCTGCTCGTGGCCGCGGCCGCGCTGGCCTACCTGCTCCTCGGTGACGTCTTCCGGCAGCGCGACCACAACGCCATGCGGTCACTGTGGTCCCCCATGCTGCTGAGCGGGATCGCGCTCGTGACGGCGTTCGGAACGGTGGCGCTCACCGGCGGGGCCGCTCCGGTGGACGCGCGCACGCTGCTGCCGGCGGGGCCGAGTACGCTCGTGCAAGCCGTCGTGGTCGGGACGATGGAGATCGTGAGCGCCTTCGTGCTGCTGCTCTACCTGCGCTCGCTGGTGCTCTTCAAACGCACGCGCCACAGCGTCCGCAACTGGAACCTGATGATCATCGCGATGGCCCTCGCCGCGCTCACCATGGTGGGCGAGCGGGCTGCCGCCGAGGCCGCCGAGCAAAACATCGCCTTCCAGATCATGGGCATCGTCGCCGTGGGGCTGATGGTAGCCAACGCCTTCCGGCTCTCGTGGATCGTCTTCCTCTCGTTCCGCGAGAAGTGGGCCACCATCGGGCTGTGCGCGACGATGATCTTGTTCACGGTCCACGTCCTCATCCAGCGCTTCGGCGGCTACTTCTCGGCCGCGCAGGCCAAGGACGGGCTCGTCATCCCCGACGCGGCGCTGGTGTCGCTGCAGAGCATCTTCAGCCAGCCGCTGAGCCAGTTCGCGCTTTTCGCCTTCGCCTTCGTGATCCTCTACGCGACGACGGCCATCCTCTCGTTGCTCTTCCACCTCCCGACGGCGAGCGCGTTCGAGAAGAAGACGGGCGAGATGGAGGCGATGCAGGCCCTCGCCGAGCTGTCCGGCCAGATGCTCGACCGCGCGCAGCTCGTGCAGACCATCGCCGACGCGCCCGTGCAGTCGGGCGGGGCCGACGCGGCCTGGGTGGCGCTCATCGATCCGGCGTCGGGCTCGCTCACGCCGCAGCTGGCTGCCACCCGCAGCATCGACGCGGAGCGCATCCACCAACTGCTCGACGACCGCGCGCTCACGCAGGACGTGTTCGAGCGGCGCCGCCCGCTCGTGCTCAACCGCGCGGCCTCGGACCACCGCGTCCGCGCCCGCCCCGGCGACGGGCTGGGCAGCCTGCTCGCGCTCCCGCTCACCTCGGGCGGCGAGACGCGCGGCGTGCTCTTCGCCTCGAAGCGCGTCGCCGAGGGCTTCGAGCAGGACGACGTGAGCGCCCTCACTACGTTCGCCGCACAGGCGGCGCTCTCGCTGGCCAACGCCGACCTCTTCGCGGAGGTGCTGGAGAAGGAGCGGCTCGCGCAGGAGCTCGAGATCGCCCGCGAGGTGCAGAAACGCCTCCTCCCGCAGACGCTCCCCGAGTTCGAGCGCGTCGAGATCGCCGGCCTCGGCTTCGCCGCGATGGAGGTCGGCGGCGACTACTACGACGTGGCCGTCATCGGGGAGCAGTGCGTCGGCGTGATCGTGGCCGACGTGTCCGGCAAGGGCACCGCAGCGGCATTCTACATGGCCGAGCTCAAGGGCATCTTCCAGTCGGTGAGCCGCCTCACCCGGTCGCCGGCGGAGTTTCTCGTGCGCGCCAACGAGGCCCTCATGGCCTCGCTGGGCAAGCAGGCATTCATCTCGGCGCTCTACGGCGTGCTTGACACCCAGTCGGGCGTGTTCACCTACGCCCGCGCAGGCCACTGCCCGGCCGCGCTCGCCCGCGCCGACGGCGAAGCACGCCTGCTGCGCGCCAAGGGAATCGGCCTCGGCCTCACCGGCGGCTCGCTCTTCGAAACGTCGCTCGCCGAGGAGACCGTGCAACTGCGTCCCGGCGACGCGCTCGCGCTCTACACCGACGGCGTCGTCGAGAGCCGAGCGCCCAACGGCGAGGAGTACGGCTACGACCGCCTGCTCACCACCGTCGTCACCTACCGCGCTGCGACCGCCCAGGGCCTCCTCGACGGCCTCCTCGACGACTGCCGCACCTTCTCCGACCACAAGGCCGACCTGGACGACGACCTCACGCTGGTCGCGCTCAAGTGGCACGGCGAGGCCGGACCGCCCACGCCGCGCGTTGCCCAGGCGGCCGCCTCGGGCGATGGCGTCGCCAGGGAGGCCGCCGCGCCGCCCGAGCCTGCCCCCGCCGAGGGTGCAACTTCGGAGGCGATGGCTCCGTCAGCGGAGCCGTCCCCCTCATCGTCTGGGCCCGACGCGGCCCCCTCCGCGTCGTGATCAGGCCCTCGTAGCCGTTCCCTCTGCGTCGTATGTTCACCGACCTCGAAGCCCCCGCCCTCCGGCCTCCCCTCGTCACCCGACCGCTGCCCGCCGTGTCCAACTTCTCCGTCACCTTCCGCCCGACCGGCACCGTGCGTGTGCTGGAACTCAACGGCGAACTCGACGCCCACACCGCGAGCGAACTCGAAGCCGCCTTCCAGCGCTGCCTCGACGACGAGGCCCACCGCGTGATCGTCCACGGCGGCAACCTCCAGTACATCTCCTCCGCGGGCCTGGGCGTCTTCATGGCCTACGTTGAGCCGATGCGCGAGGCCGGCGGCGACGTCAAGATCACCGAGCTCCAAGAGCGGGTCTACGAGGTGTTCGACCTGCTCGGGTTTCCCATGCTCTTCGACATCACGCCCTCTGAGGCCGAGGCGCTCGCCCAGTTCGAAGCAAGCCCCAACGGCACGAGCGCCGACTGAGGCGCGTCACCCCCAACCCCTCGCCGTCCTTGCGCTCCATCGAGGCCATGCCTGCGCGCCACCACACGGTCGTCATCCCCAGCACGATGCGCCACCTGGCGACCGTGCGGCGGTTCGTGCGGCAGTATGGTGCCGAGGCCGGACTCACGGACCGCGCCGTGCACGAGCTCCAACTCGCCGTGGACGAGGCCTGCGCCAACGCCATCGAGCATGGCTACAAGGGCCGCGAGGACGGCCGCGTCCAGGTGGGCACCCACACGCAGAACGGCACCTTCGTGGTGACCATCCGCCACGACGGCGAGCCGTTCGACCAGGCGCGATACAACCCGACGGCGCTCCAGGACGCGCTGCAAAACAAGCAGCGCCGCGGCTACGGCATGCGCCTCATCCACCGCCTCGTGGACGAGGTCAGCTTCGACCTCGATGGCCCCACGAGCCAGGTCCGCCTCGCCAAGCGCGTCACCCCGCCGATGGCGTGAGCCAGGTCGAATCCAGGTTACTTGAAGCCAGTCGAGACTTTCTGGAAGGAGCGTATTTCTTCTGAGTCAAACGATCTGTGCTTCATTGGAAATGAGAAGTGGAGTGCACCCCGTGAGTGAGACACACCGCTAAGGTGCGTTGAGGGATTCCGCAAGCATCTGCTCGTACTCGACCGGAGGGCGGTAACCCA
>JBCDFF010000147.1:0-9452 GCA_039178415.1 Bacteroidota bacterium
CCCCCGCACCCGTCCAAACACCGACACACCCCCACACCCGCATGCTCCCCCCCGACCTTGCCACGTTCGTCGAAGAGAGCGCGTCGCTCGACAAGCTCACGCGCACGATGCTGCTCCTCGACTACGCCGACCGGCTCGGCACCTACCCCGACGACGCCAAGGACGAGCGCCACCGCGTGCGCGGCTGCACGTCGCTCGTCTACCTGCACGCCGACTATGACGCCGACGCCGACGCGATGCGCTACCACGGCTTCGCCGATGCGCAGATCGTCAAGGGCATGGTGGCGCTGCTCGTGCGCGGCCTCGACGGCCTCCCGCCGCGCCAGATCGTCGACCTCGACCCGAGCTTTCTGAAAGACTCGGGCCTGACCGAAGCCCTCACCGCCACGCGCCAGGGCGGCCTCTTCAACATCCTCCGCCGCATGCAGGCTGAGGCCGAAGGGTACGCGGGAGCGACTGGCGACTAGCGTCTGGCGGATAGTGGAGAGTGAGTAGGAGGACGTAAAGCGCGAAGAGCTGGGCGGTACTGGTCGCGGCCACCTGATCCAGTGTGCTTCCTCGACCCTCGACCCTCGCCCCATCTCCCCGGAACCGGGGAGGTGATGCCTGCACCAACCGGCGCGATGCCGACGTTTGTTGCGCAGCGTGGTACCTTCCGCGCTGTCCCACCCCTTTGGACTTCCCCCTTCGACCATGAAGCGACTTTCTTCCTTTGCCGCTCTCGCCGTGTTCGCGTTGGTAGCCGCGTGTGGCACGCCGCCCCTCCTCACCGAAGCCGACCCGATGGCGAGCCTCCCCGACACGCTCGGAGTGTGGCAGGGCGAGCGGCCCACCATCGATGACCAAGCGCTCGAGACCTACCGGGCGCAGCGCGCCGCGCTCTTCGCCCAAGGCACCGAAGGCGTCGCGGGCGTCGAGTTCATCGAGCTGGACGTGGAGCGCATGACCGACGTGGACCTCCCCGGCTTCGCCGCCGAAGGCGACCCGTCCGAGGCGACCTACGGCGGCATGGAGAGCGACCTCGGCCCCGTAGACCTCGACCTCGACATCGAGAGACAATCGAGCCGCGCCATCTTCGGGCGTGACGACCGCGGCATCCCGGAGTTCGCGTCTCCCTACAGCCGTATCGGCCGCCTCATCACCGAGGGCGGCACCTGCACGGCCGCGCTCGTCGGGCCGCGCCACATCCTCACAGCGGCGCACTGCTACGGTCGCAAGGCCGACGGCAGCCTGACCAACGCCATCTTCGTCCCGTTCTACGACCAGGGCGACACGCCGCTCAACACCTACGCGACCGTGACCTCGACCTACGCCGAGGCGGTCCCGCCGCGCACGGCCAACTCGGAGGACTTCGCCATCAGCATCATCGACCGGCCGCTCGGCAATCAACTCGGCTACTTCGGCCTCCGCTCCATCGAGGACGAGTGGATGGTGCCCATCGCGGGCAAGGCAGCGCCTGAGTTTGCCGCCGTTGGCTATTCCGGCGACTGGTACGACGGCGAGCGCATGGGTGCCGACTGGGGCACGCAGTTCTACGGCCGCATGGGCGGCGACCGCACCGTGGTTGCGCACGACGGCGACACGACGCCTGGGGCGTCCGGCGGCCCAGTGATTGGCTACTTCCCGAAGGCCGGCTGGCAGATCGTCGGCATCATCGTCGCCGGGCCTACGGAGCGCTTCCTCCCGATGACGGAGATCCTCCAGGGCCGCTCGGCCAACTGGCTCGTGGACGTCGAGCGCTTCGCGGGCGTCGTTGCCGAGATGCGCCAGCGCTACCCGTAAGCGCCGCCGCGGTGCGTCTTCCACGAGGCCGACTTCCAGCAGGGGAGTCGGCCTCGTCTGCGTTTGTTAGAAGCGGTGCGTTTGCTAGAAGCGGACACCAAGAACGCCGCTGACCGTGTTGTGGTTGGCCAGCTTCGATCCCAGGGGCACGTAAATGAAGTCTTCGGAGGCGGAGAGAAACTCGGCGCGCGCACCGAAGGAGAGGTGGAGTCCCGTGGGGAGCTCATAGAGCACGCCCCCGGTAAGCGCGTAGCCGCCATAGGCCGTCACCTCCGTGTTGAAGCTGAGGTTGCGGTCGCCGAACGGGGTCCAGCCAAGGACGTAGGTGCCCCGCAAGAACGGCGTGAGTGGACGAAGGGGCGCATCGTACTGAAAGCCGAGTCCCAGCGTGACGCCGATGGGCGCATAGCTTTCCTCTACCTCGTCAAACGACCCGAACGGGGAGGGGTCGTTGTCGGAAACCGTCGCCGTGCCGATGCGCTGAAGTCCCAGTTCGATCGCCCCATAGAAGGTGCTCGGCCACGCTTGAAACTCGACCAGCATGACGCCCCTCAGCGAGACCGTCGTCATGCCGTCGTCGTCGGCAGAATCGAGGTTCACGGAGGCGCTGCGTTCCAGCGAAACGATCCCCCCAGCGGCCTCCAAGCTGAAGTGCACCGCATAGCCAGATTGGCGATCCACGCGGTTGGCGAGGGGCTCGGGGCGGTACTCTGGATCGACGCACTCGTTGTAGCCGAGGACGAGCTCAGTGAAGGCGCGCTCCCGATACTCGGCTTCAGCGACATCATCGAGCAATGGGCGGCAGGCTTGGAAGGCACGGTTGAGCGTACCTACCCACGGCTTGACGAGCCGCGAGCGGGTCGCGCCGAGCTTCGTTCGGTACTCGAAGAGGCCTTCGACCGGGAAGTCCGCGCCTTCCACGTAGAACGAGTCGGCGTCGACGGTCACATGGAGGGCGTAGAGCGTCCGCGGGCCGCGCACCAGTTCGCGTAGGAACACGTGTGCGCCGCGCGACGAGTCGGGGTTGAAGTAGACCCAGCGGTAGACGAAGCGGCTGCCGCCCTCCACCTGGTAGCTCTGCGCGTCCCTGTGGGTGAGGGTCGTGGGGGTGTCGTCGGGCGTCGCGCGGAAGGTGACGCCGCGCGCCTTGACGAAGTCGGGCACGAGCGCGATCTCGCCGCGCAGCGTGTCGCCGTCGACGGTGACCACCGAGCCAGGCGCGTAGGGCACATCGTCCTGGGACGAATCGTCTTGGGCAGCGAGGGGGGCGGCCAGCAAGGCGAGCACAACGAGGAGGGAGCGCATGAGACTAGGGTGCGTAGGCAACGACAGGGAGGGTGTTAGGGAAAAATAACGTAGAGCCGACACCAAGAGCCAGGGCGTAAGCTAGCCCCGGTGATGCGAATGCAGCCGCGCGCGTATCCTCGACGGCAACGGTTTCCTCTAGCATGCCCGGCATGGTCCAGCCTACCCTTTCCACCGCATCGGCCCCCCTCCGCATCGCGATGTGGTCGGGGCCGCGCAACCTCTCCACGGCGCTCATGCGGTCGTGGGGCAGCCGCGCCGACACAGCAGTCGTGGACGAGCCGCTCTACGCGCACTACCTCGCCACGACGGGCCTCCACCACCCCGGTCGCGACGACATCCTGGCCAGCCAGCCGACCGACTGGCGCGCCGTGGCAGCCCACCTTTCGGGACCGATCCCTGGCGGCGCGGCGATCTACTACCAGAAACACATGGCGCACCACCTGCTGCCGTCCGTCGGGCGCGCGTGGCTCGACGCGCCCAGCTTTCGCCACGTGTTTCTTCTGCGCGACCCAGCCGCTATGCTCGCCTCGCTCGTGCAGGTGCTCGGGCCAGCGGTGCGCGTCGAGGACACGGGACTACCCCAGCAAGTCGAGCTTTTCCGACGCATCGCTGACCGGGACGGGGCACCACCGCCGGTCGTCCAAGCGCGCGACATTCTCGCCGATCCGCCAGCGATGCTCCGCGTGCTGTGCACCGTGCTCGACGTCCCGTTCGATCCGGCGATGCTCGCTTGGGAGCCCGGTCCGCGCCCAACCGACGGCGTATGGGCGACGCACTGGTATGCCGCCGTCGAGCGGTCCACCGGCTTCGGTCCACCCCGAACGGAGGCCGCCATGCCGCCGGCTGCGTGCGCGCCCGTTCTCGCCGCGTGCGAACGGCTGCACGGCGAACTCGTCGCACACCGGCTGACGCCCTAGCTGACGTGGTAGCGTAGGGACCTACGCAAAAAAAGCGGGAGACGACACCAGGCGCCGTCTCCCGCTACGAGTCTGAAGGGGCCGAGGCTGACCGCTTACCCGATCATCGCCACGCCGTCGGCGACGAGGGCGTCGGCCTCCGCCTGGGTGCTCGCCTCGGAGTAGACGCGGAGCACCGGCTCCGTGCCCGAGGGGCGGAACATCAGCCAGCCGCCGTCCACGCGGAACTTGTAGCCGTCGATGGTCTCGGTCTTCACGACCGTGCGGCCGTTAATGGCGCCGAGCCCTTCGTCATTGAGCTTCGCCAGGAACGCCTGCTTCTTCGCCTCGGTCGTGTGGAGGTCGTTTCGGCTCTGGCGGTGCTCGCCGAACTCGTCGAACAATTCCTGGACGAGCTCCGAGAGTTTCTTGCCGCGCTTGACCATCATTTCCACGACCGTCAGGCCGATGAAGAGGCCGTCGCGCTCGGGGATGTGGCCCTTGATCGCCATGCCGCCGGACTCCTCGCCGCCCACGAGCACGTCGCGCTCGACGATGATCGGGCCGATGTACTTGAAGCCGATGGGCGTCGTGACGGCCTCCAGCGCGTAGGCGTCGGCCATCTTCTGGAGCATGTCCGTTGTCGAGAAGGTCTTCACGACGATGCCGTCGAGGCCTTTCTCCTGCGAGAGGTACTTGATGAGCAGCGCCAGAATCTTGTGCGAGTCGACGAACGCGCCCGTCTCGTCGTACATCCCGATGCGGTCGGCGTCGCCGTCGGTGGCGAGGCCGGCAGCGCAGCCGTGGGCGACGACCGCCTCCGAGAGCGCGCCGAGGTTGCGGTCAATGGGCTCGGGGGCTTGCCCGTGCATGCCCGGGTTGAGATCGTGATGCAGTTCCACCACGGCGTCCGCGCCGAGGAGGTCCGTGAGCGTGCCCTGGCCCGCGCCGTACATCGCGTCGTAGGCAAACTTCAGCCCGGACGCCTTGATCGCGTCCGTGTCGATGCGCTCGGCGAGGACGGCGGTAAAGGCACTCGCGAGGTCGATGTGCTCGATCAGACCTGAAGCCTTGAGGTCGGCGAGGGGTTGCTTCGCGAAGCCACCGGCCAGCTGGTCGAGCTGCGCCTCGACGGCCGCGATCATGTCGGGCGAGGCGGGACCGCCGAAGTGCGCCTTGATCTTGAAGCCGTTGTAGGCGGGGGGGTTGTGGCTCGCCGTGATGACGATGCCGGCGCTGTGTCCGTAGGCCTCGGTCGCCCAACTCACGGCGGGCGTCGTCACGAAGCTGTCGGCGAGTTGGACGCGGATGCCCATCGAGGCGAAGACCTGGGCGGCGCGGGCGGCGAACTGGTCGCCGAGGAAGCGGCAGTCGTAGCCGATCACCACGGAGGCGTCGGTGCCATAGGTGGCGTGCAGCCACTGGCCGGTCGCGCGGGCGACGCGCTCCAGGTTCTCAAACGTGTAGTCGGCGGCGATGATGGCGCGCCAGCCATCGGTGCCAAACTTGATCGGAGTCATCAGCGAAGGGGCGGTACTGGAGAGGGAAAAGTCAACGGAATTGCCAATGTACGCAGTCGTCAAAGGCGTTCGAGGCAGCGGACACGCTGCGAGGGCAGACTGCAGGCGGGGAATTGTATAAAAAAGGTGTATGGAATAAATATGTGACACTCGTGCATAGGGTTGTTAGACGTACAGAAATGTAAGAGTTTAGACGACATACGCTGGAACTCAATTGGTGCAAATTGCGACACTGAACTGAGCGCGCCTGCTTCTTGAAGAGGCAGGCGCGCACGCTCTCTCCTTCTACCTGGTACCGCCTATTCCCATGGTTTTTGCCTTTTCGCTCTCTCGCCTACGCATGGTCGCTGCGCTCGCCCTCATCGGCTGCACGCTCGGCCTGCTCACACCCGGCGCCTTGGCGCAATGGGACCCCGACGCCGGGCTCGTGGCCTCCCTCACCGACGGCGCTACCGTTTCGGCTACATCCACCACAGGCAGCGGCCTCGCCAACGTCAACGATGGCGACATCGCCACGCAATGGCAGTCCGGAGCGTGCTACCCGGTCGGGTTCATCAGCCGCGACGACACCAACGTGCTCCTCGATGCCTGCGCCGACGGGCGCTGCACGTCGAGCAGCACCGGTAACATCACCGGGGCCACGATGGGCGGTTCGGGCTCGGCAGGGGTGCTCGCTGCAAGCGGACGCGCTTGGCTCCGTGCCGACCTCGACGAGCCCTCGGATCTCTACCGCATCGCAGCCCGCATCAACACGGGGAGCAGCGTAACGCTTTCGGTGCTTACGGCGTCTGATACCACCCTGGTCAGCACTCTCACAACGAGTGACAACTACGCGTATCGACGCATTGCCGTCCCGGCGCTCAGCGGGCCGGCCGTGGGCGTGCTCCTCGAGTCCAACGCGTCGTTCACGCTCTTCGAGGTCGCCGCGCTCGCCGCGCCCTGCTTCGAAGCGGTCACGTTCGACTTCGGCGCGGCGGTGGAGGTCGGTCTCATCGAAGCGCGCGTGTGGACGGCCAACAACGTTACTGCTACCGACTATCAGACGAGCAACGACGGCGCGACGTGGACGACGGTCGGCAGCGTCGATCCGACGACCAACAACGTGATCACCACGACGCTCGCCGTGCCGGTGCAGGCGCGCTACCTCCGCGTCCGCCACACGATGGCCGAGCAGGATTGGGCGAAGGGCTACGTCTGGGAGGTCGACGCCTACGACCCGTGGGGTATGTACGGCGCGCCGCAGGCGTTCGCCGGGCCGACCGCGCAGACGCTCGGTGACCTCCTCGGCATCAACGGCGTCTGGGGCTGGGGCACCAACAGCTACTCAGACCTGCTCCCCGCTGGCGAAGGGCCCGACCGCTACACGCCCGTCGCGAGCCACGTCCGCACCTACCACAACATGGACTGGGACGTCACCGACCCGGACAACACGCCCGATTTTGCCAACATGGCGACCAGCGGGACGCCGGCCAAGTGGTGGCTCGACTGGGACCGCGAGTACGGCGACTGGCAGACCGCTGGACTCGACGTGCGCACGACGATCCAGTTCACCAACTTCCCCGCTGGATGGTGGGACACACCGTTCGCCTCGGCGCAGACCTACGGCGATCTCTTCGCGGACCACTTCGGCCCAACCAACGGCACGGGCGACGTCTCCACGATGGAGGTCGGCAACGAGCCCTGGACGCAGTGGCCCGCCGCCACCTACCGCGACGTGCTGCGCGGCATGGCGTCCGCCGCGAAGGCCGCCGACCCAGCGATGACGGTGCTGCCTGCCGCCTTCCAGGCGTATGCGCCCGAGCAGCCGAGCGACTTCTACAAGAACTACCTCGGCGTCCGCGTCACGGCGGCCGAAGCGCCCTACCTCGACGCGCTCAACGCCCATCTCTACAGCTTCACTGAAGACGCCACGGGCACGCGCGTGGCCACGAACCCGGAAGACCCGGCGTCGGCGATCTACGCGATCCGCAACATGGCGCGCTGGCGCGACGCCAACATGCCGGGCACGCCGATCCACGTCACCGAGTGGGGCTGGGATTCCGACGGGGCGGGCGAAAGCTGCACCTTCGGCGAGTGCGTCTCGGAGGTCGCGCAGGCGCGCTACGGCGTGCGCGGTGCGATCATCCTCGCCCGCGAAGGGGCCGAGGCGCTGACCTGGTACTTCTACGCCAACACGCCGGGCGGTACGCTCTTCACCCGCTCCGGCCTCACCGGCTCGTCGGCGACAGGCTTTGCGCCGAAGCGGTCGTATGTCGCCCTCCAGGCCTTCCAGGCCACGCTCGGTGACCGCCACCTCGTAGACGTGCTCCGCGAGGACAACACGGCGTACGCCTACCTCCTCGGCGAGGCCGACGGCACGCCTACACACCTCATCGCCTGGCGGCCCGTCGACGGGGACGACAACACGACGGTGGCGACGGGGCTCTCGGTGAATGCCGTTCCCGACAGCGCGTGGACGCTCGACGGCGTCTCGGCGACAGGCGAAGCGGCCACGGTGCCCGCCGCCAGCGGCACGGCGTGGACGCTCGACCTCGGAGCGGCTCCGCTGGTGGTGGCCTTCGACACGACGGCAGCCCCGCCCGGCGCCGCGTCGCGAGCCCTCCCGGACGAACTCACGCTCGACATGCTCTATCCGAACCCGGCCACGGACGTGGTGACGGTGCGCTTCACCGCAGCCACCGACGAGCCGGTGCGGCTCGACCTGTTCGACGCGCTCGGACGCCGCGTGCAGACCGTGTACGACGCCGTGCCCAACGCGGGCGAGGTCGTGACCGTCTCGCTCGAGACCCGGACATTGGCAGGAGGGGTGTATGTGCTCCGCGCTACCGATTCGCAAACGTCGCAAACCGCACGGGTTACAGTTGTGCGATAGAATGGGCACTTTCCCGTTCAACGAGGCGTAGAGTGCTGCGCCGCGCAGTCTGGAGCCCAGACGGTTTGAGTCTGGAGTCCAGCCGGGATATCTAGCATATCCAGGGCACGTTCCATGGCCTGCGCGGGTCCGGTAGCGCTCGACCGGAACGCAGGAGGGGCGTTCCCCAGAGCCTCCGGCCCGCCAGGCCGCTCCTGCGCGGAGCCAAAGCGAGTTCCGGGAGCCACGATGGTGGCTAATTCGCTTCGGCTTCGCGCAGGAGCCTGCGAGAACAGCGGATTTTGGGAGGCAAAGCCCCTTCTTAAAGGCCTCTCCTCCTCAAGGCATAGCCTCCCCCTCAAACCCATCCGCTCCTCTCCATGGAACGCACCCTCGCCATCATCAAGCCCGACGCCGTTGCGGCCGGGCACGCCGGCAAGATCCTCGACCGCATTCTTGCCGAGGGCTTCGCCGTGCGCGCGATGAAGCTCGTTCACCTCTCGAAGCGCGAGGCCGAAGGCTTCTACGCCGTGCACGACGGCCGCCCCTTCTTCGAGGAACTGACCACCTTCATGTCGAGCGCGCCGTGCATCCCGCTCGTGCTGGAGCGCGACGATGCCGTGGCGACGTGGCGCGCGGTCATCGGCGCGACCAACCCCGCCGAGGCCGCCGAGGGCACGATCCGCAAGCAGTTCGCCACCTCCATCGGCGAGAACGCCGTCCACGGCTCCGACTCCGCCGCCAACGGCATCAAGGAGGGCCGCTACTTCTTCGCCGAGAGCGAGATCGTGACGAACGGTGCCGATGTGATCGACGCCTGAGGGCCTGCCACCGGCTCCTGCATCCTGAGGCTGCTTCCTGTAAGGGAGTAGCCTCTTTTCATGGGTATCCCCGGCTCCGGGGATTGCTCAGGGGGCGGGCAAAGCGAGAACCTAGAGGGATGCCCACACTGTTCTGATGTGAGGATCGCATAGATCGTTTCAATGGGCTAGCTTCTCCTCTCGCCGTAATCCAGAGAGGAAGCCATGGACGATCCCCGCCTCATTCAAGCCCGTCTCGCCTGGGTTCTGATGTATCGACGGACTGGCGACGCCG
>JBCDFF010000148.1:0-9427 GCA_039178415.1 Bacteroidota bacterium
CTGCTCCGCTCAGCGAGCCATTCGGAGAGCAGTGGCCAGAGGCGCTTCGGGCCGGCGCTGCCCGCCATGATGCCGACGTGGCCGCCGCGCACGACCTCCAGGCGCGTGTCGGTGCTTCCGACGAGGTCGAGCACCGGCGTCGCCTGCGCGAGCGGCACGATATGGTCGTACTCCGCCGCGACCACCAGCAGCGGCGCGGTGATCTGCTTCAGGTCCACGCGCTGCCCGGCCGCCACGTGCACGCCGCGCGCGAGTTCGTTCTGCTGGACGTACTCCTTCACCCACTGCCGGAACGCCTCGCCTGCGAACGGGACACCGTCGTGGACCCAGCGGTGGAGCGCCTGCCACATCACGCGCGCCTGCGGCCGGTCGAGCCGCGCGTCGAGGCCCTGGTAGGTGCCGACGTAGTTGTCCACAGGCCGCGCCCACTTGGAGCCCGTCTCGATGAGGCTGGCCGGGATGAGGCCGATCGCATCGACCACGCGGTCCACGTCGAACCGGTCGGCGCGGAGCCAGCGGGAGAAGGTCGAACTGTTGGGGTCGGAGAAGTCGATGGGCGGGGTGACGAGCGCGAGGTAGCGCAGGTCGGCCTCGGGATTCAGCGCCGCGCAGAGCGTCGTGTGGACGGCCCCGATGCAGTAGCCGAGCAGCCCGAACGCCTCGCTGCCAGTGGTCTTCTGGAGGCGACGGACGGCGCGGGGTAGGTACTCGGTCGCGTAGTCGTCGAAGGTGGTCGCGTTGTCCTCCGGGCCGGGCGTGCCCCAGTCGAGGAGCCACACGTCGAAGCCCTGGTCCAGGAGATAGGCGATGAAGCTGCGCTCGGGGCGGAGGTCGAAGATGTACGGCTTGTTGATGAGCGCGTAGACGAGCAGCAGCGGGACCGGGTGGCGCTCGGCGGCGGGCCGGGTCGGGCGGTAGCGCCAGAGCGTCACGGGGCCGAGCCGCCAGACGGCGTCCTTCGGCGTGAGGCCGACGGGCAGGGTCAGCGACTCCGCGACGGCACGCGCCTGCATCGCGCTGCGGCGCGTGGCCGCTTCGAGTAGGTCGGGAACGGGGCCGGGCGCGTCAGCCATCGGAGGCCTCGTGGGGTGCGTTCGCGGCGAGGCGGTCGAGCGCCGTGAGCACGGCGTCGAGCTTGGCATCGAGCGTGCCCAGCGTGGCAGCGAGGTCGTCCACCTTCGCGTCGAGCCCATCCACCTTCGCGTCCAAATCGTCGAGGCGCAGTTCGGTGCGGGTGAGGCGGGCACCGAGGCGCGCGAGCACGTCTGGGTCGGGCGCGCCGAGCGTCGTCGCCTGCCGCTGGGCGTGCTGGAGCGCCTCCATCGTCGCCCCGACCGAGTCTCCGAGCGTCTGCGCGAAGTCGTCGCTGTTGACGACCTCGTTCATGGCGTCGGACCACGCTTTCGTCCAGGCGGTCTGTGCCTGCTGCCACGCGGCGAACGGATCGGAGGGAGCGTCAGGCATCGGTTCGGGGGAACAGTTCGAGCGACAGAGTTGGAAAGCTACGCGTTCGAGGCAGGGGACCACGCGTGCCTCCGCTCTGTCAGCTCACGGCCTTTCCTAAGCGCCGCGGCACGGAACTGAATAGCTATAACAAAAATTAGGAATACTCACCATCGTCTGTTCATCTGAGCTTGACCATGAACGTATCGCTCACGCCACGGCTGGAGGCTTTTGTCAAGACCCGAGTTGAGACGGGGCTCTATGCCTCGGCGAGCGAGGTCGTGCGTGAGGCGCTACGGCTGCTCGAAGCACAGGATCGCCACCGGGAGGCGAAGCTGAAGGACCTCCGCGAAGACATCCAGCAGGGCATCGACAGCGGTCCACCGCGCGACTTCGCCCCCGACGCCTTCCTGGCACGGATGCACGCGAAGCAGGAGGCGGCTTCGGAGGGCGCATGACCCCGCGCGTCCAGTTTCGCCAAGCCGCTGAGTTCGCCAAGCCGCTGAGGACGATCTCGAAGACATCTGGGACTACGTCTTCCAGGTGGCAGGGCGCGACAAGGCGGACACACTCGTGCGTAGCCTGTATGACACGACGGTGCTACTCGCCGAGCAACCCCTGATGGGTCGAGCGCGCGACGACCTCCGCCACGACCTCCGTAGTTTCGTGGCGCGTCCCTACGTGATCGATTACGAAGCCTTGGACCAGCGTGCGGGTATTGCCGTTGCACGGATCCTGCGAGGCGAACGCGATGTGACGCCCTTCTACTTCCGCTAGCTCTACCCCGATGCAGTCTCTCGTCCGTGAGTACCTCCCCCACGCGCCGCAGCACGGCCTCTACGTCGCGCCCGAGATCCCGCGCGGCAAGCTCCAGGGCGCGCTCGGTGACTATGCGAAAGGCGTTCATCCCAACGACGTGCTCGCGCTCTACGACGCCACCCGCCTCGGCTCGGCCAAGGACGGCGTCGTCTTCCTCGCCGACCGCCTCGTCTACCAGAACCACGACTTCCAGCCGCCGCTCACCATCCACTACCGCGACGTGGTGCGCGTGCAGGAGAAGAAGCAGTTCCTCGGCGGCCGCAAGCTCGACGTGGACGTCAACCGCGGCCGCGCCACCGTCACCGACACGCTTGACTTCTCGGCGCACCCCGAGGCGACGGAGTACGTGGCGCGTTTCCTCCAGCAGGTCCTCATCGCCGAGGTGGACGCGATGCTAGAGCCTGGTGTCGCAGAGCCGCCACCGATGACCGGCCCCGAGCCGGGCACCGACGTGATCGCCGTGCGGGCCGCGCTCGACAAGCTGCACGAGCTCGGGCGGCTCACGGCCGCCGACCGCGACCGCATGCTGGGAGGACTTACCCCTTGATCTCGCTCCTGCGTACATCGAAGTGGGGTGCGGCTCACCACTCGATGCGGCCGGCCTCGGGGCGCTCGGCCCGGCCGTCCTGGCCGGCACCCGGCGTATCGCAGCCATCCGGGCTGTCGAGCTCGCGGCACTGCGTGCGGTCGAACCACTCGTCCTCGTACTGCATGTCCAGCGGCAGCGGCTCGACGTAGCCAGCCGGCTCACGGAAGGGCGTCTTGGCGAGGCGCACCGCAGGGTCGTCGGCGCGGCTGAGGCGGCGGGCGAAGTCGCCCACGAGGTAGAGCGCCGAGTGGCCGCCCTGGCCCCACCAGTCCGAGCGGAACGACACGCGGCGGTCGTTCCAGCCGACCCACGAGCCGACTACGACCTCCGGGTGCATCATGATGAACCAGCCGTCGGCTGACTCCTGTGTCGTCCCGGTCTTGGCCGCGAGGTCGTAGGCGCCCAGCCCGAACTTAGAGGTGATGCGCGTCGCGGTGCCGTACTCGATGGCCCCGCGCATCATGTCGACGACGGTGTAGGCCGACGCGGCGCTAAGGGCTTCCTGGCCGGTGTCCTCTGGGTAGAACGCCGCGACCGTGTTGCCGAAGCGGTCGGTGATGCGCGAGACGAACGTCGGCGCGTGGTAGATGCCGCCCGAGGCGAGCGTCGCGTAGGCCGCGGTCATCTCCAGCAGGTTCACGTCCGAGGCACCGAGCGCCACCGACGGCACCGCATCGATCTCGCTCTGGATACCCATGCGTTGCGCGTAGAGCGCGACGCGCGCCGGGCCGATCTCGCGGGTCAGCCGCGCCGCGATGATGTTGTTCGAAGTGGCGAGGCCGCGCGCGAGCGAGACGTAGCCGCCGCTGCCGCCGCCGCGCGGGCACCACGTCGAGGAGCCGGGGATCTGCCAGCAGAAGGCCTCGTTGGGCAGCGCGTAGTAGGGCGAGAAGCCATTGTCGACGGCCGCTGCGTAGGCGAACGGCTTGAACGTCGAGCCGGGCTGCCGCTGCGCCTGCATCACGTGGTCGTACTTGTCCTCGACGAAGTTCTTGCCGCCGACCCACGCGCGCACCGCGCCGGTGGCCGGGTCGACCGCCACGAGGCCGCCCTCGATGCGGGTCTTCTCGGTGCGCAGCGAGTCCATGAACGCCGCGTCGGTGCGCAGCGAGTCGATGGCATCGTCGCGGCTGAAGCCCTGCGCGCGGAGCAGCCGGGCCCGCTCCGACTCGTGGACGAAGTCGCGGACGTAGCTGTCGGCGAAGCGGTCGAAGTAGTGGGCGAACGGCTCCACGTCGTTGTTCTCGACGTAGCGGACGTAGGCGTCTTCGTCGTAGGAGAAGTAGCGGTCCGAGGCCGACCAGTCCACGTCGACGACCGCCTGGAGCTTCGCCATCTGCGCCTCGACGGCGGCGGTGGCAAGCGCCTGCATGCGGCTGTCGATGGTGGTGTGGACCTGGAGGCCGTCCTGATAGATGTCGTAGCCGTTCGCCTCGGCCCAGTCCTTGAGCCAGAGCCGCAGCACCTCGGCGAAGTGCGGGGCCATGTTGTCGGTGTGGGAGTACGGCTGGAAGTCGGTGCGGACGGAGTCGGGCGCGAGGCCGTCGTAGACGCCGCGGTCGAGGTAGCCGTAGCGCACCATCTGGTTAAGGACGACGTTGCGGCGGCGCTGGGCGTTGCCCGGGTTGCGGACCGGGTTGTAGTAGGTCGTCGCCTTCTGCATGCCGATCAGCACGGCGCTCTCCCCGAGGTCGAGCTGCGAGGCGTTCTTGTTGAAATAGGTGCGCGAGGCCGCCTGGATGCCGAAGGCGTTGTTCGAGAAGGCGACCGTGTTGAAGTACATCTCGATGATCTCGCGCTTGGTGTAGTTGCGCTCGATCTGGATGGCCGTCAGCATCTCGCGGAGCTTCTGCGAGAGCCCGGTGTCGCCACCCCGGCGAATGCGGAAGAGGTTGCGCGCGAGCTGCTGCGTCACCGTCGAGGCCCCGCGCGGTCCCTCGAACGGCAGCTTCGCGATCACGACCGCGATGCCGTAGAGGTCGAGGCCCCAGTGGTTGTAGAAGCGCCGGTCCTCCGTCGCTACGAGCGCGTCGATGAGGTGCTGCGGGAGCGAGTCGACGGGCACCCAGGTGCGGTTCTCGCCGAGGTAGTAGCGCGCCAGCTCCTCGCCGTCGGCGCTGTAGACGAGCGTTGATTCGAGGTTCTCCGGGTTCTCGATCTCGGCGAGCGGCGGCACGCCCGAGAGGAGGTAGACGAGGTACACGAGCCCGAGCACGGCTAGCCCGGCGACGGCCATGCCAGCGCGGCGCAACACCGTCGCGGTGCGCTTCTCGGCGTCGCGCGGCGTCACCGGGCGCGGATCGCCGGGGCGCGCCGGGCGGATCGCACGCGGGGCCGGGCCGGGCGTGCCATCGCCATCGACGGCCTGAGCGTCAGCGGCTGGCTGGGAGGCGTCAGCGGCTGGCTGGAAGGCGTCAGCGGCTGGTTGAGCCGCCCCGTCGGTCGGCTGCGAACGAGCGCCACCGACGGTACCGTGGTGGGCCTGGCTCTCCTCGAAGAAGCGGGCCAGATCCTCGTCGGAATAGGAGGGGCGGTCAGGCATGGGGGGAGTCGGGGGTGGGGAGGCGTCAGACAGACGGGGCTGGGGAGGCCGCTGTTAAGCAGACACAGTGCCAGAAGGCGCGGCAGCGTGGGTGGCCAGCGCAGGCGCGGCCGTGCGCTCAATTACGAACGCATCGCCGTCGATGCGGACGTGGCAGGGATGGGCGTCGGTGCCGTCCCAGTGGAGCAAGGTGGGGCCGCTGGCGTCGAGCCGCCCGAAGGTGCGGTGGCCAAACCAGTAGCCGGGGTTGAGGTACGTGCCTTCGTCCCAGGTGATGCACTCGCCGAGGTGGACGTGCCCGCAAACCACAAGGTCGGGGGCACCCTGCGAGGGTGCGGCGGCGAGCGTCTGGCGGGCGAAGCGGCGCAAGGCAGTCACAGCAGGGAGGTCGGGGCCGGTGCGGTCGCGGCCAAGCGGGTTGGCGGCGCGGCGGCCGGTCCAGCGGGCGAGGGCGTAGCCGGTGTCGCCGGGGAGCAGCATCCGGTAGAGCCGCGCGACCGCCGGGTGGTGCATCAGCGGGCGGATCCGGTTGTAGAGCCGGTCGTGGGCGATGCGGCCGTCTCCGTGCGCAATATAAACGCGCCAGGGCACCATTTCGTCTCGGTTGCCGGCATCCAAGACCGATACCTGAACCGTCTCGACGACGTGATCGCGGACGAGCCGCACGCCGATCTCGCGCGCGAAGTGGTCGAGGTGCCACGGGTCGCGGTTGCCCACGACGTAGGTCACCGTCACGCCTGCATCGACGAGCGCCGCGAGCCGCCCCTGCAGCCGCACGAAGCCCTTCGGGACGAGGTGGCGGTACTCCATGTACGCGTCGAACACGTCACCGACGAGCACGAGCGCGTCGAGGTCGGCGGCGTGCGCGTCGAGCAGGGCGCACACGTCGCGCTCGGCGGCGCGGCTGGCTGCGGGCGTCCCACGCCCGAGGTGGAGGTCGGAGAGAAACAAGATCATGGCGGCCTCCTACCGGGCACGGGCCTCGAAGAGCCAGCCCGGCCGCGAAAATCTGGGGGAAAGCCGAGGGACGAGTACGGCAGTGAGGCCGTGTAGCCGTGAGGCGGCGGGCTCTATCGGCTTCACCGCGACACTGCTTCACCGCGACACCGCCGCGCTCATCCCGCCCGCAACCTTCGCGCGGGGCGCTCGTTCGACCGAACCGCTCCCAGATCCGCGCGCTGCGCCCTTCGCTCCTCGATGCAAAACGCCTACAGCCCGCCGACCGGCTTCTCGGTCATGCCGCCGGTGGTGAAGAACCTGCTCATCATCAACGTGCTGGTCTTCGTGGCCCAGAACGGGCCGCTCTTCGGCTTCCTCCAGGACGTCTTCGCCCTGTGGCCGGTGGGCGTACCGGAGCCGGTGCTCGCCGAGTTGCGCGTCCGCGAGATCCCGGTGAGCCAGTTCTACCCGTGGCAGCTCGTCACGTCGGCGTTCATGCACGGGAGCTTCAGCCACATCCTCTTCAACCTCCTCTTCGGGGTGTGGATGTTCGGCATGCGCATCGAGAACACGTTCGGGACGCAGCGCTTCGCGTTGTTCTACTTCGCCTGCGTGCTCGGGGCCAGTTTGACGCAACTCGCGGTGACTTCGTATCCGTTCCTGTTTGGCAGCGCCCCCTATCCGGTGCCGGTCCCCACACTCGGCGCGTCGGGCGGCGTCTTCGGCATCCTGATCGCCTTTGGCATGCTCTACCCGGACGAGCCGATCTACCTCTACTTCTTCGTCCCGGTCAAGGCGAAGTGGCTCGTGATGGGGCTGATCGTCTTCAACCTATACGCAGGGGTCACGGGAACCCAAGCCGGGGTCGCCAACTTTGCGCACTTGGGCGGCGCGCTCACGGGCTTCCTGCTCATCCAGTTCTGGCGCGGGAAGCTGCCGCTGCGTCCCAAGCCGCAGTCGGTCACCTAGCCGCGACTTCGCAGAGGCGGCACACGAGCGGACACCTGCGCGTAGTTTTGCCGTACACCCAGCCGCCTGCCCTTCCGTCTGCAGTCCGCCCCGGCGCGGCCTGCCTCCCTGCTGCTCGGTCATGAACCCCGACTCTCCCCTCGCCCGGTTTCGCATCTGGTACGCCGCGCTCCCCAGCGCGATGCGCTTGCTGCTGACGGTCAACACCGTTGCCTACCTGGCCTTCCTGATCCTGCGCATCCTACCGGGCGTCACGGAGGCGCTCTATGGCTACGTGGCATTCGCGCCGGTCGTGCCGGGCGCGTTCCTGAAGCCGTGGACGTTCGTGACGCACGCCTTCGTGCACCTCGGGGCGAGCTTCGGCGGGCTCCTCCACTTCCTCTTTGCCATGCTCTGGCTCTACTGGATGGGGCGCGACTACGAGGAGATGTACGGTAGCCATCGGCTCTTCGGGCTCTACGTCCTCGCGGCGGTCGGCGGAGCGCTCTTCGCCCTGGCCGTCGGCACGTTCTACGCCCCGAGCTTCCCGATCTACGGCGCGATGGGCGCGGCCCTCTCGGTGCTCTGCTGCGTGGCGACGCTCAATCCCAACCGCGGCATCGGCCTGTTCCTGCTGGGCGTGGTGCCGCTGAAATACGTCGCCATCGGCTTCGTGGCGCTCTCCGTGCTGATCGGGGCCTACCCGGCGTACGAGCTAGGCGCAGCGCTCGTAGGCTACCTCTTTGCTCGGGCGCAACTAGCTGGCACCGACCTCGCCGCGTGGGCGGTCCCGATGTTCCAGTCCGGCGGCCGACGCTCCACCGGCGGTCGCAGCGGACGTGCTACCCCCGCCGATGACGATGGGGGCTTCCTGAGCAAGCTCGAACGGTGGGCCTCTTCGCGGGAGGAGAAGAAGCAGCGAGACACGCCCGCCGCGTCCGAGCCCCCGCAGAAGCGCGCCTATCGGGGCCCCTCGAAGCGCCGCGCGCGCTCGGAACGCGCGAAGGACGACGCCCCGCTCGGCAACCCGACCGACATCGACCGTATCCTCGACAAGATCAACGAGCAGGGCTACGACGCCCTGACCGACGAGGAGAAGCGCATTCTCTACGAGGCCAGCGGCCGCGCCTAGTCCACGTCCGCGAACGGTGGCATCTCTCCCGACTGTGGCGACCCCCTCGACCGTGGCTGCCGTAGCGTCTCCGTCTCGCCCACGCCGTTGGCTTCGCCCCTTCGTGTGGCTGGCCGCGCTCGTGGAGACGGCCGTGCTGCTCGTCGCGCTCGTCGGTGCCTTCGCGGCCTACCTCCCGCCGCACGCGTTCTGGTGGGCCCAGCTCGTGGCGCTTGGCCTGCCCTACTGGACCATGCTGCTCGCGCTTGCCACGCTGAGTCTCGTACTCCGGAAACAGTGGCGATGGGCGCTCGGCTATGGCATGCTACTCGCCTGGCTGCTCGTCCGCACGGTCCCGCTCGGATGGACGAGCCCGGAGCTAAACGCCTCGCCGGACAACCTCCTCCTACTCTCGTTCAACACCCCTGCCTCGGGCGCAAGCCGCGAGGTGCTGGCCGACGGGGTGCACGCCTTCTTCGAGCAGACCGTGCCGACGGTGGCCAGTCTGCAGGAGGCCGTCACCATCACGAGCGCGACGCGGCGCTGGCAGCCCAACCACCTCGACCTCGTCACGGACTCGCTCGGCTACCGCGTCCCGATGCCGCCGTTCGAGGCCAACGGCATGGCGCAGACCTCGGTGCCGCTGTTCGTCCGGCCCGACCAGGCCGCGCCCGATGGCTTCGTGGTGCTGGAGCAGCGCGGTCACACCCTGATGCCCGACGAGGACTTTCCCTCCGAGGTGCTGCGGACGCGCTTCCGCTGGCAAGGCCGCGAGGGCGTGCACTACAACCTCCACCTCGCCTCGTTTGGCATCGACAAGCCCTGGAACGACGGGGTACCGTTCTACTCGCTCTCGGGTGGGCTCGGCTACCTCCGGCAGTACCGCGACGCTGTCCGTCGCCGTGGCCGCCACGTCGAGGCCATCCGCGCGCTCCTCGACGCGGAGACGCTGCCGGTGCTCATCTCCGGCGACTTCAACACGACGCCCTACACGTGGAGCTTCCGCCAGCTTCGCCAGGGCCGCACGGATGCGTTC
>JBCDFF010000149.1:0-9422 GCA_039178415.1 Bacteroidota bacterium
CGCAGGCGATTGAGCACGTAGCGCGGAGCGTAGTGGTGGCACGCGATCAGACCCCACAGGCGATCTTCGTCGAGCACTGAAATCGACATGGACGCCGCCACACCCCATGTTTTTCAGGTACTGGATGTGGATTGGTGAGACGCTGCGGAGCACACAGGCGCTCTGGTCGAGCGGGGCGTTCGTGAGCGGATTGACCGCTGGCACGAGGGGCGTCGTAGCCACCTACACGGTGGGAATGAGGCGGAGGCGGTTGCGTGCGTAGAGGGCGCGCGCCTGTGCGGGGATGTCCGATGCCGGGAACCGGAGCCCCAGGAAGCTGCCGATGCCCTCCCGGGCGGTCTCCGCCACTACGGCCCCGTTCCACGATGGATCGAAGCGGTAGAGCATGACCCGGCCGAAGCCAGTCAGGCGTCGGACTTCCTCGACGATGGCCTCCTGCAGCGCGTCCACGCTATCGGCGGCCCTGAGGGCCCGCAACGCCCGCTGGACAGGCTGCGGCTCGGGATACCACGCGGCATCCTCGCCTGGCTCCAGTTCGAGCACCGTGCCCGCGTCTTGCCGGTGCCCGATCACGTTCACGCGTGCTCCGCCTCGCGTTTCGAGGACGAGCGGATTCAGATCCTCCCAGTCGGCGTCCGAGGCAAGCGTCTGCTGGAGCCGCACTGCATCGGCCTCGGCGAAGAGCGTCGTACAGTCGTGGCCGAGCGCCTGCGGTGCAGGCACCCCGACGACGTCCTCGGCGTTGGCGGTGACCTGCACCACCACGCCGTTGGCGTCGGTCACGAGCACGGCACCGTGCGCCTGCACCGTGCCTGGGATGTGAATGGGCTCGCGGTCGCAGTTGGTGGTCGTCATCTCGGCCTCGGGCGCGATGTAGGTCGCGGGGTCCATCGGCGTCAGGCGGTGACGGGCTGATTCATCCACGTGTGCATCGCGGCGAAGGTCGCCAGCGCCGCTTCGCACATGGCCGTCTGCTGCGCTGGGTGGTGCGCGCCGAACTCGTTCAACGCGTCGCGGTACGTCCGCCACCGAGGTCCGCGCTTGACGCCGTAGTTGTGATAGTAGGCACCGCCCGTCCTCGGCGTCACGCCGAGGGCGCGCACGAGGTGCCGACTGATCATACCACCACCGAGGGTCGCCCCTTCGAGCACATAGCTGATCCCCAGCGCCTCAGCCAGCGACGAAGGGGACAGAATCGGGCAGCGCGGCAACGCGTCGACGTCTGCGTCGGATATCCCGAAATAGACGAGGTCAGCCCGCAACCAGGGCTCTTTGGTTCGGCGCGTCAGGTTGGGCACCCACGACGCCAGCTCAGGCACCTGCACCGTGGCCTCTTCCGCGGGCGATACGTAGCCGTACAAGCGAGTCAGGTGCTTCAGATAGCGTTCCTTCGTCAGGTCGTCGGCGACCAGGAGGGCCAGGGCAGGGCTCCGTTCGAGCGCCTGGTGCGGCACCCGGGTCGCGGCTTTGAGCAGCGTAGCGGTCACAGCAGAGAGGGGCACATAGAAATGGGTTCAAAAACTTAGGGGATCGTTCAAAACGACCACAACCGGGGATTTCCTGAAATCAGAACCCGTTTCTCCGCCCACGCCTGGATTTACCTTTGGTCGGCTGCGGCGTACGCCTCGCTCCTTCTGTTCCCCCGCCCGCTCCCCATGGACGACCTCATCACCTCCTCGCTCCCGGACATCCAGCAGACCCCCGACCGCCGCGGCGTTGCCATCGAGCGGGTCGGCATCTCGAACCTGCGCTACCCCCTTTCGGTGCTCGACCGCGCGCACGGTTCGCAGCAAACCACAGCCACGCTGGCCCTCTCGGTCGCATTGCCAGCGGAGATCAAGGGCACCCACATGAGCCGCTTCATTGAAGTGCTCTCCACCTACCAGGGCGTTCTCTCGACACAAAGCCTGCCCGAGTTGCTTGCGCGGCTTCGCGAGCGGCTCAAAGCCCCCGTCGCGCAGATCGACGTGTCGTTCCCGCTCTTTCTCGATCGCCCGGCACCCGCTACGGGGAAGTCGGCGCTCATGGACTACACCTGCGCCCTCTCGGCCGAAGACGACGGCACCCGCGTCGACATCGTGCAGCGCGTCGAGGTGCACGTGGCGAGCCTGTGCCCCTGCTCCAAGGAAATCTCTGACTACGGGGCCCACAACCAGCGGGGCCGCGTGGATATCGAAGTCCGGGCCGCACGGAACACGGATGGCATGCCGACCATGATCTGGTTCGAGGAGTTGATTGAGATGGCCGAGCAGTCGGCCTCCTCACCCCTCTATCCGCTCCTCAAACGCGAGGACGAACGCTTCGTGACGATGGCCGCCTACGACAACCCGGCGTTCGTCGAAGACATCCTCCGCAACGTGGCCGTGCGGCTTCGCGAAGACCCCCGCGTCGCCTGGTTCGACGTCGGCGTCACCAACTTCGAGTCGATCCACAACCACAACGCCTTCGCCCGGGTGTCGTGGGAACGAGGCTAGCCCCCCTTCTCCTCCTAGCCCCCTTCTCCTCGTCGCCTCGTGCTGATAACGAAGGGTGGGCTACCGTACGGATTCACGGATTCGCGGGAGTGACTTCGGCGAGAGGCTGCGCTATCGTGGTCCCCAGTTGGCACGGCACTCCCTCAGCGCGGAGTGGACTACCCCTTAACTCCACCCTACACCATGGCTCGCGTTCTCCTCCTCATGCTTCTCGTCCTTTCAACCGCGCTGTCGGGCTGCGACAGTTCATCCGAGTCCGACGCACTCTCGATTGAAGGCAGTTGGGAGGGGGTGCGCGATTACCTCGTCATCGCCGGTTCATCGATGACCTATCTAGACGACGACGGCTCCTGCTGGCTTGTGTATGACGCCACATTGACCCGCGCCGGAGACGACGTGTGGAACGGTGACTTTGAAGACGACGACGAGGGGTTCACGTTGACCCTCGAATCGAACAAACTCGTGTACGCCTACGAGGACGACGATCCGAACTCGTTCGTCGCCTCGGTTCTCAGCGCAGGAGATCTCTTCGACATCAAGCCACGATGCTAGATGCGGACACCGCTACAGACGAGGAAATCGCTTGACGAGCGGCCGCATTACACCCGGAATCCGGGTGCCAGAAGGTCCTCGTATTCCTCGCGGTGACGGCGTATGTAGCCCGCAAAGAACGGGCACAGGGGCATCACCTTCAAGGCCTGCTCGCGTGCGTAACCGAGCCCGGTCTTGGCAAGGCGGCTCCCGACGCCTTTACCCTCCCATGCCCGCGGCACCTCGGTGTGCGTGAAGACGATCCGCTCGTCTTTCGTGATCATGTAATCCGCTTTGGCCATGAGGCCGTCGCCGGAGACTTCGAAGCGGTTGGCATCGGTGTTCTGGACGACCGGGAGCGTGCTCGGATCGGTGGGCATCGTCGGTGATGTGAGGTGGTTGGGGTCGATGAGGTGAATGAAACAGGGTCTATCTGAATGAAACAGAGCCTGTCGCTGGGGGCTCTGCCAAGCCTTGTCAAATCGTCTTTGCGGTTGTTCTGGTGGGCACAGTCCAGACTGGCGCTAGTGCCCGACGGACAGGGGTCGAGCCGGCTGGCCCGAAGGGAACTGCGTGTTGGGCCATTTTCTGATCAGGGTCGTGGCATACGCGCGGTGGCATACGCGCCAACCGCCGTCGTGCCGACCGTGCCGGCATGGTCGAATACAACCCCTAGCGCTTTTTCTCGTGCGCGTCGAGGAGTTCGAGGTAGTAGTCGTACGAGATGAGCACCGCGTGGGGGTCGTTGTTCTTTTGAACGAGGATGGCGCTCTTGATCTTCTTCGCACGGTCGAGCAGCTCCGTGGTGTTGGAGCGCAGTTCGGTGATGGTGGCAACGGCCTCGATGCCGCGTGTGCTGTACATGCTGATGGGACGTGTAGAGGAGTGGGAAGGTGCCGGAATCTAGGGACAAACATCCCCATGAATTGATCCAGGGATTTTAGCGCTCTCGCACACACGCGAGCAGCGACTCCTTCGTACCGCCTTCCCGCATTCCTCACGCCCTCCGCGAAGCGGTTCATCGCCGCCGTGGTATACTGACGCGACGTTTTCACCTGGACCCAATTCCACGTACCCCATCATGGCAACTGGCACCTACGACGTCCTCGTCATCGGCTCGGGCCCCGGCGGCTACGAGACCGCCATTCGCGCGACCCAGCTCGGCTTCAAGACGGCCATCGTTGAGAAAAACAAGCTCGGCGGCGTCTGCCTCAACATCGGCTGCATCCCCACGAAGGCGCTGCTCAAGAGCGCCGAGGTGATGAAGCAGATGACCCACCTCGCCGACTACGGGCTCACGTTCGGCGGCGACGGGGCCAGCCCTGTCATCGAGCCCGACTGGGCGGCCGTCGTCCAGCGCTCGCGCGGTGTGGCCGACAAGATGAACAAAGGCGTCCAGTTCCTCATGAAGAAGAGCAAGATCGACGTTGTCTTTTGCAAGGCGACGCTTGTGGGCGGCGGCAAGGTCACCATCGAGCCAAGCGAGACGATGGACGGCGAGACCATCGGCGAGGCGGGCGAGCTCACGGCCAAGCACATCATCATCGCCACAGGTGCCCGCGCGCGGGAACTGCCTTCGCTCCCGATCGACGGCGCGAAAATCCTCTCCTACAAGGAGGCGATGCTCCAGACCGAGCGCCCCAACTCGATGGTGATTGTCGGCGCAGGCGCCATCGGCGTCGAGTTTGCCTACGTCTACCACAACATGGGCACAGAGGTGACCATCGTGGAGTTGCAAGACCGCCTCGTCCCCATCGAGGACATCGACGTCTCGAAGGAGCTCGCGCGGGCTTACAAGAAGATGGGCATCGGTATCAAGACGGGCTCCTCCGTCACGAACGTGGACTCCTCAGGCGACCAGTGCGTCGTCACCATCAAGACGAAGAAAGGCGAAGAGACGATGGTCGTGGACCAGGTGCTCTCTGCCGTCGGCGTGGTGGGCAACGTGGAGGGCTTCGGCCTCGACGAGGTCGGCGTGCAGGTCGAGCGCGGCGCGATCCAGGTGGACGAGTTCTACCGCACCGGCGTCGACGGCCTCTACGCCATCGGTGACGTGGTGGGCGCGCCGTGGCTTGCTCACGTCGCCAGCCACGAGGGCATCGTCTGCATCGAGCGCATCGCCTACGAAGAGGGCAAGCTCGACCACGGCCCGCACGCCGTGGACTACAACAACGTGCCCGGCTGCACCTACTGCCTCCCGCAGATCGCCTCTGTCGGCTACACCGAGGCGGCGGCCAAAGAGGCCGGCTACGAGATCAAGGTGGGCAAATTCCCGTTCGCCGCGTCCGGCAAGGCCGCAGCCGTGGGCGACCAGACGGGCTTCGTCAAGGTCGTCTACGACGCGAAGTACGGCGAGCTGCTCGGCTGCCACATCATCGGCTATAGCGCTACGGAGATGATCGCCGAGGCGGTCACCGCCCGCACGCTGGAGACCACGGCGCACGAGATCATGGACACCATGCACCCGCACCCGACGCTCTCGGAGGCAGTCATGGAGGCCACCCGCGACGCCTACGGCATGGCGATCAACGCCTAGACGTCACCTAGTGCCTGGCCAAGCAGGCCGCACCTCGGTCGCGCCCCCTACGCAGAAGCCTCCCACGCAGAAGCGCCCTCGGTCCCCGTCGGTACCAAGGGCGCTTCCTCGTTGGCGCTGTCGTGACACGTCGCGAGCCGTGAGACGGCCACGGGCAGCACCTAGTCCCAGCCGTTCTTTTGGAAGAGGGAACGGAACCAGCCGATGATCCCGCCCTCGTCCTCCTCGCGCCACTGCTCAAAGGCCTCGAACCGCATCACGCCGACGGGGCCGCGGTGGATGCCCCCGTCAACGAAGCCGTCGTAGACGCGCACGGCAACGGTGTTGCGCCCCTCCCGCAGGCGCTCGGGCGGAATCGAGTAGGCGCGCAGTTCCTGCCACTCGTAGCCCTGAACGTTGCGCCGGTCGATGCGCCCGGTGCCTCCAACGCGCTCGCCGTTGACGAACGCCTCGTCCAGGTCGTCGACCAGTCCGAGGACGAGCATGCGGCCCTGTCCGTCCCAGTCTTTGAGCGTGAAGGTCGTGCGGTACCACGCGAAGCCGTCAAGTTGCCAGTAGCCCTGCTGCTCCCAGCGGCCTGGCACGGTCAGGCTTTGCCAGCCGCGGTCGTCCCAATCGGGAGCGGACCAGCGGGGGTCGTCGCCGGGCTGAAAGCGCCAGGCCCCGGCGAGGTCGATCTCCATCTCGGGGGCGTTGCGCGCCGCGTAGAGGCCGATCTGCCCCTCGACGATGCCGCCGCCGAGTTCGTCGTCGTAGACGCGCACGGTGACAACGTTGTCGCCGCGCGTGCGGAGGTACTCGCTCGGGACGCGGTAGACGCGAAGCGAGTGGTAGCCCGTCTCGTAGGCGGGGCCCATGCGCCCCGTCGAGCCGATGAAGTGTCCGTTGATCCAGACCTCGTCCACGTCGTCCACGCGACCGAGGTGGAGAAAGAGGGTGCGGGCCACCTGTGTGGGCGTCACGCGGAACGTCTTGCGGTACCACGCGAAGCCGTCGTAGCCCCAGAAGCCTTCGTCTTCCCACGCCGCAGGCACGAAGATCGACTCCCACGCGCCGTCGTCATCGCCGGAGGCCCAGGCGAGGTCGTCCCCCAGCCGGAACTGCCAGGAGCCGCGCAGGTCGACGATGCGCTGCCAGTCGCTGTTTGGCTCATTCGTGGAGTGGGGCACGAAGCCGAGCGCGGGCGGCACGTAGAGCAGTAGCAGGAAAACGGCGAGGCGCATGACGAGTTGTGGTGTGACGAACGCTTCCAAGAAACGGAACCGGTTGCCTTGGGTTGTCACCCACCGTTCGCTGTCCTGTCAACGATTGTCACCGCAGCCAGCCTCACCGGAGCGGTATCGTCAAACTGACCAGCGGAGGTCGCGGCATCGCCGCTGACGCGTCGTCGCCCTCGTCCACGAACGCTTCCACGAGTGCGTGCATGCCCAAAGCGATTCCGCTTCCGAGCACCGCACCTACGACGATATCCGACGGGTAGTGGACGCCGTGCCAGACGCGGCTCAGCGCCGTCGCCGTGGCCCAGAGGTAAGCTGGTGCGATGACGTACCACGCGGGGTATGACAAGCTCAGCGACGTGGCGATGGTAAACGAGAGCCCTGCGTGCCCGGATGGAAAACTGTAGCGGTCGATCACGTCGGTCGGGCCTGCGCCGCGCTGCTCGATGCCGTCGAGGACGAGGAAGGGGCGGGGGCGACGGATGGTGTTCTTGAGCAGCGCGATCGTTCCGAAGGTGCCCACCCACGCCGCCGAGAGCGCGAGCGCTGGTTCGGGGTCCGACCCGGCCACGAGTGTGCCCCCCCAGGCAGCGAGCGGTGTGGCGATGAAGAGCGGCACCGACCCCACATGGACGCCCTCCATCGTGTGCACGAATGCCGGTGCGTCGATCGCATATATGCTGCGCACGAGCCGCGCATCGTACGATTCGGCCGCGGTCGGCGCGCCGGGCAGCGTTGCAATCGCTACCGGCTTCTGCGCTGCGGCGATGGGCACGAGGAGCCAGCAGAGCACCCACGGACCAATCAAACGGACCGGCGTCATCGTACAGGCGGGCGGCGGGTGTGGTAATCGGTGACACGCTGGTAGGCCTCCGCGAGGCGAAGCGCGGCGGCGTCGCGGTAGAGCCCGCCGATGAACGTGATCGAGTGCGGCGCTCGGCGCGGGTCGTCAGCGCTGGCCTCGCCGACCGGGAGGAAGCCGTTCGGTACGCACACCGCCGGGTGTCCCGTGAGATTGGTCAGCAGCAGCGTCGGGCCATTGAACGACGGCGCGAGCACCACGTCGAGGCCGTCGAGGGCCGCAGCGACGTCGCGCATGTGCAGCGTGCGAACGCGGTTCGCCTGCACGTATTCGACGGCGGGAAGGAAACGGGCGGCCCGGAAGAAGTTAGGCCAGGCGTTGGCGTGCTGGGCGACGAGCAGATCGTCGGCACCGGATCGGGTGAGGTCGTCGAAGGCGGCCGCGGCCGCGGCCATGAGCACCATCAGCAGCGGCTGCACAGGCACGTCGCTCGGCCACACGACCGGCTCCAGCGTCACGCCCAGGCTACGAACGGCGTCGAGCGTGGCGAGGTCGAGGTCGCGGCCTACACCGGTGTAGCTGTCGGATTCTTCGAAGAGGTCGGCCACGTAGCCAACGCGAAGGCTCGTCACCGCCCGGGGCCAGCTGAAGGGCGCGTCGCGGGTGGTCGGGTCACGCGGATCGGCCCCGCGGACCGCGTCGTAGACCAGGGCCGCATCGAGGGCGGAGCGCGTCATGGGGCCGAGCTTGTCCATGCTCCAGGACAGCGCCATCGCGCCGTGGCGGCTCACCGTGCCGAACGTCGGGCGGAAGCCCGTGATGCCGTTGCGCGTCGCGGGCGAGACGATGGAGCCATAGGTCTCCGAGCCAATCGCGAACGGCACCGCGCCCGCCGCAACGGCCGCCCCCGGCCCCGCCGACGAGCCACTGGACCCGACGTCGGTGTTCCACGGACTCATGGTCGTCCCGCCGTACCACACGTCGCCCATCGCGAGCGCCCCGAGCGAGAGCTTGGCGACCAGGACGGCGCCGGCATCGTCAAGCCGTTCGATGACTGCCGCGTCGGTGTCGATCATCTGGTCTACGTATGGCGTCGCGCCCCACGTCGTTGGATAGCCGCGCACGGCCAGCAGGTCTTTTGCTCCGTAGGGAATGCCGTGGAGCGGTCCGCGAATCACCCCTGCGGCGAGTTCGGCGTCGGCCCTCCGCGCCTGCTCCAGCGCCCGCTCCTCGGTCAGGGTGACGACAGCACGCAGGTCAGCGTCGAGACGTGTGAGGCGATCAAGGGCGATGCGGGTGAGTTGTAGCGAGGTGACCGAACCACTCTGCAGGAGTCCGGCAAGGGTCGCTACGCTCGCAAAGGCGAGATCGTTGTCGCGCAGCGATACGCCGGTGTCGGCCGCCCCCTCTGCATCGGGCGGGATCACGACATCGGGGGGCGCGGGAACCGCCTCGCCTCCTACGGTCGGGTCGAACAGCACCGCGGGGACGATCTCGTTGGGAACCTTGACCTCGCGAAGCGCCTGCATCATGGCGTGGGCCTGGCGGAGTTCGCCGACCATCTGCTCGCGTTCGTCCTGCGTGAATGCGAGCCCCAGCACCTTCTCCGCCTCAGCCACGACCTCAACCGTGATGGCCTCGGCGTCCGAGACCGGCTGTGGCGCGCTCGAGTCCGACGGCGTTTGTGCCACGCACGCCGTTGGCACCGCACCCAGGGGCGCACCGACGCCCACCAAGGCACTGACGGCGAGAAAGGCACGGCGAGAGACTGGCATCTGGCTGAAGGTCGAAGGTCGAAGGTCGAAGGTCGAAGGTCGAAGGTCGAAGGTCGAAGGTCGAAGGTCGAAGGTCGAAGGTCGAAG
>JBCDFF010000150.1:0-9387 GCA_039178415.1 Bacteroidota bacterium
ACCAGGGCTTCGATGTCGTCGCCAGTGGCAACGTCCCGGGCTTTGGCGTGGCGACGTCGGAGGTGATCGACCGGATCGGCGACCGCGCGGCGGCGCGCAAGGTCGCCGCGGCCCTTGGCGTGCCGGAGGTGCGCGTCCGCGAGGAGCTTCGCGACCTCTACCTCGACGCCAGCGTCGTCCTCGGCTGCGACTATGCCACGCTGCGTCCCTTCGAGTGACCCAGCACCTGCGGGTGACCCAGCACCGTCGGGCACCCGACGGCTAGCGACCAACGCCCTCAAGCGCACCGGCTTGCTGGCAGCCACGCAGGCAACTCACCGCCACGATTGGGCGTAGCTTCTGAGCGCCCTACTCCTCCCAACGCACTGCTCTCTACCCTCGCCGACCTGCCCGTCCGCCCATGCCCAACGCCTCGACGAAGTCCACCCGCCCCGACGCTCCCAAGCCGCGCCCGACCTCGGACGCCACGCGCACGCTCGTCGAACTGGCCGTCGAGGCAATGCTGGACAAAAAAGCCGAGGACGTGACGGTGCTGGACCTGCGCGGCGTCTCAGGTGTGGCCGACTTCTTCGTGATCGGCACCGGCACCTCAGACACCCAGATCAAGGCGATTGCCGACGGCGTCCGGATGGACATCAAAGGGGAGACCAGCGAGTTGCCGTGGCACCGCGAGGGCTACCAGTCCCTCGTGTGGGTGCTCCTCGACTACGTGGACGTGGTGGTGCACGTGTTCACTGCCGAGAAGCGCGCGTTCTACGACCTCGAACGCCTCTGGGGCGACGCGCCGCGCGAACTCATTGAGGACGGCTACGAGCAGATCGCACTTCTCGACGCGCCCTCGTCATGACGGCTGGCTCTGTGACTGCCATGATCCGCCCCGCTCTGGTTCTCTTCACCCTGACCGCGCTGGCGGCGTGCGGCGGCTCCGACCGCGCCACCGCGCCCGACGACACCTTCGGGCATCGCTTCGAGGACGGATCCGACACCCGCGAGACGCTCGCGCTCGCCCCACGCGACACCACGCAGGAGTATTTCAGCTACCCGGCCGTCGTAGACACGCTGCACGTCCGCCCAGCCCCACTCGGCCGCATGACCGACGACGGCCTCCCTGTCGAGGTGCTCGTGAAGGG
Source organism: Bacteroidota bacterium (assembly GCA_039178415.1). Classification (GTDB taxonomy): domain Bacteria; phylum Bacteroidota; class Rhodothermia; order Rhodothermales; family Rubricoccaceae; genus JBCBEX01. The sequence continues at coordinate 1,131 of JBCDFF010000150.1, forward strand.
CGCGCTCCCAGACGGCTGCTCAGAGCTCTCGGGTGTGGAGCAGGAGCGCGCGGGCAACCTCGTCACGGTGATGCTCACGATGCGGCGTCCGAAGGGAGCGTTCTGCACGCAGGTCGTGCGCCCGTATCGGTTCTACCTCCCGCTCGATGGGCGGTACCGGCCCGGCGCGTACACGCTGAAGCTCAACGACCGCACGCGCCCTTTCGAGATCACGACTCGCGAATCGGAATCGTGACAGGGGACGACCGGCGTGTCGAGCGCGCGCTCAAGGCGGCGGACCCCTATGCGTCGCTGTATGCCCTGGTCCTTGTCTTGCGAGACGAGAACGCCGGACGCGAAAGGCTCTACGATCTCCTGGACCGGGCCCGCGTTCGGCATGCCGCCGACTCAGACGAGCGCGCCTACGATGCGATCCTAGACGTGCTAGACTGCGTCATGGGGTTTTGTCCTCCTTCCCGCGCCCTGTTCCCAGATCCGACACCCTGATGCCCCCCCTCGACGTTGCTCCAGCCCTTCTCCAGTCAGCGCGTGTGCTGCTCACCCTCAGCGCAGTCCTCGGGGGCCTCGGCGTGGTGGCGGGTGCGTTCGGCGCGCACGGACTGGAAAACACCGTCACGCCGGAGCGGCTCGCCGCGTTCAAGACCGGCGTGCTCTACCACCTCCTCCACACCCTCGCCCTGCTCGTGATGGGGGTGCTGCTCCTCAACGGCCTCGACGTGCGTCTGGCCGGATGGCTCTTCGTGGGCGGGATCGTCGTGTTCTCTGGCAGCCTGTACGTGCTCGTCCTCACCGACACCCCGATCATGGGAGCTGTCACCCCGATCGGCGGCGTGGCGTTCATCATGGGCTGGGCCGTGCTCGCCTGGCGCGCGTGGACGACTGTGACGGTGTAGCCGTGTCCTGGTATGGCGGCACGGCCTCAAACACGGCCACACGGCTCCAGGGCCTCCCCCTTTTAAAACTCGTCCTCCTCGAAGAGGATCATGAACGTCGGCGTGAGGCCGTGCTCGGCGGCGAGCTTGAGGAGTTCCTCCGCTGCGGCGGAGGGGTCGTCGTAGGTGCCGTGCTCGGTGCCGTCCACGGCCAGCGCGTAGTCGATCTCGCCGTCGCGGTCGGCGTCGAGGTCCTCCCACTCGATGGCTTCTTCGATGAGGTAGAGGTTGCGCTCGGGGTCGAACGAGGCGAGGAAACGCTCGCGGGTCTGCTCAGGGTCGATGAGGCTCACGTTGCCGAGGGCGCTGTACTCCTCGTCGTAGAAGAGGCTCTCGATCAGGAGGGTGCGCGCAAACTGCTCGATGCTGAAGTCGGCCATCGTAGGGAGAAGGCTGGAAGGAAAGGGGGGCGCGCCGGGCAAGTCCCGCTGCCTGGCGAAGTGTGACGCTGAAAACTACGAGCACCCGCGTGCGCCGTTTCATTGACGTCCCCCGGCTCATCCGACGGCTTCGGGCGCGGCGAACGCGTCGAGCCAGGCGTGCGCGGCATCGCCTCGGCGCTCCGTGGTGGCCAGGCCGAACCGTAGGGCGAGGCGGGGCAGGAGGCGGTCGGCGGCTTGGCCGAGCGTGACCATCTGCGGAGTCTCTTCGGCGAGCGAGGTCACGCCGCGGTCGGCGATGCCGCACGGCACGATGTGGTCGAACCAGCCGAGGTCGGTGCTGACGTTGAGGGCGAGGCCATGCATCGTGACCCAGCGGCTGCACCGGATGCCCATCGCGCAGACCTTGCGCTCGGGGCCACGCCCGTCGGGGCCGATCCACACGCCCGTGCGCCCGTCGACGCGCCCCGCGTCCAGGCCGTACGTGGCGCACGTCTCGATGATCGCCTCTTCGAGTTCGCGGAGGTAGCGGTGGATGTCCGAGCCGCGTGTGCCGTCGGCGTAGGCGATGCGGTCGAGGTCGAGGATCGGGTAGACGACCAACTGGCCCGGGCCGTGGAAGGTGATGTCGCCGCCGCGGTCGGTGGGTACGAACGTCGCGCCGACCTCGGCGAGGGCAGCTTCGGAGCGCAGGAGGTGCGCCGCGTCCCCGTTCTTGCCCAGCGTGTAGACCGGTGGGTGCTCCACCACGAGGGCCACGTGCGGCAGGCCATCGGCCTCGCCAGCGCGCTTCGCCGCGATGAGCCGCGCCTGCACACGCCGCTGGAGGTCCCACGCGGCGGGATAGCCGATACGTCCGAGGCGACAGACAACGAGGGAATCCGGCATGAGAGCGGGGGTAGAGAGCAAGGGAAGTCAGCCGTCCCGGTAGCCCTCAGGCCGCCTCGCGTTCCCGAAGGGGCGGCCGCGTGCCGAAGCGCACGCTCCGAAACCACAGCGCGGGCCGAGGCAACGGTTGTGCCTCGGCCCGCGCGGCGAGTAGGACGCAGGCTTACGGGCCTGCTGCCCTCAGTGGGTCATGTGACGCCGGTCACTTGACGATGGTCATCCGGCCGGTCTGCGTCTGCACGTCGGCAGCCATGCGGGCCTCGACCTGGTAGACGTACGTACCGGACGCCAGCGCCGATGCCTCGACCTCGACGCCCTGCGCCACGCCAGCGGCGACGGAGCGCTGCACCGACATCACTTCGCGGCCAAGCAGGTCGTAGACGCGGACGGTCACTTCAGCGTCGGCGGGCAAGCCGAAGCCGATGCGCGCGCTGGTGGCGAACGGGTTCGGATAGGCACCGTCGAGCGTGAGCGCCGTCGGGAGCGCCTCCGCGTCCGCCGTGCCTGCGCGGACGCCGTCGCCCTCGGGCAGATCGGTGGCGGGGAGCAGCGCCGCGCGGCCGTTCGGCAGCACCGCGAGCAGACCAAAGCCTGGGCCGTCCTGGTCGTCGTCTGGCGAGAGGAAGCCCGAGGCGAGGATCGTGAAGGCGGCCCCGCCAGCGCCGCTCAGGTCGGCAGCAAACGACGCGATCGGCGCACCCCCGGCCGGGGCGATGTCGATCGTGTAGGCGTCAGGCGCGACGCCGACATAGCCGGTGATATCCTGGAACGTCACCGTGGCGAGCGTGGCCACGTCGCGCGCGATCACGTCCACGGTCGGCGCGTCGGGCGAGCCGTGCACCACGGCGAACTCGACGAGGTCCGGGTCGGACGCCATCATGCGGGCCGGCGTGTTGATGATCAGCGTGAAGGCCGTCGAGACCTCGTCCGGGTTCATCGAGAAGCCGGCGGGGTCGAGGACGCCGGTCGCGATGGCCTGGTAGCTGACTCCCGCGTCGAGGACGAGCGGGAACGTGTCGAGTGCCTCCTCGACGCTCTGCGAGGTGCCCGGTGCCACCGCGACCTCGATGGCCGTCTCGGCCGGGAGCGGGAGGTAGGGCGTGGCACGACGGAACGGCAGGTCGTCCACGGCTAGTTCGCCGTCGAGGTAGATGTCAACCACCTCAGCCGCGGGGTCGGGGCTGTTGTGGATGATCTGAACCGGTGCCGTCGCTGCGGGAGCGGCTTGGAGCAGCTCGGCGCGGCCGGTCGGCGTGACGGCGAGGAGCCCGAAGGCCGCGCCCCCTTGGTCGTCGTCGGGCGTCAGGAAGCCCGAGGCGAGGACGATGCCCGCTCCGCCGCCCTGACCGTTGAACGGTGCCTTGAAAGACGCGACCACGAAGTCGACACCAGCCGGCTTCACGTCGATGATGTAGTCCGCTTCGGGGACGGTGATGAGGCCCGAGATGTCGGTGTAGGCCGCCGTGGCGAGCGTGATCACGCCGCGTGCCTCGATGTCGACCGTCGGCGCGTCGGGCGAGCCGTGGTTGATCGAAAAGCCCACCGAGCCCTCCGCGACGGTGGTGGCTGCTTCAGCTTCCGCGAGGAGCGTGAACGCCGTCGGGATTTCGTCGGGGTTCATCGAGAAGGCGTCTGGGCTCAGCACGCCCGTGGCGATGAGGCGGTAGTTGACACCCTCTTCGAGCGTGAATGGGAAGGTGCCGAGTGTCTCCGCAGCGCTCGCCGAAGTGCCGGGAGCGACGTCGATCAGAAGCTCGACGTCTGCAGGCAGGTCGATGAACGGCGTGGCGGTCCTAAAGGCGAAGTCGTCAATGGCGAGGTCGCCGTTGATGTAGACGTCGACCACTGCTGCGTCAGGATCGGGGCTGTTGTGGATGACCTGGACCTGGGCGGTCTGCGCGAACGCAAGGCCAGGGATGAGCAGCGCGCACAGCGCTGCTAGGCGTAGAGAGATCCGCATGATAGGAGAGAGGAAAGAGAGAAGTGCAAGTGCGAAGGGAATGGGATCCCCTCGGGGTGCCACGCTGCTCCTGCGTCATGCGCAAGCCGGGGCGTGTCTGGCACACCAGGCCTGCATGCATGTCCCGCGCAGGGGCCTCGTTGCACCGCTCTGCGTTGCGGCGCATCATTCTCTCTACCCTCCAGGCTCGGCCCCTACCTAGACCGAGTCTATTATTTCAATATTACCTGTACGGGGATTAACTTAAGTGCAACAAAAATAATTTATCAGAAAAAAAGAACATCGTCTACCTCGAAGGTGACGGCGCCGCCCTGGTTGGCGAAGAACGCGAGGTGAACGAGGTCGTTGCCGGTCCACATGACGGGCTGGCCGTAGCCTTCTTGCCCGAACTGGCCGAAAGGCACCTCGAAGCGCGTCCACTCGGCTGTTGTGAGCGTGACGTAGGCGTTGAAGTGGTCGTAGTCGTCCACGCGCGCGGAGCCGAGTTGCACGATGTAGGTGCCAGGCGTGCCGCGCAGGGCGAAGCGGAGCCCCTGGAAAGCACGCGCGTCGAAGCCGTCTGCGGATGGGGTGAGGCGTGCGACGGTGCCCGCCACGTCCGTGGGGCCGGGCGCTGCCGGGCGCGTCGCCTCGATGGTGAGGTGGTACTGCGACGCCGCCTCCATGCCACCGGGCTGCGCATACACTCGCGTCTCGGCCTCGCCGTCGGCTAGCGCGTGCCAGACGGCTTCCACGCGGGCGCGGTCCTCGAAGTCTTCCACGTAGCCGCCGATGCCGTCGACCACGCTCACGCGCAGGCTGGGCGTCGCCACCTCTTCCGCCACGTCCAGGGTCGGAACCGGGGCGCTTTCAACCGCAGGCTGGCACGCAACGAGCGAGAGCACGAGGATCCAGGCGAAGAGCAGGAGGCTGAGGCGGCGCATGGGGGCGGGGAGGACGGGTGTGGGGGCAGACGTCCCCTACCTCCCCAAAGAGCACGCCAACGCGCGTCATCCCAGCCTGACGGAATGCCGAAGCCCGGTCTCGGGACGGCATAGTCTTTCGCGCGCCCAACCAGCACGGTGGGTTGGTAGGGGGGCTACGCTCGTCTCAACCTGACGCGCCGGGCGTCGCATCGTGTGACAGCGCCCGAGCATGCGGTGGATGCCGGACGTGTGCTGGGTGTCTGGACGTGTGCTAGATGCGAGCGAGGTGCTCGCTCGGGATAGGCTGCACGTAGGCTGGGTTGAGCGTCTCCTCGTGCACGCCGAAGAGGCCCGTCCCCCGAAAGTCGACCACCACGAAGCCGCCCACTTCGCCCACCACCTCGCCAACTCCATAGAACGGGGGCATGGGGCCATAGTAGACGAGGTCGCCCTTGCCGAGCCGCTCCGCCGCGCGCGCTGCCCGGTAGTACGGGAGCACGACGGGCAGTTCGTCGAGCCGGTAGGGGACGCGAGCGGACATAGGGGACGGTCGGGAAACGTGAAACGAAAGCCAGCCGCAATCTACGGGCGTTGCACAGGCAGGTTCGGGGTAGGGATGGGGCTCTGGAGGGCAGGCAGCCGCGTGCTTTTGAATTCGTCCGATGCGGCCCACTCGGGGAGAACCCTACACATCGTCCCCGGTATAGACCGATGTCCGCCCATTCTCCTCCGCCTTCCTGTCTCTATGGCCATGGTCACCGACCGAAAGATTCTGGACCGTCAGGTTGGACGCAATGCCCAACTCTTCGCCGAGTCCATCGCCACGCTCGGCTCCAAGGAGGAACGCTTCCCCTACCTCCGCATCCTGGTGTCGCTGGTGGAGCAGGCGCACCCCGAGTGGAACCAGGCGCCGGAGAAAGACCGCCAGATCGCCCAGCTCGTCCACATGATGAGCAACAGGGCGCTCGACCGCGGCGAGGTGGCCGACGTCGTGCGGGTCCGCGACGAGGAGCGCGGCATCTTCTACGAGTAGGCGATTTCTACCAGTAGGTGATACGCGCCACGCGCAGGTGACGCGCGCGGATGCCCCCAAGTAGAACGCACGAAGCGGGGTTGAGGGACACACGGCCCAAGACCATCGGGGGGTGCAAGGCCGTTGGGATTTAGTCTCACGTGGCGGTACGCTTCTGCGACAGCTGGCCCGTCCATAGGCGCAAAGCCCATTCAGCGGGGGCGAATTGGTGCAGAGACGCGACAGAATAGAGGGCCAATCGGTACCCTGGGAGCGCGGTGTGGTTTTTCTCACGCCGCCGATGCTCTCCCGACGACGTCTCGCTCTCTCGCTCCCTGCTATGCTCCACCCGCATCGTCCCTGGCGCTTCGCCGCTGGGGTGCTCCTTCTCCTGCTCGTCGCAGCGCCTTGGATGGCCGGCTGCGACTTCCTTCGCGGCTCCGACGACGACACCCCCCTTACGCCGACCCCCGTCGGACCTACCGACCTGCGCTACCCGCTCCAACTCGTCGACGGGCGCTACCTCGCCGATGCCAGCGGCACGCCGGTCTTCCTCAGCGGCGACGCGGCCTGGTCGGCCATCGCCAACCTGACCCGTGAGGAGATGGTGCGCTACCTCGACGACCGCGAGGCGCGTGGCTTCAACGCCCTCTACGTCAACCTGATCGAGGCCGCCTTCTCGGACCAGACGCCCCCGCACAACAACGTCTACGGCAACCCGCCCTTCAACTCGACCGTGGACGGCACGGAACTCGACTTCACCGACCCCAACGAGGCGTACTGGACGCTGGTCGATGACTTCCTCGCCTACGCCGAGGCGCGCGACATCGTCGTCTTCGCCTTCCCCGCCTACACCGGCTGGCAGCAAGGCAACGACGGCTGGGGCAGCGCCATCGACGCCAACGGGCCGAACAACCTACGCGCCTACGGGGCCTTCCTCGGCGCGCGCTACCGCAACCAGCCCAACATCGTCTGGGCTGCCGGCGGCGACTGGGGGCCGAACGGCCTGTTCGACCTCGTCGACGAGTACGACGCGCTCAAGAGCGGCATCGAGGACGCCGGCGCCTCGCAGCTCTGGACCGGCCACGGTGGCCAAGAGAGCGGCCTCGACGTCTACGGCTACCTCGGCCTCGACATGAACACGACCTACCGCTACCCGCCGCAGGAAGTCCCCGAGGCCGTCATCAACGACTACTTCCGCGACGACCGGCTCCCGTTCGTCTTCTTCGAGGGCCACTACGAGGGCGAGTTTGACGTGACGCCCCGCGAGCTGCGCTACCAGGCCTACGTCAGCATCCTCGGCGGTGCGTTCGGCCACTTCTACGGCAACAGGCCGATCTGGCTGTTCGACGACGGCTGGGAGGGCGCGCTCGACGCGCCTGGTGCCCGCTCGATGACGCACCTGGCGAGCCTGATGCGCTCGCGCCCCTTCGCGCGGCTCATCCCCGACTATGAGTTCGAGGCAGAGTCGGCCCTGCGCGGCGGGCGCGGCGACCTCGCCACGGGCTACGCTGTGATCTCGGTCGCCAACGACGGCTCCTCGCTGATCGCCTACGCCCCGGACGAGCGGGCAATCACCATCGACCTCGGCGTCCTTTCGGAAGGCACGGCCCAGCTCTGGTGCTTCGACCCGGCGACGGGCGCAGCGACAGACCTCGGCACCGGCACCGGCGAGCAGACCTTCGAGGCGTGCGCCACGTCGGAGGACTACGTGATTGTCGCGGACGCGTCGAGTCGCGACTTCGCCGTGCCGGGCACCGCGCGCTTCCGAGAGTAGCACCGGGCTCCTGGTTGAGCGCGCGGCGGTGGGGCTTCGGTCCCGCCGCCGCGCTGCTTTGGGGGCCGTCCGCGCTACTCGATGATGCGGTCCTGGTTGGCTTCGACGAAGCTCTTCCAGTTCTTGAACGTGCCCGTCGGTCCCTGGTGGACGCGATGGCCGTGACAGAGCGCGACGGCGAGCGCGTCGGAGGCGTCGAGGCCGCGCGACTCGGTGAGCGCGAGCAGGCTCTTCACCATGAACCACACCTGCTGCTTGGACGCGTTGCCGTTGCCCGTGACCGACTTCTTGACCTCCTTCGGCGTGTACTGCGTGACGGGCAATTCGCGGTGCATCGCGGCGAGCATCACCGCCGCCTGCGCGCGTCCGAGCTTGAGCATCGACTGCGCGTTCTGCCCGTAGA
>JBCDFF010000151.1:0-9378 GCA_039178415.1 Bacteroidota bacterium
TCGAAGGTCAGGTCCTGCATGCGACCTGCGACCTCAGACCTGCGACGGGCGCTAGCCCCTAAACAGGTTGATCTCGTCGATGGTGACGGTGAGCTTGTTGCGGAAGAGCGCGATCACGATGGCCAGCCCGACGGCGGCCTCGGCGGCGGCCACGCTCATCACGAAGAACACCAAGAGCTGCCCGTCCACGTTGAGGTGGGCCTGGCTGAACGCGACGAGCGTCAGGTTGACCGCATTGAGCATCAGCTCGACCGAGAGGAACACCACGATGGCGTTGCGCTTGAGCAGCACGCCGAGCACGCCCATCCCGAACAGGGTGGCCGAGAGCACGAGGTACCAGGCGAGGGGCAGGGTCATGAGGAGGTGTCGAAGGTCGAAGGTCGAGGGTCAAAGGTCTGGGTCCCGCATTGACCTGGGACCTGCGACCTCAGACCTGGGACCTCAGGCGAAGCGTTTTTTCGCGAGCAGCACCGCGCCGATGGTAGCGGCGAGCAGCAGCAGGCCGATGATCTGGAGGTGGTAGGCGTAGTCGGTGAGCAGCACCGCGCCGAGCGAGGCCGCGGAGGCGTTGGCGGCAGCGGCCTCGGGCGCCACCGCCTCCGGCACCGCGTCGAAGCGGACCGCCACGAGCGCGAGCAGCTGCGCCACCACGCCCACGCCGAGCACGAACGCGACGCCTTGGCCCCACCGGAAGTCCTTCACCGACGGCATCGCGTCGAGGTTGAGGAGCATGATCACGAACAGGAACAGCACCATGATCGCGCCCGCGTAGACCAGGATCTGGATGACGCCGATGAACGCCGCGTTGAGCGTCAGGTAGAGGCACGCGATCGAGAACATCGTCACGACCACCGAGAGCGCGGCGTGGATGGGGCTGCGCGTGACCAGGAGGCCGATTCCGCCGAGCACGGCGAACGCCGCGAACAGGAAGAATAGAAAGGCGTCGAGCATACGGGGCGGTAAGACGAGCAGGCCTGTGAGGGGGGAGCGGCCACACGAGCAGGTCGCGGCGACAGGGCATAGTTAGACCCGATCTAAGCGGTTACATGCGCCGAAACCATCAGCACAAGGTACCGCCCCGGCCTAGACCGGACAACCGGAGACATGCCGATCGCCGTGCCCTCCGCCGATTGTTCAACGGACCTCGGCGCCTGCCTCAACGCAACCGCGCCGCCCCGACGGATCGGAGCGGCGCGGGCGAGACCAGGCAGCGCTGGAGTAGGGAGCGTCGTGCCGGTCGGTTAGTGGACGACGGTCAGGCGCTGCGTGGTCATGAAGCGACCGCTGGTGAGGCGGTAGACGTAGATCCCGCTCGCCAGACCCGCCGTGTCCAAGACGGCCTCCTGGAGGCCGGCCTCGCGCACCCCGTCCACGAGCGTCGCGACGCGGCGACCCGTGAGGTCGAACACCTCTACGCGGACGGCCTGCGACGTATCGAGCGAGAAGCGGATGCGGGCCTGCGTGACGGCCGGGTTGGGATAGCTGCCGAGGAGTTGCACGGGGAAGACCTGCGCGGTGCCGAGCGTGTTGCCGCGCACGGCCGGCGTGCTGTCGCCCAAGGCAGTGCCGAAGAGCCGCTGCTCGGGCAGCACCGCGTAGCCGATCGTCTCGTTGACGTGGGTGATACCCTGGCCGTCTGAGTTGTCCTCGGCGAGGCGCACCTCGATGCTCGTGTCGGTGAGGTTGCGGTAGCGCACCACGACAGGGTCGCCCCCGTTCTCGGTCTGCGTCTGCACGAGCACGACCGGCTCGGTGCCGGGCGTCGGCTGGTCGGTGCCGAAGGGGTAGAACTCCCAGTTGCTGTCCACCTCGCCGCTCTTGACGCCGACGGCCGGCACCCCCTCGCCCGTCGAGACACCGTCGGCGAGGGCGATCCAGGAGACGTGCTCGCGGCCGAAGTCGGGCGAGCCCGCACGCTCGCCCTGGAGCTTCACCTCAAACGACGTCGTAGTCACGTTGCGGACGCGGGCCACCACGGCGCGCGAGATCTGGTCGCCCGTCTCGGCGAGCGCCGTCACCTGCGCGAAGACCACCGGCGGCACCTCAAACGGCGCGTCGAAGGGAACGGCCGTGTAGCCGCTGCCGACGTTGCGGACGCGCCCCCCCTCGGCGAGGCGGCCGTCGCTGAGCTGGTAGGTGCCTTCGAGCATGATGAGGTAGGGGATCGTCTCCTCGCCGTGCTCGCCGTCGAGGTAGTCCCACTCGTCGATCCACACGTCGAAGCCGTCCTTGGAGAGGTTGCGCACGCGCGTGACGGCGGGCTCCGCATCGTTCTCGGAGAACGAGGGCACCACGACGATGGGCGTAGCGTCGAGCTCGACGGAGAACCTCACCTCGGCCGCGGCGAAGGCATTGCTCTGCTCGATCCGGAAGAAGCCAGCTTCAGCGATCAGGCCTTCCGTGCTCGGAGGTGGAGGCGGCGGCGGCGGGGGCTCCACCGGCCTGCCGCCACACGTCGCGGCGGCAGAGCCGTCGAGGTAGCCCTCCGTGAGGAGCGCGTCCGGGCTGGCACCGATGTAGGCGTAGCAGTGGAGCTCGCAGTCGCCCGTCTCGCAGGCGGCCTCGACGGGGATCTCCTCCGCGTCGCCGAAGCGGGGGCCCTGCTGCCAGTTGGTGCCGTTCTCTAGCCCTGCGATCTCGGTGGCACTCAACGCCAGGAAGGCGTCCGTCTCGGCCGTCTGCATGAAGCTCTGCCAGGTGGCGATGTCGTCGGTTGGGCGGAAGTCGTCCTCCTCGAAGGTGTACGTCGCGAACGAGATGCCCTTGGCGAAGCCGACCGGCGGGGCGGGGTCGCCGCTGTGGTCCTCGTAGCGGTTGCCGCCGAGGTCGAGCGTGCGCAGCCAAGAGCGCTTGGTGTCTTGGATCTGGATCTCGTAGGCCTCGCCCTTCAGGATGCCATCGCGCCGCTGCGCGTTGCCCGCCACGAGGTTGTTGTAGACGACCGACTCCAGGCCGGCGTACAGCCCGGCGTAGTACTCGTCCCACCCTGGCCCGACGGCGCTCACGGGGTCGTCGATCTCGAACGAGAGGTCGAGCAGGAAGACGCCGTTGCCGTCGTTGCCTGTCACGGTGTTGTGGACGAGCGTGTTGCGCGGAGCCATCTGCGTCATGAGCCCCGAACCGACGGAGAAGTTGTTGAAGAGGTCGAGCCGCCGCGTGCCGGTGATCAGGTTGTGCTGGACGAGCGAGTCGATGGTGTAGTATTCCAGCAGGATGCCGACGAACCAGTTGTCCTGCACCGTGCAGCCCTCGATCACGTTGCGGTAGTTGAGCGCGTCGAACCAGATGGCGGGGCCGCGATTCTCGCGCGCCTCGACGCGGCGCAGTACCATCTCCTGGGTGTACGACATCTTGATGCCGCCCGCCTCCCAGCCGGGCTCGTAGAACTTGGTGTTGTTGCGATAGAGCTTGCTGTCCACGAGCAGGCAGCGGTCGCACTCGCCCGAGATGCCGGTCTGGCCGTTGTACTGGAGCGTGACGCGGCGGAAGGTGTGGTCCTCGCCCGCGTCGCCGACGTTTTCGGGGCCGGGCCCGTTGGTGTCGATGCCGACGCCGTTGGTGTGCTCCACGGTAACGTCTTCGATGAGCGAGCCGCGGTCGCCGGGGCAAAGGGCCCCGTCCTGGCCGCGGGCGTTGGCGTGGCGGAAGATGAGCCCGCGCACGGTGAGGTCGCCGGGGGTCCCAGCGGCCCCGCAGATGGCATCGCGCCCGCCGGGCCAGAAGAGGTGCTCGCGCGCCGCGATCATCGGCGGACGCTCCCACGAGTCCGGGTCGCCGTTGCGGAGGAAGCGCGCGAGGATGCGGACAGGCGAGCGGTCGGCTGGGTTGGTCTCGACGAGGAACGCGCCGTAGCTGCTGATCTCAGCGAGGGTGTCGAGCGCGACGCCTTCGAACTGCGCTCGGTCCTTGGACGGGACGAGCATGTGGCCGTCGAAGAACGCCGGGTGGGTGCCCGTTGGGATTTCGCGCTGCTGGTCGGCGAAGAACAGTTCGCGGCGGAGGATGTGCGCCTTGGTGCCGTTGGTGGTGGCGACTTCCTGGGGAGGGATGGCGAACCAGCCAAACTGGGTGTCCCAGTTGTCCTCGGGCGCCCAGGTCCAGGCCCAGACGTCACCCGCCTCGCGCGTCCAGCCGGTGACGGGCTCCGCGCCCGAGATCACCACCGTCTCGTAGCCGCCTCCGTCGGGGTACGCCTCGTAGGTGACGCCGCTGCGCGCGGGGTAGACGCTTTCGTAGTAGATGCCGCCGCGGATGTAGACGGTGTCGCCCGCGCGGAGCGTCTGCGCGGCCTTGTTGATGGTCTTCCAGGCCGAGCTGAGGCGCTGCCCGGAATTGCTGTCGCTGCCCGCCTCGCCGTCCACGAAGTAGATCGTGTCGCCGTTGACGTCGGGCGGGGCCTGGGCGTGCAGGGGACGGCCCCACGCGACGAGTGCAGCCAGAAGAAGAAGGAGGAGCCGAAGGGTCATGAGTAGGGGGTGGGAGGGACCGAAAGGCTGGGCATGGCGGCAGAATGCACGCCGCAGGTAAAGCCATTCCAGGCGCACTGCGGACCGTTCAGACGCGGACAATGGCACTCATGCGTTCCGTCCCTGCGCACGATTTTCTGTGCGGCGTGAGGCCTGCCGTTTGCGGAGACGAGGCGTCTCGTTTCTACACCGGAATCTGGCATCTAAAACCGAGCTCAGAACCACGCGAGGCTGCGAATCGACGTAGGTTGCGACGTGCTCGCTGGTTTTCTCCCCACCCCCTATGCTGTCGCCCGTGCTGCGCCCTAGCCTCCTCCCTGCCCTGCTCTGCGCTATTCTGCTGCCCCTCGTCCCAGGCGTAGCCGCCCAGGACTTCGCCTCCTTCGAGGCCTTCGTGGACAGCCTCGATGCCATCGGAGCCATGGCGGACGCGGCCGAGCGGGATGCGGCGACGGAGGCGCTCTGGGCCGACCTCCGCGCCGCCGAGGCGATCCCGTTCGCCATGGGCGAGGACGTGGCGTTCCTGTGGCGCGGGACCGCGAGCCGCATCGTCGTCAACGGCGACTTCAACGCGTGGGGCAACGCTGGGTGGATCGCCAACAGCCTCGTCCGCGTCGGGCAGAGCGACATGTGGCGGCTCGTGACCTCGTTCCCAGACGATGCGCGCCTGGACTACAAATTCGTCCTCAACGGCTCGAACTGGATCCTCGACCCAGCCAATCCGCACCAGCAGTGGGGCGGCTTCGGGCCGAACTCGGAGCTGCGCATGCCCGCCTGGACCCTCCCCCCGGAAACCCTTCCCGACGCGTCCGTCCCCGCAGGCACGATCACGGGGGACGTGCGCATCGAGAGCGGCGCACTCGGCTACGCCGTCAACTACCGCGTCTACACGCCTGCCGCCTACGCCGACCTCACGGGGCTCCCGACGGTCTACGTCACCGACGGCCACGAGTACCGCGACAACCGCCTCGGCGCGATGCCGACCGCGCTCGACCACGTGATCGCCGACGGCACTGTAGCTCCCCTTATCGCCGTGTTCATCGACCCGCGCGACCCGGACACGGGCACGAACCGCCGCGCGGAGCAATACGTCGAGAACTCCGACTTCGCTGCCTTCGTGGCGGACGAACTCGTGCCCGCCGTCGATGCGGCCTTCCGGACGGACGCGCGCGCTACCCGCCGCGCCGTCCTCGGGACGAGCCTCGGCGGCGTCTGCGCGACCTACTTCGGCATCGAGCGGTTCGACACGTTCGGCAACCTCGCCATCCAGTCGCCTGCCTACTGGACCGCGCCGGACCTCTTCACGCGCTACGCCACGGCCCCACCGCCGGGCCTCCGCGTCGCGCTCACCGTCGGCACTTTCTTCGACGGCGAGGACAACGCCCGCGATATGCGCGACCTGTTTGTCAACGCGGGCTACGACATGACGTACCTCGAAGTCAACGAGGGCCACTCGTGGGGTAGTTGGCGCGCGCAGCACGACGTGATCCTAGGCCACCTCTTTCCCGGCACCGTCTTCCCCAGCAACGAAGACGACGGCCCCACCCCCCGCCTGGTCCTCGACGCGTATCCGAACCCGGCGACCGCGACGACCACCCTGCGCTTCGCACTGGCCACGCCGGGCCAGGCGAGGCTCGCCGTCTACGACCTCCTCGGCCGCGAGGTCGCGCGCCTCTATGACGGTACGCTCACGGCGGGGTGGCACGAGGCTGCTGTGGCGGCGCTTCCGCCCGGCGTCTACGTCGCCCGTCTCGCGACGGCGGCCGGCGTTGTGACGCGCCGCTTCGTGCGGACGCGGTAGACGCTTCCGAAGCGCACGAGGCTCGGAGTCTCCGCCCTGCCGAGGCAGGGCGCTCAGTTCCAGACCCCCCTGCCTCGGCAGGGCGGTCCGCACGGACGCAGGCACTATGCCCGTCAAGGAAGACGTGGCCTAGCAAGCTAGGCACAGGAACCTGGCCAGGCCGCGCACGCCACGCCCTGCCACCGCTCGCTCTCCACGGTAGGGATAGGCGCGCCCATTAGATACACATTGTATAGACGTTACCCCAATAAAAATAATTTTACAGATTGTTGAATGCTACGCAACCAAACTCTACCTTGATCAACAACCTATCGCACTGGGAGCTTTCCGCCTCGTGTGTTGACAGGGGTATCTAGTTCTTTTCTCCTCCTTCCCTTCTACCTTATGCAACGATTCGTTACGGCGGGACTGCGCCTATCAGTCCTAACCTTGATCGCTCTGGCCCTGATCGCCTCAGAGCACCACGCCGCCCTCGCCCAGCAAGCAGACCTAGGCCCCGAGCGCGGACGCTCGCTCGCAGTACCCGCTGCCGACCGGGCGGCGCTCCCCCCGGCCGTACCGCAGCTCCGGCTCAACCCTGCCGACACCGCCTGGAGGCTGAGCGGCGGCTGGACCACCCGCGCTGTGCCGCAGCGCTTCGGTGCTGGCGCCCCCGCCCAAGTCGTCGGCATCGGCTCCGAAGGCCGCTACGCAAACAACGCCGAAGCCTGGCTCACCGGCCCCATGATCACGGTCCCGAACGTGCGGGGCGAGCGGTCGGTCCTCCGCTTCGAGGAGGCGTTTGAGATCGAGTCCCATTACGATGCCGGGACGGTGCTCGTCTCGCCCGACGGCATCACCTGGCGCGCGGTCAGCACGCGCAGCGGCGCGAGCGACTGGCGCATGGCGGAGGTAGACCTGACCCGCTTCGCCGGGCAGCGGCTGCACCTCGCCTTCCGCCTCACCAGCGACGACCAGCACGCGTTCGGCGGCTGGTACCTCGGCAACGTCCACTTCGCTAGCGTGGCCACCGCCACAACGGCGACCATCACCAGCCTCAACGCGCAGCTCTTCCCGAGCATCTTCCTCGATGTGGTCGTGGAGGATGCCAACGGCGACGCCATCCTCGACCTAGATCCGGAGGACTTCTGCGTCTTTGAGAACGGGGTGCAGCAGACCGATCTCTTCAGCGTGACCCTGCCCGACGAGGGCGGCGGCGTGCGTCTCGTGGACATCGTCTTCATCATCGACAACAGCGGGAGCCTGGGCGATGAGCAGGCCGCCGTGGAAGACAACGTCACCGACTTCGTCAACGACCTCGCCGACGCCGGGGTCAACTTCGCACTTGGCCTCACGCGCTACGGAGCCAGCGCAAACGGCGGCAACCCGATCATCGAGAACGGCGGCAACCTGACCACCGACGAGGACTTCTTCCTCAACACGATCTACCCGCGCAACACCATCGACGGCAGCTTCGAGCCCGGCTTCGAGGCCATCGTTGCGTCGACGACCGGCTACAACTTCCGGCCGGGCGCGCAGCGGGTGTTCATCATCGTCACAGACGAGACACCGTTCCAGGGGCCGACCACGCAGGCCGAGGCGCAGACGGCCCTCGTGAACACGTCCACGACGCTCTTCTCGGTCGTCTCGCAGTCCCTGTTCTCGGACTTCCAGCCGCTCACCGACGCCACCGACGGCGAGCTCATCGACATTCTCGACCCCTTCGACGAGGTCTTCGACTTCATCTCCAACCTGATCTCGGACAGCTACCGCATCAGCTACCGGTCGAGCGACCCTGTCCGCAACGGCATCGAACGCACCGTCCGCGTGGAGGTGAAGACCGACACCACGCCCATCACCGACGTGACGACCTACACGCCGGGGGCCGCGCCGACGATCACGCGCACGCCCGCCACGATCGCGCTGAGCGACAACGGCCAGCTCGACGGCGTCGCGCTCACGATCGAAGCCGACGTGGTGGACAACGTGGCCCCGTTCGTGCAGGCGGTGACGCTGTTCTACCGCACGCTCGGCGACCTCAGCTACACGTCCACGCCGATGGTGAACCAGGGCGGCGACCTCTACCAGGCGACCATCCCCGGCACGTCGGTGCGCGACCCGTTCGTGGAGTACTACATCACGGCGACCGATAGCGAGAGCACGGTCTCCGCACCGGCCACGACGCCGGGCGACACGCCGTTCCAGATCGCCGTGCTTCCCAACCAGCCGCCCAACCTGACGCATACCCCCGTCACGTCCGCGACGGACGCCACCGCGATCCCGATCCAGGCGACCGCGTCGGACAACACCACGTCGCTGGCGGGCGTCTCGCTGTTCTACCGGCGCGTGGGCCAGATCTCCTACACGGAGGTCGCCATGACCAACACGAGCGGCGACGCCTTCTCCGCAGAGATCCCGGCCTCGGAGGTCACGTCCGCGGGCGTGGAGTACTACGTCCGGGCCGTGGACGACTTCGGCGTCGGCACCTCCGTCGGCACCGTGGACGCCCCGATCGTCGTGGAGGTGGGCGAGCCGAGCGGCGGCGTGCTCGCGCTCGACATCGAGGTGGAGGTGGACGAGAGCGAGGTGACGGTGGTCGGCACCGTCACGAGCACGGACACCGTGCCACGCGACGTGGCGGTGGCCTGCACGGTCACGCTTCCCACGGGGCAGACGCGTGGCCTCAAGACGATGACGTTCACCGTCCCCGCCAACGGGGAAACGTCAGGCATGCGCGCCCGCGCAGGAAGCAGTCTCGCCGCCGGGGAATACACCCTGGCCTGTGACCTCCTCGACGGCGCGACCGTGCTCGACACGAGCACGGTGACCTTCGAGCTATCGGCGCTGGGGAGCCTCTCGGCCTACCCCAACCCGTTCAACCCGAGCACGGAGATCCGCTTTGCGCTGGCCTCCCCCACCGAGGTGTCGCTCGTCATCTACGACGTGCTAGGCCGCCAGGTGATGCGCCTCCACGACGGCGCGATGGATGCCGGAGAGCACCGCGTCACCTTCGACGCCAGCCGCCTCGCCAGCGGCTACTACCTCGCCCGCCTCCAGACGGGCGACGTGGTGCAGGTCGAGCGACTGGTGCTGCTCAAGTAGCCGCATCCTGGGCGCCGTGACACACCCCCA